>WVXJ01000161.1:14833-15497 GCA_011773575.1 Armatimonadota bacterium | reverse complement strand
TAGCGGGGGCGGTGTTCCTGGATGAGATTGAACTCGAGGATCAGGGCTTCCGTCTCAGAGCCGGTGACCACGAAATCGAAATCAGCCACCTCTTCAACCATCTGGCGGGTGCGGGGGTGCAAATCAGCGGCATCCTGAAAATAGGAGCGCACCCGGGAGCGGAGGCTCGCCGCCTTGCCCACATAAAGCACCTTGCCGGCGGCATCCTTCATCACATAAACCCCCGGCTCCGTTGGAATCCGCGCCAGTTTTTGCCTCAGGTCAGATTCCTTCATCGCAATTCTCAAGAGTCTGTGCGCCGTGCTCTGACGCAGCAATCTCCCGCTCTTAATTATCCCCGTTCAATCAGGGGTGTCAATCTCTGTGCGCCCTGTTCCAAAGGCAGTGCAGTGTGTAAAGACCGGCGCTTGCCACCCGTTTGAGCCGTTTCTTGACGCTGGTTTGGCAAGAAGATATGATGCGGCATGCCATCACCCAGTTTGCGGCGGCGCCCCGGTCAACATCTGTGCAGAAAGGGGATTGTGTGAAGCGATTAGATTATCTGCTCATTATCGGTCTAATCTTGCTGACCGGGCTTTACAGCGCCGATGCTCTGAATTCCTCCATTCACCCCTTCGAGGATGCAGCCATGCTGCTCCGCTACTCCCAGCACCTGGCAGAGGGG
>WVXJ01000161.1:13971-14723 GCA_011773575.1 Armatimonadota bacterium | reverse complement strand
AGCCTGCTTCGGAACCCCATTCTTTGCTCTCTTCGCCAGCATCACCTGGTATCTTGCGGGAAAGTTGGTCAAAACTCCCAATTCAAGCTTCATCTCATCCCTATTTGCCCTGTCCGGCCTTGTCATGGGACTGATTCGACCTGAAGGCGTCTTCCTGGCGTTCTTCATGCTCTTTGCCGTCATATATATGGCTGGCATCAAACATTCCGGAAAGGTTATGGCGGCCTTCCTCTGTGTCTTTGTCATACTGGGTGGGGCTTATTTCCTCTGGCGATAGAACTACTTCGGCCATCCCCTGCCGAATCCGTTTTACAAGAAAGGCGGCGGCTATCTGCATTGGGAGGGCATTACCGATTCTGTAGAGAATACAGTNNCCATTCACCCCTTCGAGGATGCAGCCATGCTGCTCCGCTACTCCCAGCACCTGGCAGAGGGGCACGGGATCGTGTGGAATGTGGGGGAGGAGCCCCTCGACGGCGCAACTGACTTCCTCTTCATGGTAGTGGTGGCGGGCCTGGCGAAACTGGGCCTGGGGCTGGAGGCCGCGGCCCGTGGTGTGACATTAGCCTCTCATATCCTCACCGTGCTCATCGTTTACCTTGCCATTAACAGGCTGGGCCCTGCAGGCCGCTGGGCAGCGGCCCTTTCCGCGGCCTATTTGGCTCTCGGGCCTGGAAAGGGCTATATTGCAGCCTGCTTCGGAACCCCATTCTTTGCTCTCTTCGCCAGCATCACCTGGTATCTTGCGGGAA
>WVXJ01000161.1:0-13859 GCA_011773575.1 Armatimonadota bacterium | reverse complement strand
TACAAGAAAGGCGGCGGCTATCTGCATTGGGAGGGCATTACCGATTCTGTAGAGAATACAGTGCGCTTCTCCTCGCTGTTTGTCTTGGCTTTCATATTCGGGGTAAGGTCCCGCGCCTCCGCCAAGCGGACTCTCTTCGCCTTGATACCTGTGGCGGGATTCACCGGCATATGGATCTTGCTGTCCGATGAGATGAACTGGATGGGCCGGTTCCAGTATGCCCTTCTGCCAATCATTCTAATGTCATGGCCCTCTCTCATGGAGGGAATCAGCCGGGATTGGAGACTTCCGGCCCTTCGCGATTTCGACAGGCGAGGTCGGAGGGTTATGATTTCCATCCTGCTGATATGCGGTTTGGGTTTGCTTCTCTATCAGGAAGAGCGGTACGGCCGCGTCAGGTATTTCCCTGATGGAAGACATGATGGAGCCGTCCTGTTGAGCAAGTACTCGGATAGAGGATATACGATGGCGGTGACGGAGGCCGGGCTGCTGCCACTGTATTCTCGATGGAAAGCGATAGATGCGTGGGGACTGAATGACTCCTGGATTGCGCGCAATGGAGGTATAACCAAAGATTATCTGGCAAGCCGCAAGCCGGAAATCATCATGTTCCACGCAGGGTTCTCCCCACTTACATACGATCAACATCGAAAACGCGGCGCCTGGGCTTCGATGGTGGAGACAATGAAAGCCTATGCGGAGACGAGCGGGTACATTCTCGCTGCGGCCTTTGGGGAGTCGCCATATGATACCCACTACTACTATGTCCGGCCGGATTTTGCAGACAGCGAAGCGATCGTGAGGGAGATCCGGGGCTTGGATTATAGGTGGTTCAAGAATGGGAAGAGATGCTTCAATTATGCTGAATTGGTGCTGGCAAAGGCCTACTAGCTGCCTCCAAGGCTGGACCTGCGGCGGCTGCAACCTCTTTTGGTTCCGCTGTCCGGACAGAATAGAGAGTCGAGGCAAATTTGACAGCTGGGGTGTAAGATTGTTATACTCTGGCTTGTAGCCGGATGTTCGATAACCTCACTGATAAGCTCCAGTCCGTCTTCAAGAAACTCACTGGGAAAGGCAGGCTATCACCCCAGGATGTTGCCACAGCCTGCCGGGAAGTCCGCCTTGCCCTGCTGGAGGCGGATGTCAACTTCCACGTGGTTAAGGACTTTGTTGCCCACGTTCAAGAGAAGGCCACCGGCAAGGAGGTCCTGGAGAGCGTTACCCCCGGACAGCAGGTAATAAAGATAGTCCACGATGAACTGGTTGCATTGCTCGGAGGAGAGTCGGAGACACAACCCGAGGGCACCGCGGACATATATATGTTGGTAGGCCTGCAGGGAGGAGGCAAGACTACCACTTCCGCCAAACTCGGACTTTCCTTGCAGAAGAAAGGAAGAAAGCCGTTACTGGCGGCAACGGATCTGCGCCGGCCCGCAGCTATCGAACAGCTGGCAACTATCGGCTCTCAAGTGGGCCTGCCCGTATTTGAACCTCACGGAGAGAAGACTTCTCTGGAGGTGGCGCAGGCGGCGCTCAAACACAGTCGCGCAGAGAGCCTTTCTCCGGTTATCATTGACACCCAGGGGCGCGCCCATGTTGACGAGGAACTGATGGGTGAACTGGCGGAAATGCGAGCCGCGCTTCCTGCAGCCGATGTGTTATTGGTGCTGGATGCCATGACCGGACAGGAGGCCGTGAAAGTAGCGCAGGCTTTCGAGAACTCGCTTGACCTATCCGGCTTCATTCTGACGAAATTGGATGGCGATGCTCGCGGCGGAGCCGCGCTCTCTCTGCGTGCGGTGGTGGGAAAACCGATATGGTTTGTCGGCACGGGCGAGAAGCCGGAGGCGCTGGAGCCTTTCCTGGCGGAGCGGATGGCCTCCCGTATCCTGGGAATGGGGGATGTGCTGACCCTTGTGGAGAAGGCCGAGGAGGCTATCAGTGAAGAGGAGGCGCGCGCCCTCGAAGAGAAGGTTCGCCGCCATCGCTTCGATCTGAATGATTTACTGGAACAGTGCCAGCGAATCTCCAAAATGGGCTCATTGGACCATCTCGTGTCTCTGATTCCGGGCATGGGGGGGCTGGGCCAGCAGCTGGAGGAGGGGTTTGATCAGAAGGCCCTGGCGCGTATGACGGCCATAATTCAGTCAATGACTCCCCGCGAAAGGTCGGAACCGGATATAATAAAGGGGAGCCATAGGCGGCGTATCGCCAAGGGTTCAGGTAGCCGCGTTGAGGATGTGAACTTCGTCCTCGCTCAGTTCAAACAGATAAGACAGATGCTGGCAGGTCTTACGGAAAAGAAGCCATTCGGAAAGAAGGGATTCACCCTCCCACAGTGGTAAAACTCATACTGCTGGCAGGACGCGTTCCGGAAGGTACTGCTAACGATTCTGCTCTCACTGTTGGCCCTGAACTCATAACGCTTTGTTCCGAACACTATTAGGCGGAGGCATAGATGGCGGTTAGGATTCGTCTGCGAAGGATTGGAAAGAAGAAAGAGGTCCACTACCGAGTAGTGGTAGCTGAGGCGCGCACTTCTCGAGAAGGGCGGTTCATAGAGACCATCGGCTATGTCAATCCACGTGTTGATCCGCCCGAGGTCCGGCTGGATGCAGACCGGGCGCGGGTCTGGCTGAAGCGAGGAGCGCGACCCACTGATACTGTGAAGTCAATTCTGATTCGAGAAGGAATCTGGCAGAAGATTGAGCCTGCTCACAAAGGGAAGGAGTCAGAGACTCGGGAGGGGAAGGACGCCCCTCCAAGGGGGGAGGTAAGCGCTGATGCAGGAACTGATCGAAATGATAGTGAAAGCCCTGGTTGACTCGCCTGACGAGGTGCGCATAAAAAAGGTTGAGGGAGAGCGCAGCATTATCTTCGAAGTAAGGGTGCCGCAGGAAGATTTGGGGAAGGTTATCGGGAAGCAGGGCCGCATTGCCAACTCCATACGCACGCTCGTAAGAGCGGCCGGCACCAAACAGAGAAAGAGCATCTGGGTTGCAATCAACTCCACGGATGATGCAGAGCAGGAGGAATAGCATGGCCCGTGATGAGCAAGCCGCAAAGATTAGCCTCACCATCAAAAGACCGGTTCAAGTTATGGTCATAGTCACCGAAGAGTTCAAGAAAGAACTGTCCCAGGAACTCCAGGAAGCCGCAGATAATACGCAGCGCCGCATCGAACAGATGGAGTTTCAGGGGCGACGTTATCTGGCCGATGTCCAGCGTGCGGATCTGAATCAGGCCATGGCAGTGCGCCAGCAGCTGGAGGGTGAAAAGCGGAAATTGGAGCAGGTAAAGAAAGAAGTGCAGGAGCGCTTGGAAGAGGTGAGCGGTCTGGAGCCAGGCAGTGAATACCCCCGCGGCGCCCTGGAGAGTATCGTGGAGATAAAGCCGGGGGACAATCTCCTGGAGAAACTGAACAACGCACAAGTCATCATCAAGGACGGTATTGTCCAGGAAATACGTGATTGATTCTCTGGGAGAGAGCAAGCACGACCCACCGCGAGCCTAAGTTGTTTTCAATCGGTCGCATCTCGGGGACCTTCGGCTGGGCAGGTGAAGTGAAGGTTCACCCCGAAACGGATTTTCCTGAACGCTTCCTTGAACTTCGCGAGGCCTGGATCGAATCTCCTGACGGCAGCCGCCGGAGATGCCACGTAGAAAGTGCCCGTCAGACGGCTTCCCGGATTCGGCTTAAGTTCACCGAATATTCATGCAAAGAAGAAGCGGCAGCCCTGCGCGGCTCGCTTATCCTGATTGCCGAAGAGCAACTCGTGCAACTGCCGGAGGGGCATTTCTTCTTACATCAGATTCTGGGCCTTTACGTGCGCAGCACAGAGGGCGCGGATCTTGGGAAGATAACCCGCATAATCCGCGCTCCGGCAAATGATGTGTATGTGACTCCACAGGTCGATATTCCCGCACGCAAGGAAGTCATCAGAGAAGTTGACTTGGAGCGGGGAATAATGGTCGTGGACATGTCAGGGCTCAAAGAAGTTACCGACTTTGAACCCTGAGCTCACAACTCTCAACTGAACCCACACCATGCTTAAATTCGATGTCATCACAATCTTCCCCGGGATGTTCGCGGGGCCGCTGAATGAGAGTATTCTCGCTCGCGCGCAAGAGCGAGACATTATCTCCGTGCGGGTTCACGATCTTCGCGACTACGCGCCGGACAAACATCATGTGACAGATGACTACCCACACGGCGGTGGAGTGGGGATGGTGATGAAACCGGAGCCGATATTCGCCGCCGTGGAGGCGCTTCGCTGTCCCGAGGATTCCTCTTGCAAGGAATCAGTGATTCTGCTATCTCCTCAAGGTCGTACTCTGAAACATTCCGTCGCCGGCGAACTGGCGCGTCTGGACCACCTCATTCTGGTCTGCGGCCACTACGAAGGAGTGGATGAACGGGTGCGAGAATATCTTGTCGATGATGAAATATCTATTGGTGATTATGTACTTACCGGCGGAGAATTGCCTGCAATGATAGTGATTGACACTGTGGCGCGGTTGGTCAGCGGAGTGATTGGGGCACCCGACGCGCCAGCGGGGGATTCCTTTGCAGAAGGCCTTCTTGAATACCCTCAATATACCCGTCCCGCCGATTTCCGGGGCCTGAAAGTGCCGGAGGTTTTGCTTTCCGGCAACCACGAGGAAATTCGCCTGTGGCGGCGCCGCCAAACCCTTCTTCGCACCCTTCGGCGTCGTCCTGATTTATTGGAAAAGGCCTCACTTACCAAAGAAGATGAGGGCCTCCTCAGGAGTATTCGAGCAGAAGGTCAGGAGAGTTCGTGATTGACGCATATTGCCGGTATCGGCGCTGCGTGTGATGGGGTTTTCTTCCCACCGCTTCTCGAACAGATCCAGTACATACAACATAGCTGGAAATGTGCTTGAAGTTGGGGGAAACCGGTTGCAGAGGCCTTGACAAGCCCCCCCAGTGTGGTATACTAATCCACAGATCAAAAGGAACCCTGGCAATTTCGAAGCAGACGGGAGGCCCCGGACAAGGGTGCCTGTCGTTTCTTTGTCTTGTCGGGGGGCGGACCTTGAAAACCGAATAGTGTCCGGTAAGGTTGTGTGGGCATCTAAAGGCGTGAGAAACCCAACCTTGGTTGGGTTAACGATTCCAATGGAGAGTTTGATCCTGGCTCAGGACGAACGCTGGCGGCGTGCCTAAACTATGCGAGTCGAGCGGTCCCGATACGGTGAAGCCGCAAGGTGGAACTGTTGAAAGGACAGCGGCGAACGGGTGAGTAACGCGTGAGTAACCTACCCACAGGTCCGGGATAACTCCGAGAAATCGGGGCTAATACTGGATATGAAGCCATGGCGCATGCCTAGGCTTGGAAAGGAGAAATCCGCCTGAGGAGGGGCTCGCATCCTATCAGCCAGTTGGTGGGGTAACGGCCTACCAAGGCTGCGACGGGTAGCCGGCCTGAGAGGGTGGTCGGTCACACTGGGACTTAGACACGGCCCAGACTCCTACGGGAGGTAGCAAGTGGGAATTTTGCGCAATGGGCGAAAGCCTGACGCAGCGACGCCGCGTGAGGGATGAAGGCCTTCGGGTTGTAAACCTCTGTTGACAGGGAAGAACACAATGACGGTACCTGTCGAGGAAGCCTCGGCTAACTCCGTGCCAGCAGCCGCGGCAAGACGGAGGAGGCGAGCGTTGTCCGGATTAACTGGGCGTAAAGCGCGTGTAGGCGGGGCCTTAAGTCGGCGGTGAAATCCTCTCGCTTAACGAGAGAATTGCCGCTGAAACTGGGGCTCTTGAGGGCAGGAGAGGAGAGCGGAATTGCCGGTGTAGCGGTAAAATGCGTAGAGATCGGCAAGAACACCCGTGGCGAAGGCGGCTCTCTGGACTGCTCCTGACGCTGAGACGCGAAAGCCAGGGTAGCGAACGGGATTAGATACCCCGGTAGTCCTGGCCGTAAACGATGGTCACTGGGTGTCGGAGGATCGACCCTTTCGGCGCCGTAGCAAACGCGTTAAGTGACCCGCCTGGGGAGTACGGCCGCAAGGCTGAAACTCAAAGGAATTGACGGGGGCCCGCACAAGCGGTGGAGCATGTGGTTTAATTCGACGCAACGCGAAGAACCTTACCAGGGCTTGACTGTCACGGAATCCCGGCGAAAGTCGGGAGTGCCCTTCGGGGAGCCGTGGAACAGGTGGTGCATGGCTGTCGTCAGCTCGTGTCGTGAGATGTTGGGTTGAGTCCCGCAACGAGCGCAACCCTCACTGTGTGTTGCCAGCGGTTCGGCCGGGTACTCACACGGAACTGCCTCGGTAACGGGGAGGAAGGTGGGGATGACGTCAAGTCCGCATGCCCCTTACGTCCTGGGCTGCACACATGCTACAATGGGGAGGACAATGGGTTGCAATGCCGCGAGGCGGAGCTAATCCCCAAAACTTCCCTCAGTTGGGATTGCAGTCTGCAACTCGACTGCATGAACGTGGAATCGCTAGTAACCGCAAATCAGCAACGTTGCGGTGAATGCGTTCCCGGGCCTTGTACACACCGCCCGTCAAGCGATGAGAGTCAGTTGCACCCGAAGTCGCTGGCCCAACCCGCAAGGGGAGGAGGCGCCCAAGGTGCGGCTGGCGATCGGCGCTAAGTCGTAACAAGGTAGCCGTATCGGAAGGTGCGGCTGGATCACCTCCTTTCTAAGGAGTGTAGGATTATGGCGATGGGTGTTTAACCCCGCAGCCAGCCTTAAACTGCGGTGACCCATACGCCCCCTACTTCTAGGTCGAACCCATAACCTGCCGGATACTATTAGGTTTTCAAGGCCGCAGGAGCCTGATGCTGAGTCTTCTGGCCCTGAACTGAGAAAGATACAATTTGAGAGGGATGAGTCGCTGGGAGGGCTCTTCCCCCTCCCAGCGTGTTTTTTGACTGGATGTGAACCTTGACAGGGATGTACCCCCTGAAGAGTAAGGGGGCTTAGTTCAGCGGGAGAACGCCTGCCTTGCACGCAGGAGATCAGCGGTTCGAATCCGCTAGCCTCCACCAGCGTTTGGAGGGCGTTTAGCTCAGCTGGTTAGAGCGCGGCCCTGATAAGGCCGAGGTCGGTGGTTCGAGCCCACCAACGCCCATTTCTAAGGGAAGGAGCGCACAATTGGGCTGCTGCTTGACAGTGGCCATGCGCTGCGCTATTCTAAGATTCGCGCCGCGAAGCGCCTGTACTGTGAAAACTGAATAGAGGAGAAAGAAAGTGGATTCGCCGAAGCACTCTCTGGAAGAGGTCTTCTCCAGAGGGATCTTTCGCCTGGCCGAACCAAGACGGGTGAAGTTGGGCGTGGGTTCCCTGTCTGGAGGGGGCAAAGCTACAAAGGGCGTATGGTGGATGCCTTGGCAGAAGTTGCCTAGGAAGGGCGTGGCAAGCGACGAAACGCCTCGGGGAGCCGCAAGCAGGCTTTGATCCGGGGGTGCCCGAATTGGGAAACCTGCGCCGGAGTGATGTCCGGCCACCGCGGAGCCAATACATAACTCCGTGGAGGGAACCGAGGGAAGTGAAACATCTCAGTACCTCGAGGAAAAGAAATCAAACGAGATTCCCTGAGTAGTGGCGAGCGAAAAGGGAATAGCCTAAACCGTTTCCATGTGATAGTCCGTTGACGTTGTGGAGACGGGGTCGAGGGTGCCGGCTTGGCGGAGCAGCGGATCCGCCGAGGAGTTACCAACCGTCCTTCTAGCCGAATTCGTCTTGAAAGGCGAGCCGTAGACGGTGACAGCCCGGTAGGCGAAAGAAGGATGGCTCCTTGGGCCGGCTACCCGAGTACCACGGGACACGTGAAACCCTGTGGGAATCTGGGAGGACCACCTTCCAAGGCTAAATACAACTTCTGACCGATAGTGAACCAGTACCGTGAGGGAAAGGTGAAAAGTACCCCGGGAGGGGAGTGAAATAGTACCTGAAACCGTATGCCTACGAGCGGTCGGAGCACTATGTTTGGACGCAAGTCTAAACAGTGTCACGGCGTGCCTTTTGTATAATGAACCGGCGAGTTACTGTCTGTGGCAAGGTTAATCCCCTATGGGGAGGAGCCGTAGCGAAAGCGAGTCTTAATAGGGCGACCAGTCGCGGGCAGTAGACCCGAAGCCAGGTGACCTACCCATGGACAGGGTGAAACCTCGATAATATCGAGATGGAGGCCCGAACCGGTGTCGGTTGAAGACGGCTCGGATGAGCTGTGGGTAGAGGTGAAATGCCAATCGTACCTGGGGATAGCTGGTTCTCCCCGAAATAGCTTTAGGGCTAGCCTCGATCGGTCAGTTGCGGGGGTAGAGCACTGGATGGGCTAGGGGCGCTAACGCGTTACTGAACCCAACCAAACTCCGAATACCGTAACTTCGCAGATCGGGAGTCAGACGGTGGGGGATAAGCTTCATCGTCAAGAGGGAAACAGCCCAGACCGCCGGCTAAGGTCCCCAAAGCAGGCTAAGTGGTAAAGGAGGTGGCACCGCCAAAACAGCCAGGAGGTTGGCTTAGAAGCAGCCATCCTTTAAACAACGAGTAACATCGGACTGGTCGAGTGGCGCTGCGCCGAAAATTCAACGGGGCTCAAGCCTGCTACCGAAGCCGCGGACCCGCCTTCGCCGAAAGGCTATGGCGGGTGGTAGGGGAGCGTTCCGCGCTGAGCGAAGGGATACCGTAAGGAGTCCTGGACGGCGTGGAAGTGATGATGCCGGTATAAGTAGCGAAAAAGAGAGTGAGAATCTCTCTGGCCGAAAGTTTAAGGTTTCCTGGGGAAGGTTCGTCCGCCCAGGCTTAGCCGGGCCTAAGGTGAGGCCGAAAGGCGTAGCCGATGGACAGACGGTCGAAATTCCGTCGCCAGTGAGAGATGCCAAAGACACGAAGGGGTGACGCCGTAGGGATTGCCAGCGCAGGGTTGGAAGTGTGCGTTTGGGCTTGCAGAGGGGCGGATAGGTAAATCCGTCCGCCATATACCTCGAGGAGCCTGACGAGGCGGAGGAGACGAAGCCGAAGTGGCGTTACCGACGCGGCCAAGAAAAACCTCTAGTGAATCTCTCACTGCCCGTACCGTAAACCGACACAGGTGAACGAGCAGAGAATGCTAAGGCCCGCGAGAGAACCCTCGCTAAGGAACTCGGCAAAATGACCCCGTAACCTCGGGAGAAGGGGTGCCCTTGCCTTTCTGAGGACTTGCTCCACAGAAGGGTGGGGGTCGCAGTGAAATGGCCCAGGCGACTGTCTAACAAAAACACAGGTCTCTGCCAAGCCGCAAGGCGAAGTATAGGGGCTGACGCCTGCCCAATGCCAGTCAGTTAAGGGGAGTTGTTATCCTGATGCAAATCAGGAAAAGCTGTGAACCGAAGCTCTGGTGAATGGCGGCCGTAACTATAACGGTCCTAAGGTAGCGAAATTCCTTGTCGGGTAAGTTCCGACCTGCACGAATGGCGTAACGATCTGGGCGCTGTCTCGGCGAGGGACTCGGCGAAATTGTAGCCCTTGTGAAGATGCAAGGTACCCGCGACTGGACGGAAAGACCCCGTGGAGCTTTACTGCAGCCTGGTATTGGATATCGGGGTCTCGTGCAGAGGATAGGTGGGAGCCGGTGAAACCTCGATTTTGGTCGGGGTGGAGGCAACCTTGGAATACCACCCTCGAGATTCTGACATTCTAACCCTCGCCCGCAATCGGGTCAGGGGAAAGTATCAGGTGGGTAGTTTGACTGGGGCGGTCGCCTCCAAAAAGGTAACGGAGGCGTCCAAAGGTTCCCTCAGTGCGGTTGGAAATCGCACGTTGAGTGTAAGGGCAGAAGGGAGCCTGACTGTGAGACCTACTAGTCGAACAGACACGAAAGTGGGGCCTAGTGACCCTGCCGTAGCAAGTGGAAGTGCGGTGGATCAACGGATAAAAGTTACCCCGGGGATAACAGGCTAATCTCCCCTGAGCGCCCACAGCGACGGGGAGGTTTGGCACCTCGATGTCGGCTCGTCGCATCCTGGGGCTGGATAAGGTCCCAAGGGTTGGGCTGTTCGCCCATTAAAGCGGCACGTGAGCTGGGTTCAGAACGTCGCGAGACAGTTCGGTCCCTATCCGTCGTGGGCGTAGGAGGTCTGAGGGAAGCTGCCGCCAGTATGAGAAGACCGCGGTGGACGAACCAATGGTGTATCAGTTGTCCCACCAGGGGCAAACGCTGAGTAGCCAGGTTCGGTCGGGATAAGCGCTGAAAGCATCTAAGCGCGAAGCCCTCCCCAAGACTAGACCTCCCATCTCAGCTTCGGTTGAGAGTAAGGCCGCAGGTAGACTACCTGCTTGATAGGCCGGAGGTGTAAGCCCAGTAATGGGTTCAGCTGACCGGTACTAATAGGCCGAGGGCTTTCGCCCCCTCCAGAGAGGGAAGTCCCATGTGCTAAGGTGAATCCGCTTTCTCCTCTAACAACAGATACGGGCGATTGGTGAATCGCCCCTGCAATAGACAACAGAACCTGTAGGGGCGCATCTTATGCGCCCGAAACATAATTTCCCGGTGATCTTAGCGGAGGGGCCACACCTCTTCCCATTCCGAACAGAGAAGTTAAGCCCTCCAGCGCCGATGGTACTGCCCTGGTAACGGGGTGGGAGAGTAGGTCATCGCCGGGTTTTTTCTTTTATATCATGTATAATTATCGTAGCGGAGGAAACGACAAATGGAAAAGTTCAGCGCAGTCTTCCGGCAAGAGGGGGAATGGTGGATCGGTTATGTGGAGGAATTGCCTGGTGCCAATACTCAGGGCCGCACCCTGGAGGAAGCGCGCGAAAACTTGAAAGAGGCGGTCAGACTGGTCCTTGAGGCCAACCGTGAATTGGCCCGCCGCGAGACTCAGGGCAAGGAAGTCACCCGTGAGGAACTGGTGGTTTCGACAAGATGAAGCGGCGCGCTTTGCTGAAACATCTTCGCCAGCATGGCTGCGAAATATTACGCGAGGGTGCCAACACTCGGTCTATTTCAATCAGGCAAACCGCAGGACTTCCACTATACCTCGGCACAGTGAGATTGCCGAGGGTTGCGCGAAAGATTTGCAGAGACCTTGACATTGCGGCGCCATAAATCATTTACCACAAAGATGTAGAGAGCGTAAGGAAACTGAAAGGGCCGGCAATGCCGGTCATTTTGCTTTATTCCCACCGCAGACTTCCTAGCCTTTCGGCACGGCAGGATAGCAAGAACTCTACCCAGCGGGCGTCAGCACCTGGGCCAGCACAGCGGTGCAGTAGTCACAGCGCTCACATTGTTGACCACATGTGGTGGTGCGGGCGAACCAATCCTCCGGGAAGCGGGAATTCTCGATGATATAAGGGGCAAAGAGCGGCCCGTGGCCGGGCTCGAAGAGGTTCGGTAGGTTGCCGGAGTATTGTCGTGACACATAGGCCTGCAGGACGCGCCTGGGGTTGGCGTGCATGCGGGTCGCCAGTTTAACAACCGGAAACCACTTCTCGTAGTGGTGAAGNNTACGACCAGCAGAGCGCGGGAGAGTCGGCCGGGACATTCGTCATTTCGGCCACCTCGGCTTCGTGAGAGACAAGGTTGTCGTGAAAGGTCTGTACCGCGCAGTCGCGCAGACAGCCGCTGTTAGCGAGCAGTATGAGTCGCTTGTTGTTCGCTTTTGCCCAAACATTCAATCCTTCCAGGCGCACTAAATCCCGATTACATTCTCGCTGCAAATGATAAGAGTCGAACAGGTGGGCCACGTACTCCATGGATTGCACGGTGCCAAGGCGCATATTCACACTCGCGCGTACCTCTACATCAGGGAATTGCTGCTTCACTGTCTCCGCAATAAGTGGTGACATCGTGGTAACGATATCGAGTCCAACGATATCACGGAGGTGCGCGATTAGCGATGAAATGCGCTCGACCAAAGCGGTTGAATAGGCTTCTTTGCCATAACAGGAGGCATTGAGCAGCAAGTCCAACTTTACGCCGAGGCGGTGTATCTCAATTAGGTCACGCTCCAGTTGCGCCTGGGCCGCGCTCCGCTCAGATGGGTCACCGCTTACAATGGGAGAGCGGCCGCTTGGAATGCCGGGCCAGGGGAAGTAGACCTCCGCAATGTGTTCTCGAAACTCGCCAACAAGATCAGCAAAGGACGGCTCATCCTCATCCGGCAGTTGATACCCAATAGCAAACTTCACTGTAGATCTCCAAGCGTCACTTTGAAACTGAAGTTGAAGTGCTGAGGGGGAAGCCTCCGGTTTCCCCCTCAGACTCCCCTCCCGGTTTTCTCGGTACTGACGTATACGCTACTATGATCAGCCATTGCTTACTGGCGTTCATATTTGTTTCCTGAGCGTCACCCCTTCGCTTCCTACTTACGCTGCGGAGTTCTAGTCCAGGCAAGGATTTCCTTCAGCAACTGTGAAACGCGGGCGAGGGGGGCCTACTTCGCCGCAGTAGCCCTCGGCTACGAAGGCTGAATCTGGGGGACGAACCGCAGGCTCGTCCCCCAGGAATTTCCCTTCAATGGTGGGTCAGCCTCCAAGGTTTGCGGCGGCGGAAGGGTTGGTGGAAAGCATTTTTCAATTTGCCTTGTTGCTCCAGGTGAACCATACAGGCACGGATACAGCCGGAGGCGCCTTCGATGGCGCGGCCGTAGTCATAGGTGGGAGGGATTTTGTATTTCTGCGCGGTCCAGACGTGCTGGTTGAAACCGGCTTCATCCTCAGGTGTCATCATAAAGGGATTCGTTTCCCGGCGGCCGCCGCAAAAGGCTTTGCTGCACTTGTCGTAGTCGATCTTCCCCCATTCGAGTTCCCGGCCCGCCACTGTTACCTTAATCGTTTCCGTGCTGCTAATCGCCTCGCCGGAGCAGTCCTTGACACAGGACATACAGCGGTCGCAGAGATTCCCCTCGAACAAAGGATCCGGCTCCAGCGGTGCATCGGTGAGCACAGCGGCGAAACGCTGGCGAGGCCCGAACTGTGGAGTAAGCAAAATTTTGCCATAGCCGATCTCGCCCAATCCGGCACAGAAAGCGGCAATGCGCAGATGCACAAAAACATCCGGCGCGGGCTTGTCTGGTGAGACCGGACGGCTAAATGGGTCTGTGCGCGGGAGGCCTACCATATCGGGCTTATCTCCCGAAACATCGGTGGCGGTCCAGGGCCAATCATTGGGCATGGGCACAGTTTCGTAGCCCTGGTCTNNTAGCCCTGGTCTTCAATCCAGCGGCACAAATCCCACAGCACCATCGGCTGGCGCACATGGTTGATACCGGCATATCCCATACCGGAGTAGGCGATAAAGAAAGTGCCTTCCTCGATACCCCGCAGCGCACCCCGCAAAATGCGAAAACCGAGGACAACCATCGCCTTCGCATCCGGGAAGATATAGCGGGGATCCATCTGCTTCGGGGCCCCCTCAAAACGGTCCATGGAGGCCACACCAACAACATCAGCGCCGCAGCGCCGGGCATATTCCTTCACTTCGTTCGTAGTGAGCATCAGTACTTGTACCTATAGACTAATGGGAAGACGTTCCGGCGGGGGCTTTGGTTCCATGATATCGCCGTCCATCTTGTAACGCTTGAGCACAAAATGAGTGGCGGTGCTTTGTACGCCTTCCAGAGGAGCCAGTTTCTCAGCCACGAAGTAGGCCACCTCGCGCATGGTCTTGCCCTTTACAACAACATGCAGGTCATATGCACCGGACATAAGATAGAGTGAATGTACTTCGGGAAATCCTTGAATCCGCTCCGCCACCGCATCAAAACCGACCCCGCGCTGGGGAGTCACTCGGACCTCGATGAAGGCGAATACCTCATCAAGTCCAACCTTATCCCAATTGATAACGCCCTTGTATTTGACAATGAGGCCCTTTTCTTCGGCTTCGGCTATGGC
>WVXJ01000085.1:1739-9517 GCA_011773575.1 Armatimonadota bacterium | reverse complement strand
GGGGACTTCACATCCACTCCCCAGCACAAATCCGCGCTTACAGGTGCGGCCGATTGCACACAGTTCTTTCACTTCCGCCAGTACATCTTCTCGGCTGCCCCGGAGCAGTGTCTGCGCGGGGCGAACATTGCCCATAAGTACTATATATTCCCCCGCGCGATCCCGCGCCTCGGCCATGGAGATGTCGTCCAGACTGAGAAGCGCGGCGCCGGATTCCACTATGGCATCCAGAATGCGGCTGGTCTGACCGCAGATGTGCAGCAGTGCCGGCAGCCCTTTGCTCGCAATGTGCGCATGCAGTTCCTGCAGATAGGGGAGAGCGAACTCGCGGAACTGCTTCTCGCCCAAAATGCTGCCGGTCGCCACAGGATCACCCACAATGGGGACACCCCCGGCCTCGATGACCGCATCGGCGAAATCCTTTGTGACCTCCTGTGACAGGCTGAGCAGATGGTGGGCAAGGGATTTGTTCCGATAAAGGTCGCGGGCGAGCATATCCACTCCTCGCAACATGGCCGCCGTGGAAAAAGGGGCCATGAAACAACAGGCAACCGGCACTTCATCTCCGACGGCGGAAACGGCGGTGCGGATGGCATCAAGATATACAGGGAGGCGGCCATCGGTCGGCTTCGCCCGCACCAAGCGGCTCAAATCGTCTGGATCTGTGACTGCAGGCCGCTCCAGACGAGGCACATCGTCTTCGAAGTAAAGGAGTTCGGTTCCCATAGCCTCTGCGGTGATAGCGGTGTCGGAGAAAATGGTGATAAGGTCATACCCGTAACGGCGGTAGGCTTGTACATGACAATCAGCCATGACCTGACCATTACTGTTATATTCGCTTATCTTTACTCGCGCAACACGAGCGGCGTGATTCAGCACCAGCGGCACACACAGAAAGCGGTCCAGCGGCTCTCCGGAAAGGAAAGCTGAGAATCTTTCTTTTGGGTTCATACGGTCTTCTGACATGGCATCCTCGCAGCAAAAGATTTTGCAAGCTCGACGGCATCTGACGCGTCTGATCCGTGTGCATCCGCGCCTATCTCCTTGGCGAAGGTAGGAGATGTGGGCCCCCCACCTACCATGATAGCGAACCCCTCTCTCAGGCCGGCCTGGTCAATGCCCTGCACAACTCCGGCCATGTTATCCATGGTGGTGGACATCAAGGTGGAGAGAGCGATGATTCCTTTGCCCGCCGTTTTGGCGGCATCTACGAAACAGCCGGCCTTCACATCACGCCCCAAATCCTGCACCTCGAAGCCGCCCGCCTCCAGCATGATCTTCACAATATTCTTGCCCAGGTCGTGAATGTCTCCCTCAATCACACCGATAATCACCTTTACCGGTTTCCGTTCGGTCGAAATCTTGATGTGGGGCTTGAGCACCTCGATGGCCGCATACATCGCATCAGAACAAATGAGTATCTCCGGGACGAAATACTCGCCGCGCTCATAGAGTTCGCCGACTTCCCTCATCCCCGCCGACAGCCCTTCCGAAATTGCATGGTTTGGGTTCACTCCTTGCTCGATGGCCTGGTCTGCAGCCGCCACCGCGGCCTCTTCGTCCATGTCCACAACCGCCCGCGCCAGTTTCTCCAGAATCGCCTTCTCAACAGTTTCCATTTGCCCTCTCCCACTCTTCGGATTTGAAGATAGTGTGGCGGGAGCGTGTGGGAATCGAACCCACCCAGGACCTTATTAGGGCCCCACACCGGGTTTGAAGCCCGGCAAGATTCACCAGAACCCATCCGCTCCCGCGTTTTTCTCTTTCTTACAACAAAATACGAAGGGCGCCGCAAAACTTCTATTTGCAGCGCCCCGTGCGAGTCTTTCTCTGAGAGTGGTCTAGTGGATACGGAACCTCCACTCTGCGGTAAGGGGTCTTCCCTTCCAGTTGATATCTGCGGTTCCGCTGATCTTGTAATAACCTCTCTTGGCCACTCGCACGGAGTAGCAGGGGCCGCCTCAAGTGAAGCCGAACTTACTCAGATCGCCCTTTTCCGCAACCACGACTTTGCCGTAATCATTTACCACCTTCAATTTGCAGGCGGCGTTCTTTCCATTCTTCAGCACGTTTTCGATATTCATCCCGCCGGCTTTCGCCTGTAAGGCGATATGCGCTTTCTTGTTCTCAATTTTGGTGACTATGGTCAACTGCAGGTTGTCAACCCGTGGAACATCGAAGGTTGGAAATTTCACAACGCTTTTCTCAGCAGCAACAGCTGCGCCGGATCGTAATACATATGTCCAGCGGTTACCCGCGCCGTCCTTTTTGGTGAGGTGGACCTGTGCCGAGATATAGGCCTCAGTACGCGGCGCGCTTCCATTTCGAGAGCTTCTGTCAGTGAACACGCTGGTATAGAAAACGGCCGAGACTTTTGAAAGACCCTCAATGGAGACTGGCAGAACGGTTTTCGGGAATTCATAAAGTTGGTGGTCTCGAGTGTTGCGGGGGTATCTGTCAGAATTCTGGATGGCGCCAATCGGTTTGGCCTTTTTCAGACCATTCAGCGTCTTGGCAACCCAAAGGCGATCTCCCTGGGCCCTGACATAAACGGAGGCCTTCTTGGAGGGTTGGAAGCGAATTTCTGCATAGAGAATCTTGGGCGCCGCCAGAATTCCGCCGGAGGCGGCCAAAACAAATAGCAGCGCAAACACAATAGACGCTGCTGAGTGGGAGATTCTAGGTCTCATACAGATTTCTCCTGC
This sequence comes from Armatimonadota bacterium, assembly GCA_011773575.1. Classification (GTDB taxonomy): domain Bacteria; phylum Armatimonadota; class Hebobacteria; order Hebobacterales; family WVXJ01; genus WVXJ01. Next base: position 6,812 of record WVXJ01000085.1, on the reverse strand, counting down.
TTGGTATCATACCCACTCCGCAGAAGCCTTCACGCATTATCTTCCACCGCTTTCTTGTGTTTCCCTTCTACTTATTAGATGCTGCTTCCGAGGAAATCGTTTCAAGCAATCTTGACTGTTCATTCCAGAACATCATGGATTTACAGCCGCCAAAGGCGACGCCCATCCAGGCCGCTTCCTGTATTTCCTCGGTAGTAATGCCCATGGAAAGCGCTTTTTTCAGGTGCAATTTGAGACAGGGCTCACACTGTATGGCCACGGAAAGGGCAATGGTGGTGAGTTCCTTTTGAATGACATCCAGTGCGCCGGGGCCGAGGGCGGTGGACATGAATCGCTGAAATGCCGACTCCGCGCTTACATCTGTTTCGTGAAGCGTTCCTCCCTCACAGCAGGGCTCTTGCTCAGCAGGGACCGTCTGCTGCGGCTCGTGGCCCTGCCTCTCGGCCACTGGCGCTGCATTCGGTCTCTTCTTGCGACGACCTTGATTTACTTGAGTAGGGTGATTGGTCACGAGAATCCTCCCTCTGGAATCATCACTTATACGGCCGATGACAGCGGCCTCCGCACAGCCCGCCGCGCTCAGCTCGGCAAGAACTTCGTCTAGAGTTTCACCGGGGACTGAGAAAAGCAGTCCGCCGGAGGTCTGCGGATCATATAATATGTCCAAGGCATATTCGGGAACATCATCGGCCGCCTCTACAATCTCCGCGGCGTACTCCCGGTTTCGCTCCGCCGCCCCGGAGACCATACCATTGGAGGCATAGTCGGCGGTCCCTTCAAGAAGCGGAATCGAGTTCCACCATATCTCCGCGCCTACCCGGCTCTCACGCACCATCTGATAGAGATGGCCCAGCAAACCGAAGCCGGTGACATCAGTGCAAGCGTGCGCGCCCATCTTCACCATCACTTCAGAGGCGGCGCGGTTGAGTGCCGTCATGGAAGCAGCCGCGGCGCGCTGTGCTTCTTCACCAGCACGCCCCATCTGGGCCGCAAAGGCGATTACGCCGGTGCCGATGGGTTTTGTGAGTATAAGAACATCTCCGGGCTGTGCTCCGGAGTTGGTGATCACTGCTTTCGGATCAATGACACCGGTAACGGCGAATCCGAATTTGATCTCCTCATCATTGATACTGTGTCCGCCGACCAGGATAACCTCCGCCTCTTGCAGAGCATCCATCCCGCCCTTGATCATCTGGTACATCCAGTCATCGCCGAGGGTATGAATGGGATAGCCGATGATGGAAAGCGCGGTAATTGGTCTGCCGCCCATAGCGTACACGTCGCTCAAGGAATTGTAGGCGGCAATCCGGCCGAAAGTATAAGGATCATCTACAGAGGGGGTGAAGACATCAACCGTCTGCACCAGGCAAAGGTCTGCGGAGGTCTGAAAGACCCCGGCATCATCCGCGGTGGCGCTGCCCACCAGCAGGCGGGGGTCTGTTATTGCGGGCAGGCGGGAGAGCACCCGCTGCAAATCAGCCGGTGGGATCTTTGAGGCACATCCCGCGTTCTTCACCAGTTTCGTCAGCCGCGCTTGTCCCCCTGCAGGGACATCATCGCTCAACCGCTCGCCCGCGCACAGGCAGACATCTTTTTCCATCAGCAACTCACAGGGGCAGGATTTGCGCGGATCGCAGATGCAGTGCCCGAGTTTCTGGGAGCGGCTCATTACGCGGGCGCGTCTCGATGTAGGACTCATCACAGTTTCCCTGCATCATTATACTGCGCAGGGAAGCAGAATTCCAACTCGCTGGCTGAAGAGGGTAGGGGAGAAAGAGAAACCTGCCGCTCGCAGTCGCCGTGCTGGCCGAATTTCCGCGCGCAAAAGCTATCCCGGAGAGATTAATTCATTGACAGGAGCACGGATAGAGAAATGTCCCATCATGTTCTGTCAGCGAAAGTGGGGAATGTTGACCGTTCAATGGCAGCATAGCCAAAGACCGGCCCGCCGCATTCTTGCGGCGGGCCTGGAAGCAGGAGCAATCAGTCGGAGACTGTTGCCAGCGAATACTGATGAGACTGTTAGTTTGTTCCGGCGCGCTAAGGTTTCAAATATACAAAGTCGATCCCGACAAGCGGAGTAGTGTCTATCAAGCAGCCGTCGACACTGACCTCTTGTTCTCCAGGTGAAAGCGTGCTCAGGAAAGCCTGGCGGTCGAATTTCACCGTCATATCCGGCACACCGTCATAGTCGTAGTCCCCGATGCTGACCGGCATCGGAGCCGGCGCCACCACTCCATTGAGCAGCAGTGACGCGACATCAATATCCAGCACCGAATAGCCCTCAGGAAGTTCGATGTGACAGTTCAGGTATCGTCCGCGGCCCTTGAGGTTGAATTTGGCGGGGGAAATGTCAACATCGGCCTCCACAGCAGACTGCACTATCGAGTCCAATATCACCACATCATCTACATAGATGACCCCCGTGCGGCCGCCGATCCAACTGCTTTCCGCCACCGCAAATCTGTTCAACACCACATGTCCCCACACAGGATCATCAAACTCCTGCGGTTGAATGGGAACCCCAGTCGCAGCCACCTCTCCATTAAGCCACACGCTCGCGGTCTGAGTTGCAAAATCCAACTCCGCGCCGATGGTAATCCATTCCCCTATGGGGAACTCGCCGACCAGAAGGCGAGGCGAGTCGAAGTCGCCCTCGAAGTAGACCAGACCCACTACTCCGTCTCCGCCATAAATCGAGAAACTGTTGTGAAACAACATCTGATAAGCCGCTCCATGGGCGAGCCCCACTGATGCGATCCTGCCGGCAACCGGATCCATATAGACCGAAACTTCGTAAGTCAGTTGGTCTGTGACAGTGTCCAGATAGACGAAATCGCAGCGAGGCCAGTACGAGTAAGAGTGGAGCCGGAACGACTGAATGCCACTATAGGCTTGGGTATCTGAGACATAAGCGGTGAACCCGCTGGCCCAGGTTTTCCAGCCATTTTCCACGGGATAAGATCCTAGTGAGACATTTTCGAAGTCATCATAGAAGGGAAGCGTGACGGCTGAGGAGACTCCCACCCACGACACTAACCAGGTGGCTAGCAAGAGAAGCGTTAGAGCGACCCTGCGAGTATTCATCGCTCTTTCCTCCTATTATAAATATTCCATGATCTGTACCCGCTAGTGAGATTTCGCAGACGCTGCGCCATCGGCTGACTTCTGATCTCTGTGAATGCACCCCAGACTCGAGATTCTGACCTCTCAAACTCTCGAATTCTCAGTCTAACAGGGGGCAGACAGTTAACAACCCCATGGGGTCCGGATTGCTGCGTGTTAACTGGTGCGCAGAAGTTCTTATGCCGCTTACCAAGCCTGAAGGCGCTTTTCCATGCGTTTCGAACGAGCCTAAGCCTTGTAGAAGCGGGTTCAGGTGCCCTTTTCCTGCATACTTCTTGACAGCAACCCGTTTTGGCGGAACTTCTTACGGCTGACAGATGTCTTAGAATAATGGAGCCCCAAGTAGGTTGCAGGTGCAGTAGCCGCGGGTTGCAGTGATACAAGATAGCATCATGTGGAGGGCATGCTTCTTCGGGTCAATATAATCGCGAACCTACAGGAGGCACTATGAGAGAATTGGATGCGAACTTAACAGCATCTGCAAGGTTAAGTGGGAGCTAAGGAAGATGCGGCAACGGGTATCTGGAGGACAACATCATGGCTTGGAAAGCAGTGGTCAAGACGCTCCTGGCAGTCTTTCTCATTGGCGCTCTGTTTCAAGGGGGCTGTCGGCGAAGCACACAGGAAATGACCTCCGAGGAGCGCGGCACAAGCGGCACACCAATGACCTGGCTCCGGCTTAGGTGGGGTGGCGGCTTGGCCCCGGGCAGTGGCGAAAGTCTCACGATAGACACTGACGGAAGGGTCAGGGCTGTGCTGGGACTGCCTCGGGAGAATGGGTATATTGGCACCTTTGAACTCACACTCCCCAAGGCGAGGCTCGCTGAATTGAGGAAGGCCGTGAACCGCGCGAATCTCTATTCCATGAGGGATTACTACCCGCCGGCAAAAGGAAGTTATGACTTTACTGTGATGACGCTCACGGTTGCCAGCGAATCAGAGCAGAAACAAGTGCGTGCTACCAGTGCGTCGTGGTTCTATCCTCCGGGTTTGAAGCGGCTCTTCGATCTAACGAATAGGCTGCCGGGGACGGAGCATACGACCGCCGCCCCAGACGGAATCTTATCGCTTCTGATTTTGGAGGTATCCACTCGGCCAGTCAGCGCAATCGGTGTGGAGATCCAGGTTCCCAAACGGTCGTTTCGCGTTGGTGAACCGATAGACGTCACTGTTGTTGTGAAGAACGTCGGGAAGAATCCTGTCGTGCTGCCGTCGCCAAGCATCAGAGAGGTGGCGGGCGGTCACATCAGCGTACAATTGCGGCATGTGCCGCTTCCTCCGGAGGAGGCGGCCGCCGGGATAGATCGCGCAGCGATCAGGTTCGGCGAATCTCGCAGTGAGGTCAACACTGTCTTGAGCGACCGGGCAAAAGGGGATTTGGAGAATGTCGTACGTATCGAGCCCGGGGAGAAATGGGCTATCCGCATGCCGAAAGCGCTTGCTGCGCCGTCACCAGGAGAGTATGAACTTATTGGCAGCCTTGACATCTATTGGCACTACGAGTGCTCTGCATTGGCAAAGGAACTGGGAGAGGGCCTGGTGGATGGCTACGCAGGCGCCAAATCGGTCCCGCTGACTATCTCTAAGTGATTTCTCGTGTTACTTTGCGACATACACGCCGTTCGCTCGCCGGAGATGGATAAAGAGCACAGAGTTCCAGCGTTCATGAGACAAAACAAGGGGTGAGATAAGCTACTTCCTGAGAGCCTTTGCTACCGGATTTTGCTGAATATGTCTCCTCGTACGAAGTGCTCCCGATCATAAGCGGAAGCCCGGACTTCGCTTGGCGTTCGGTCTCGCAACTCCCTCCACATCATCCGCTGTCTCTGTCTAATCCAGTCAGCTGCCTGACGATCGGCCTCAGATGCGTCTTCCGGACTAGGTCCCAGCGAACCACAGTGCGTGGCAGGTGAGTGTCCTCCTCTTGGATATCCGGAGCGACGAGGA
>WVXJ01000085.1:1175-1641 GCA_011773575.1 Armatimonadota bacterium | reverse complement strand
GCGGTATGACACATTTCCCGCATTGAACTCACATCATGGGACACGAACACGATGGTCTTCTTTTGCTCTCGAAGGCTCTCCATCCGTGCCAGGCACTTCTTCCTGAACTGAGCGTCCCCGACCGCCAGCACCTCGTCCAGCAGGATGATATCGGCATTGAGATGCGCAGCCACCGCAAAACCCAGCCGGGCAACCATTCCGCTGGAATAGGTTTTNNCCAGCGAACCACAGTGCGTGGCAGGTGAGTGTCCTCCTCTTGGATATCCGGAGCGACGAGGAGCAGGTTTACGATCTTGTGAGGTGTGGCTCAGCTGCTCTTCTTGGGGGCGTATTTGTCTTCGTAGGCGTCTATTATTTCCGAGGCGGTTCCGGAGGCGATGAGGCGGCCTTTGTCCAGCCAAATAGCGGTATGACACATTTCCCGCATTGAACTCACATCATGGGACACGAACACGATGGTCTTCTT
>WVXJ01000085.1:0-1169 GCA_011773575.1 Armatimonadota bacterium | reverse complement strand
TAGGTTTTGACCGGCAGGTTGATGAATTCACCGATATCGGCAAAGGCAATGATGTTCTCGGTCTCGGCCTCGATCTCTCTGCGGGAAAGCCCATACAGTGAAGCATTGAAGGCTATATTCTCAAGCCCCGTCATTTGCTGATCGAAGCCCACCCCCAAACCGAGTAATCCCACAACACGGCCGTCAGTGGTGACACGGCCCTTGTCAGGACGATAGATCCCCGCAATCAGGCTCAGCAAGGTCGTCTTGCCTGACCCATTGAGCCCGACAACCCCCAATCGTTCGCCTTCTTTTACGGTGAAGGAAATGTCCTGGAGCGCCCAAAAGAGGTCTGCGTGAGTTTGCCTGCCAAGCAGTCTGCGCACAACGGCCTCTTTTACCGATGTAGGCCGGTCGGGGTTGATGTGGAAGCAAAGCGAGACCGATTCCACTCGGATTACAGCATTATTGTTTCGCACACTATCCATCGCGGAACTCTATACCTGTTTTGCAAATGTCGACTCATAGCGTTTGAACACGAAAAGGCCGACGCTGAATGTGACTATCGCCACGACCGCACTTATACCCAAGAATGTGTAGTACTCCGGCAGTATCGTGGTCGGTTCTTCGTTGGGCACAATACTCCGGTAGGCCATTAATAAGGGTGCCATTGGATTAGAGAAGAAAATCGTCTTGTATATCTGAGGGATGTCTTTCTGTGTGACCCAAACCGCCGGATACAGCACCGGACTCAGGAAGAACCACATCTGAAAGAGACTGCCCACCAAGAACTGGATATCGTCAAAGAAGACGCTGAGTGAGGCGAGTATCAGGCTCAGGCCGAAGGCGAAAAGCATTTGCAGCATCAGTGCTGATATCGCCAGCGCCAGATAGGGCCAGTTCACGGTAACTCGCACCGCCAGGAAGACGATCACGAGAATAGTCAGCGAGAGTAGGTAATCAATGAAATTGGAGATAAGCGAGGCCGTGGGCAGAATAATGCGCGGGAAACTCACCCGCTTTATCAAGGCCAGCCGCTTGCTGATGGTGGCGGAACCGTCCATCACGGTTGCGTTGAAGAAACGCCAGGCCAGAAGCGTGCAAAACAGTTTGACCGAGTAGTTTTCCTCACCCCGAGGGAAAATATATTTGAAGACGATGAGATAAGTGATAACCATCAGGAGAGGATT
>WVXJ01000040.1:988-1323 GCA_011773575.1 Armatimonadota bacterium | reverse complement strand
TGGTGGAGGATGGAAATGGGCGGTGATTGGAACCGGCAAGATGGTGAATCCCCGCGCGCCCATGCGCTTTTCAGCAGTTATCTGGCTCTGGGGCCGGGACGCTCTTTGCCGGCCCTGGCACGGAGCGGTCTCGCCTCTCTTTCCTATCTCAAGAAGTTGAGCGCGCGCTGGCGCTGGCAGGAAAGGGCCCTGGGCTGGCAGGCCAGCCTGGCGGATAGTGATGATGAAGAACTGGTGGCCGAAGCGCGGGCCCGGCAATTGCGGGATGCGGTGACCTTGCAACAGCTGGCGCGCGCTCAACTAGCGCGCTGGGTCGCCAAGAATCCGGAAGGCAC
>WVXJ01000040.1:0-867 GCA_011773575.1 Armatimonadota bacterium | reverse complement strand
GCTAAAGAATTGCGGCAACTGTTGTCCATTCTGCGAAAGGCCGGGTTGCGGGGCGAGCGGCTGGAAGAGATGCGAACCAAGTTGATGCGCTGGTTGTGGCTTCCGGAGGATGCCGACCTGAAGAAAATCCGCCATCCCCTGGCGACTCGTGCGGAAAAGAAGGCAATAGTAAGAAAGGAGGCGAAGCGTGGGCGCGCGTAATTCAGCACGAATGCCGTGGGATAGAAGAAAGGGGGAGCCGGCCTCGGCCTACGGGAAATTCCTCATCTACCGCAACCTGGGGCCCAAGCGTTCTCTGGCGCGGGCGGCTGAACAGTGCGATGTATCCCTGGGCCGGCTCAAGCAATTGAGTGTGGAATGGAGTTGGCTGGCGCGGGCATTGGCCTGGGACCACTGGCATTTCCAGAAACAGCGACAGCAGGAACTGGCCGACTACCAGGAAAGCCACCGGCGTATCCGCCGGGAAGCACAGGATTGGCAATGTATCGCCCGCGCGCAGATCTCTTCCTGGGTATGTCGGGACGCCAACGGGCAGTTGCAGTTAACCCGTGAACTCTCCCCTTCGGAGGCGCTCCGGCTGTGGAGAGTGGGGTGCCATGCAGAGATGCAACTGCGGGGAGCGGCTTCCAGTTTAGAGGATGAGTCGGAGGCTTATGTGGAGCGACTCCGCGACCAGAAGAAAAAGGGGATGCATGAGGTTGCCGGCGCGCTCTCCTCCGCGTGCAGAGATTGCCGTTTCCACAATGATATCTACCGAGCCGTTGTCGAAGTCATTGACGCCTGGATACTGTGGTTGTGCAAGACAGACAGTGGCAAACCACTTATGGATTTGTCCCCCATCTGGCCCTGGGACCTCCCCTTCTCCGC
>WVXJ01000123.1:870-1227 GCA_011773575.1 Armatimonadota bacterium | reverse complement strand
AGCCGCTCGCCCCGCAACCCGGCCTTTCGCAGAATGGACAACAGTTGCCGCAATTCTTTAGCAAAGTCCGCTTTCTCTACTTGTATGTCCCAGTCTGTCTTGTCCTCTCGCATTTGCTTATCCATATCCATTTCTGGTTCTTGGGGAGGCCTGACCGGGGGCAGCAACTCGTTCTCCAGCAGAAANNTCATCATCACTATCCGCCAGGCTGGCCTGCCAGCCCAGGGCCCTTTCCTGCCAGCGCCAGCGTGCGCTCAACTTTTTGAGATAAGAAAGAGAGGCGAGGCCGCTTCGCGCCAGGGCCGGCAAAGAGCGTCCCGGCCCCAGAGCCAGATAACTGCTGAAAAGCGCATGGGC
>WVXJ01000123.1:0-861 GCA_011773575.1 Armatimonadota bacterium | reverse complement strand
TGGGCGCGCGGGGATTCACCATCTTGCCGGTTCCAATCACCGCCCATTTCCATCCTCCACCATATGGGACTGTTCCCCGGTCAGCCGCTCCCAGCGCTCCAGTATCGACTCACAGTAGCCCGGCTCGATCTCCACCGCCCAACACCTGCGCCCCGTCAACTGCGCGGCGATGAGAGTGGAGCCTGACCCGGCGAAGGGATCGAGCACCACCTCCCCACAGCGGCTGGATACCCGTACCAGTTCGGCGAGCAGTTCCACCGGTTTCGGGGTGGGATGGTCCTTCTCATCGGGAATCAACCTGGGCCAGTGGAGCACATTGCTCCTGTGGGTGCCGCCATACCAGTGGGAAGGTTTGCCCCGGCTGGCTTCGATGACCGCCTCCCAGGAGCGCCGCCACCTCCAACCCAGGCCCGGTGTCTCCTTATCCCAGACCAGACAGTTCTGCAGAGTGAAATGGTGAGAGATCGCCAGCAGAGACTGGCCCAAGGCCGGTGAAGGCCCACCCCCGGCGGCGAACCAGTAGAGCGTGGCTCCGGTTGCCATCACCTCGCGCAAGGCAGGCAGGGCGCGTTCAAGGAACCCTTCGAACCCGGCCGCCCCGTCATTGGCAATGCGGGCTTTGCGGTTGGCCGGCTTGGCCATGCGGGAGGCATAGTCGATACCATAGGGAGGGTCGGTAATGACGAGTGGTACTTTGTGCCCGGCACACAACGCCGAAAGTATCCCCTCTGCCAGTGAGTCTGCACACAGCAGCCGGTGCTTTCCGAGTGCCCATAACTGGCCGGACTTGACCCGCCCGGTGCTGCGGGGGTGCTGGAGGCGGGAGAGCATATCCGCATCCAGGTTCTCCTGAGGAGGTGA
>WVXJ01000158.1 GCA_011773575.1 Armatimonadota bacterium | reverse complement strand
GCGCTGACGCCATTATTCAAGAGGTAGATATTCACCTTATGCAGAACTTAGGTTGGGAAATGGGCTTGTCTTGTGCCGCGAACGGTTTGCTCGTGACGTGAATTTCTCTTCAAGTTCTAACATTCTTCCCCACGGAATGAAGGCTGGACGCTTTCTTGCAGCAGTAGATATGGTACGAGCACGGTCAATCTGAACTGCAGCAAAGGACACTGAGAATGAAAAAGGTGGTTCTGTCTGGAAAATCCAAGGCCGCGGTGGTGGAGGCCGCGGATCCGCAGCCGAAAGATGAGTGGGTTGTAGTTAAGGTTCACGCCGCGCCGATGTGTGCTGAATATAAGCATTTTCTGGCCGGCAAGAAACTGGAGGCGGTGGGACACGAAGCCGCTGGTGAAGTGATGGCGGTGGCACAGCCGGGCAAGGTGAAGGTGGGTGACCGCGTGGTGGCGATGCCGCTGTATGGCTGCGGCGAGTGCATACTCTGTAAATCCGGAGATTACATTCACTGCGAGCATGCGCCTGATTTCGCAGAACTACACGGGACGGTGGATGGCAAGGGAGCGATGGCGCAGTATATCCTGAAACCTGACTGGCTGCTGATGCCGATACCGGAAGGCATCTCNNGGCTTCACTCGCGTGCTGCGCGCTGGGGCCTTCTTTCGGAGCATTTGGGGCAGTGGGATTGAACGGTTCGGACACAGTCTTGATTACCGGCGCGGGGCCCGTGGGTTTGGGCGGGATAGTCAATGCGCGGTTTCGCGGGGCGCGGCCCATTGTGGTGGAATCAGTGCCCTGGCGGAGAGAACGCGCCAAGCAGTTGGGCGCGCAATGTGTGATTGATCCCGGAGATGATAGCGCTCTCTCGCAGATAGTGGAGGTGACGGAGGACAAAGGGGTGGATTGCGCGGTGGATTGCGCCGGGACAGTCTCCGCACAGCGGCTCTGTATTGACGCCACCCGGCGCAAGGGGAAAGTTGCCTTTGTGGGACAATGCCATGAGGATTTGCGAATCAAGATAACCCCTGATCTCCTTTGGAAAGGCATCAGCCTCATTGGTGTGTGGCATTACAACCTCGCCGATTATCCCCGTGTCATGAAAGTCATTCAAGAGTCTCCACTAATTGACTCACTCATCAGCCACGTGCTTCCCATAAGCAAGATTCAGGAGGCCTTTGAACTCTCCGCTTCGCAGGAAACGGCGAAGATCATCCTGAAGCCATGGGAGTAGGTTGCGGTATTTAAGCATGGCTCGCTCGATATATATTCACATAGCGTTTTGTATCTCCAAATGCCCCTATTGTGATTTCACTTCATATGCCGGTATGGAGGCATTTTATGGCGAGTATGTGGAGGCCCTCGCCGCCGAAATCTCCCACGCCGAACCCCAGGAACCTATTTCCACGATTTATTTCGGCGGAGGCACTCCCACGGTTCTTTCCAATGGGCAATTGTCGGCGATTCTTGCCGCGGTAAGAGAGCGCTTCGAGGT
>WVXJ01000233.1 GCA_011773575.1 Armatimonadota bacterium | reverse complement strand
CATTTCCCAACCTAAGTTCTGCATAAGGTGAATATCTACCTCTTGAATAATGGCGTCAGCGCAAAATGTGCTCTTCTGAGCGGTCCTGATGGGCGTTTCTTGGCACGAATCTTGCATATCATAAGGGTACGAGGGAAAGTTAAGAATATGGCTAAATGGTTTGTCACTCTTGTCTTACTGACAAGCGTTATCTTGCTTACAGCGGTCGGTGCAAACGCTGACGAAAAGAAGCGTTACCTGCCCGGCATTGAAATCGCCCTGGAGGTCCGCACTCCACAGGGTGATCTGCGCAGTTTCCACGCCCCCGGCTTGCAGCCTACCTATTGGACTCGCGAGATGCCGGTGGTAAAGGGCGACAAAGTAACTGTTGACCCCTTAATCAGCACCGGAAAGGAAGGGTTGGGTGAAGCAAAGATACGGCTCGACCATGCGGAAATCGCCCACCTGACCGGACCACCCTGGCGAGTAGATGTAGACACCACCGATTTAGTCGAGGGTTACCACTTGATAGAGGTTTGGGCGATCACCAATGCTGAGAAATCCGAGGAGGGTGACGGAACCCTTGCCTTCCTGGTAGTTCCGCCGGATGATCCTCTCTTGCGCGTCCTGCAACAGGGAGACGCCTCCGCTTCAGGACCACCGGTGAGTGATGAAGAGGGTCTGGCCTGCTCCATCCATTCCCGCGATACGAGCATAAACAAGCAGTTGGCCGACGCTTCTCTGGCAAAGGTCGCGACTCCCACACTCTTCTATGTGTCCGCAGGCCCCGCGGCGAAAGAGTTCTTCTACACCCTCACCCGGGAAGGCCGGGTCACTTATACATCGCCCCGCCTCCCGTTGATAACTCATATTCTCTTGCAGCCAAAGACAGCGGAAGGTGAAGGGCAAGCGCCCGGCGAATTGATTCTAACTGCGCGAACCGGAGACGGCGAAGGCCGCTTCGGTCCGCCGGTGTGGATAACGGTCAGAATCGAATCCGAGGAGAAGAGGTAGTGAAAAAGTTTCTCCGCCTGCAATTGCTCGTGGTAATAGGCCTCAGCCTCATGGCTCTGCCTGCCATCAGCGCTGAGAAGGAGCCCACTGGACCGGATTCCTTCCTTCAGTGGCGCGCCTATACGGTTGATGCGTTGATGGAGCAGGTGGAGAGCGACTCGGTGCTCCGCCAGCGGCTGGCCAAGCACTTCCACGTGTCNNAAGGGAGGAAAAGCCTTTGGGCTGCCTGATGGAACCCCGGCGCTAAAGTACGCCTGTGGTAACCCACTCATCACAGAGCTGCCGCCAATCAAACGCAAAAAGATCGTCGAGGCCCCACCACTGTTGCGGCCCGCTCCGCCAGAACCGGTAGCCGAGATCCCACCAACCGAGGCGCCCGTGGAGTATGCCCTGTCTAGGGAAATTCCAGTCTACCAGCCACTTGCTGTACCCGAGCCAGTTCTCGTTTCCGAGAGCCGCCGCCTGCCGCTCTGGCCGCTGGCCATAATTCCCTTCCTCGGCGACGGGGACGACGACCATCCCCCCATCCCCGAGCCCAGTACGCTGCTGCTCTTCGGCGCGGGGCTGCCACTGCTGGCTAGGCGAATGCTCAGGCGCACTCGGCGCTAGCGCCACCGCGTTCGAACTGCTCACCATCGCCGAAACCCACGGATGAGGGTCATCCGGCCCGCTGCTGTCTGCAGCCAGCATTATCCCATCTCTTGAGTAGATGCGCTCGGTTCCCAGCACTTCAATGAAGGATTGACGCGCAGACTCTCCACCCAGCCACTGCTCCAGATAATCCGGCGCCACACCTACATAATTCGTTGCCACATATTGAGATGCGCCCGCCTGGAAAAAGGCCTGGGCATAATCGGCAACACGCCGCTTTGCCGTCTGATAGCCGACCGCGCGATCATCGTATTTGCTGGAGCCGGAGGCGTAACAGGCGTGCACCAAGAAGACTGTCGCGCCGGGAGCAAGTTCAAGCTCCACCAGGTCTTCCCCGTTTCCACCCGGCACTCCCGGACCCGCCTGAATCACGTCGAGGTCTTCGGGGTTACTCAGACAGAGTCCGTTCGTGGAGAGATGGTCAGTTTGCCCCAGCCAGCCATAGCCATTGCCGTGCCCGTAATAGACAAACAGATGGGCGCCACGGCTCGCTTGACGCACGTTCTCCCAGGTCGCCTGTGGATGGTAGAGCCGCTCCACCGGGTAGCCGGCCTGCTCGATTATCCGGGCCACATTCTCGGCTTCGGCGATATAGGCACGGGTGCGGTGATTAGCCGGAGGATCCACCGGCCCGACCACCACTACCGCGCCACCTGGCTGCGCATATGCCGATCCTATCGAAAGAATGAGGGCCGCCAGCAGCCCCCACAGTGACTTCTGCTTTCCAAATCTGCCCAAAATCATCACCTAGTGCCCTAAAATGGCACTATAGATTTATTCCACGATTAGGCGTGTCTTGCGAAAAGTCACAAATTTCTAATTTCATTCCCCCCTTATTCGACTTCATATCGGCTCAGCCTTCCCGCAGTTCCAATATCACAAGAGAACACTTTCTAGGAAATTCTAGAAGCACTTGACTAAGCACAGCCCCACCTGGGATAGTGGCCGGGGGCGAGATATCTGCAGGGGCGGCCCATGATCCGCAGATGTGAAAAACGCGAGTTCGAGACAGTCCATGCCATCATAAACGAGGCCGCGCAGGTCTATAAAGGGGTCATTCCGCCGGACCGCTGGAAAGAACCCTATATGTCAGAGGATGAACTCCGCCATGAAATCCAGGCCGGGGTCGTATTTTGGGGATATGAGGAAAAGGGGGAACTTCTCGGCGTAATGGGGATTCAGCCGGTCAGAGATGTAACCCTCATCCGCCACGC
>WVXJ01000188.1:323-1107 GCA_011773575.1 Armatimonadota bacterium | reverse complement strand
ACTGTTGCGGCCTTGCTGGGAATGGAATGTGATGTCTATATGGGGGAAGAAGACACCCAACGTCAGGCCCTCAATGTTTTTCGGATGAGACTATTGGGCGCCAAAGTCATTTCCGTCACCTCCGGAACCCGCACCTTGAAAGACGCCATCAACGAGGCCTTCCGCGTCTGGATGGAAACTGCAAACACCACCTACTATCTCTTCGGCACGGTGGCGGGGCCCCATCCCTACCCGACTATGGTGCGGGACTTCCAGTCTGTTGTAGGCAGAGAAACACGGGAGCAGATTCTGGCACATGAAGCCCGACTGCCGGAGGCGATCTTCGCCTGTGTGGGCGGAGGCAGTAATGCCATGGGCATATTCCACGAGTTCGTAGAAGATGAGGTTCGGCTTATCGGAGTCGAGGCCGCGGGACGGGGAGTTGCCAGTGGTGAACATGCCGCCTCTTTGGTGGCGGGAAATAGGGGGGTGCTGCATGGCGCGGCCTCTTCTATCTTGCAGACAAAAGAGGGGCAAATTCGTCCCACTCACTCCATTGCCGCGGGCCTGGATTACCCAGGTGTAGGCCCTGAACACGCCTATCTCCAGGCAACCGGCCGCGCGGAATATATCACTGCTACCGATGACGAAGCACTCGAAGCATTCCAGGCGCTCTCTCGACTTGAGGGGATCATGCCCGCCCTGGAGAGCGCCCACGCCGTCGCCGGAGCCATGCGTATGGCCAAAGAGGGGAAAGCGAAGTTGATCATTATCAATCTCTCCGGCCGCGGTGATAAAGATGTAC
>WVXJ01000188.1:0-229 GCA_011773575.1 Armatimonadota bacterium | reverse complement strand
TCCTCGACATCACCGCTTCACATGAGAAACGGGACATCATGATTGAAGTGGCCCGCCGCACCGCGGAACAAGTATTCATTCCCTTCACCGTCGGCGGAGGAATTCGCACACTGGGCGATATGCGACAGGTTCTCAAGACCGGAGCGGACAAAGTCTCTGTCAATACTGCAGCGGTGCAGAGACCGGACTTGATTCAGGAGGGAGCAGAGAAGTTCGGCAGCCAGTGTGT
>WVXJ01000070.1 GCA_011773575.1 Armatimonadota bacterium | reverse complement strand
AGGTATATCGAAGACCCCGCCTGGGTCTTCTTTCCACCGGAAATGAAATCATCCCTCCCGACACCGAGCCGGAACCAGGGCAGATAAGAGACATCAACTCCGCGGCGCTTACCGCGGCCGCAAGAAACATCGGCGCGGAAGTTATTTTTTTCGGTATCGTGCGGGATAATCGGGAGGAACTGCGGGCGCGGCTGAAAGAAACCTTTGAGTCTTGTGATATGGTCATTCTCTCCGGCGGCACCTCGGTGGGGATAGAGGACATGGTGGCGGAGTGTATCGCGGAACTGGGCCCGCCGGGGATTCTCGCTCACGGGCTTTCTCTAAGACCTGGCAAACCGGTGATAATCGCCGCCGCCCAAAACAAACCTGTTTTCGGTCTGCCCGGCCATCCCGCGTCTTCTCTGCTGACCTTCGATCTGGTGGTATCGCCTCTGCTGCGGAAGATGGCCCAGTATGAAGAGAAACCGCGGCTGAAAGTGAAAGCCCTGCTTGCCCGCAACCTCCCTTCCGCGCCGGGCCGGGAGGATTTCTACCGAGTGCGGCTCGAATCTCGCGAAGGCAAACTGTGGGCGGTTCCGCTGCTGGGCAAATCCGCGCTTATCTCCACATTGCTGCGCGCCGACGGCCTCCTCCACATCCCCGCGGAAAGAGAAGGTGTCTACGAAGGAGAGGAAGTCGAAGTGGAACTGTTCCGCGAGGGATAATCTGATACTTGGAGACTTCTCGGCGGGGGATGGCACCCCCGCCCTACAACAAATAACTACATGCACGCCATGAAACGAGAGTTTTATCTACACGCCATACCAATGGAAGAGGCGCAGGCGCGCTGGGAGAAACTGTGGCGGGAATGCGGCCTTGCCCAACGGTTGGCGACAGAAACGATTGCGGTTGATGAGGCCTTGGGGCGCATCACCGCCCGGCCCGCTTTCGCCGCTATCTCTTCACCCCATTACCACGCGGCGGCGATGGACGGGTTCGCCGTGCGCGCGGAAGACACTTTCGGGGCCAGCGAGACTCAACCCCTCCGCCTATCCATACCCGACCAGGCCGTTACCGTGAATACCGGTGAAGCGCTGCCGGAAGGATATGACGCAGTAATCAAAATCGAGGATGTGCAGCAGACCGATGGCGCCATCGAAATCATCGCCTCTGTCCCCCCCTGGTATGACACCCGGCCGGTGGGGGAGGATGTTGTCATCACCGAGATGGTGGTCCCGGCAGGCCGGCGGCTCAGGCCGGTTGACCTCGCCGG
>WVXJ01000041.1 GCA_011773575.1 Armatimonadota bacterium | reverse complement strand
GCTAGTGAATTTGGCAGAATTGCGTGTGTGGCAAAACCGCAACCGGGGCATTTTGGTTGTGGTATATGTGCCTACATGTGATATCTATATGTGTTGCTGTAGGGAATAAGCCAGGTGAATCCTCTGCGCGACACTGGAACTCACGGGGGCGGGCACCTCGTCGGCACCTGTCCGCTGTCGCCGGGCCTACTTCTCCACCACGCCCATCGGCGGACGCGGCTCGTCAGCCATCCGCCAACAGGATCCACCCGCGGGCTGGCTGCTCGCGTGCACCACCGAAGTGTCGCGCTCCAACTGCCGACCGTACGGGTCGTCCTTCGCACTGTCACCAGACACGTACACGAGGTTGATACACGGTACGTGCATCTGACCCATCGCGTCGGGACAGTGATCCCGCCAGTCCGGGGAACCCCAGATAGCAGTGACCAGCGCGACGCGATCCACGAAGTGCTTGTCCGTGTAAATGACCTGACTTCCGACTTCCAGCTTCTCGAACATGGCGGCCTCCTTGCGGCTCCATTGCCGCGCAGAGAATTCACGGCTACACGCTAGCACAACACAGCCGCGGTTTCAATCCTGTGTGGTAGGCCGATGTAGGTGCATGTGCTACATGGGTATGTATGATTTATTGGTGTAGGGAGTGAGGGGTAGGACCCGTACGGAGGAGAATCGGACAACAAAGGTCCGGAATAGGGGGTGGGTCTAGGGCCCAGAAAAGCGCAATGGTATCAGACTCTTACACGCCGCACCTCCGCAGGTCCGCTATCCACGCGGGTTTGCGGGCCGCGCACACTGTGGCCGTTCCACCTACACAGCGCCGGCGCCATTATCCGATCGGCCTCTTTCATTTTGCAGCAAAATCAAGTGGTTAGCTGCCATAATGAAACAAAATGGTGCGTAAATGGTTGAAATTGTTTAATTTTGGCCAGCCGTCCCTCGCGCGCGATCTGAATAGCGGACTGAAGTTATCCGAGTATCAGAAATCTGATAGATCGCCAAAATTCCGCGACATTTCTGTCACGGTACTAACTTGGCGGAATCGTTGCTCTTTTCCTGTTCGCCCACGTTGCCCACATGTCACACATGACAACAAGGTCACACTTGGTTTATTCTACTGATTTCACGCCCTAGTGATTCCGCACACTTACAAGGTTGCCCTTGTTGGCACGCGGATTGCTTATGTATTCTGGCATGAACAACGCAACACACAACATCAACACCCCGACGGAGGCCGCCATGACCAACAGCAAAACCTGGAAGATCGAGATTGAGTGGAGCGAGAACGCCGCGATCGACGCCGTGGCCAAGACCGGGGTAACCTGGGACAGCTTCGCGGGATTCACCAGCCTGATCACCGCGCTGGCCCACACCGCGCCGATCACCGGCGCCTACGACAAGACCCGCGTTCAGATTACGCACCTGCCCAGCGGGGAGCGCTATGACCTCCGGGTGGACGTGACCCACCCCGACAGCCCCGACACCTCGGATAACGACCTGCTGGAGCGCGTCAAGGCGATGTGCCTGTACATGCTGAGGGACAACGGCGCCAACTGCCGCCGGTACGTCAAGAACGACGCCGAGCACCTCGAACAGCTCAGCGTATGGGCGACCTGGGGCGAGCGCTTCCTGGCCGCCGCGTAGCAACCACCGAGCCCCGGGCAACCAGGGCAAAGGAGTATTCATGACTACCCCAACCCGCCCCCGCCGCCGCCGCTACGACAAGAGGACCATTCGCCGGGAGGTCGTCACTTTCAAGGCCAGCAAGGACGAGAAGGTCCGCTGGGCTGCAGCTGCCGACGCTGCCGGACTATCCCTCGGTGCCTGGCTGGCGCGCCTCGCCGATCTCGCCTCCGGGCTGTCCGGCGGTAGTGAGACAGGAGAGTGAGACACACAAGTTAACACATTGGGGACCGAAAGTGTTGACACCGGTTCGCTGGTCTGCTACAAAACTCATAGGAGGCAAGCCATGACACGACGCAAGAAAGAAGCGCGCTCAACTCGCGCGGTTGGGTATGCCCGCGTTTCTACTGGCAAACAGGCGCAGAACGGCATCAGCCTAGAACACCAGGCCGACGCTATCAAGGCCTACTGCGAGGCCCACGGGCTTACGCTGGTCGAGCTGGTAGTGGACGCCGGTCATTCCGCCTACAAGCAGCCCTTGGCACGTAGGGCGGACGGGAGGCGCGTGTGCGAGCTCGTGCGGTCGGGACAGGTCGAAGCCGTAGTCGCCTTGCGCCTGGACCGCCTCTTCAGATCTATCCAGGATTGTATCAACACCAGCATGGCGTGGGACAAGGCGGACGTGGCTCTACACCTGCTCGATATGGGCGGCCAGGCGGTAGACACCTCAACGCCAATGGGCCGGATGCTCATGGCCATGATGGCCGGCTTTGCCGAGATGGAGAGCTACGCCAAGGCCGAACGGACTCGTGACGCATGGGACTACAAGCGCGCGCGTGGCCAGCGGCTCGGCTCGAAGCCCCCCTATGGCTACCGGATGGCCGATGGGATCGCGGTACTGGATGCCGACGAGCAGGAAACGCTGGACGTCATTATCATGCTACGCCGGGACGGCATGAGCTACACCAAGATCGCCGAGGACTTGACACGACGCGGCTACAGACCCCGCGGCGCCCGCTGGCACCCAACGACGATTCAGCGGATTCTGAACCGGACCTCGGTACAATAGTTCCGTAATCTATCTTACTCCGGACCTTCCTTATCTTGTTTGTCTTGTGTAATCATTTCGCACAAGTTACTTCATTTTGTTAGACGCTCCTACATTTTCCCGATTTTACCTCGCGTTGTTTAGTCCTCACTAACGTAATGAGAGTAAGCACCGATACAATTTGAGGCGTCTTTGTAGTAAACTTCATAACTACAATTCGCGACAATTCGCGACAATCTCTTACAATTGGTCGTAACCAACTGAAATCTATCAGCGAATTTTTTGTGTTGACTTTTTTTGTTTTCGTTAGTTTAATCTCCGGATCCTTAACGCACAACAATGAGACGCCAATAAACCCCTCCGACACGCTCCGACTCTGTGCTATTCGGAATCGGAGCCGAGGTGCCGATGCCGCTGGCCGGGTCTGGTACTACCCCCCGTCCCCACACACTCCCCGTCCAATTGTAATCCAGCCAACACTTCACCGCGTCCACCTCGTCCCTCTCACCCCAGCCTTCCCAACTCTCCCACCTTCCCCGTCAGCCCTCGCCATACTGTAACCGCCACTACGATTCAACCCTACTCACACTCAACCCCGTAGCGTCACTCACACCTTGTTGTGTAGTCGCCCCTTGACTGGCGTAGGAAGCGGACCCATGCTGGACGTGTCATGGTCTAGCAATGAGTGCTTCCAGTTTGACCCGGGTTTCCGGGTCGAATTGGTTTTGGTAACCGCCGCTACAATCCGCCCCTGGCTACAACGACACAGCACCCGCACCGCACCGCCACCCAACGAGCCCCGTCACCAGTCACCCCCAACCCTCCGCGCACCATATCTCCCCGGTCGCTCGGTTTCGGCCCAGCACGCCCCACCTCATTGCTGCCGAGCGGGAACGTCCTGGGCTACCCGTCGCCGTCAAGGCCTATCTCGTCTGCTTCCCCCACCAGGGTGGCAGCCACTTTGGCTGTCACAATTCGCACACCCGCCTTCTTCCCTTCAAGCCGTAGCTTGGTTAGTGCGACTGAGGCTTGCGCAACGTCGTAAGCGGCCCGCGCAACAAGGCTGCTGGCCTGAGCAAAATCTCTTGCAAATTCGGCTGGGGCTTCAGTAGCGCGGACGGCAAGCTTCCTTGAGAGCTCGGTGAATGTGGTTGTCTCGGTGCTATTCGCTTCGTCTGACATTCGGACCTCCGGTTAATCCAACTTAGTGTTGGTTGTGTCTCTGTGACAGTCAACCCGCTCGCCGTCAACCCCTACCGCGCACCTTCTGCCACCTTGCGCCCGGTCACGTCGTCGCTGCCGGGCTTTCGGAGCTTGGCACCCCTGCCCTTGCTACCCCCTTTAAAGCCCAGTTTGCAACGCGCCTGGCCGTCTATGGTGGCGCTGATACCTTGCCCGTTCGTCAACAGCCCAACGCGCTGGCTTCCTGTCGCTGGTGAGGTTGGCGCACTTGGAGGCGTGCGGTCGCTCGGTCTGCGCACAGCACGGATTACCTCCCGGGTGCCGAGCGGGATCGCTGGTAGGTTGGTACGTTGCGGTCCTTGTTGCCGGTTGACAGTCGGCACCGTGGCTGTCAAGAGACGGTAGGAGGTTGAGCAATGCTACTCGTTGACCGCGCCAGCTTCATTGCCTGGATTCAGGGAACCCTTCTCGACCGTCGCGAAGACGGTAGCATGGTCGTTGGTGACGACGTGGCCCATGAGCGAGCGGAGGCAGCGCTTGAGGACGGCGAGACGATCGGGCTGACGGTAGGCGGGCGCCTGGTCACAACGATGGCCTACGACGCCGATGCGGACGGCTACGTGGAAACGGAGGTTGAGGAATGACCCGCAAAGAACGAGCCAAGCAGATCGCGAAACGGGCGCATGCTACAAAAGCGCACAATTCCGATATCGACTCGGTTGAAGTCTGCGTGCTCGGCGTGACCGGTGCGTCTGCCGTGTTCAATGAGCTGGACAAGCTCTGGCATGAGCATGATGCGGCGCCGGCGTTGCGTGAGCTGCTCGAAGCACAGGGGCCGCCGCTTACCAATCACCCGGCCGTCAAGAAGTGGTTGCGTGCGTTGGACAACTACGACGGGCCTGACGGGCTCGACTGCGAGCTGTGCAAATGACCCGCGACGATATCATCAGTTGCCCGTCATGAAAAACCGCCACTCCACGAGCTCGCCGCCTGGGTATAGCTCGGATCCCGGTATCTCTTTGACCACACCGGTACGTAGCCTGCAGGTGGCGATGGTCTTGGCTACCTGCGCGCCGGTCTCGTTGTCTGTGCCGAGCTGGTGGACGACCTCGGTGACATAGACCCGCTCGCTTACAACTTGCCCGTCTTCACTGCGTCGCCATTCAGCGTTGTGCCCTGGTCTGATCTCGGTGTTCAGCATGACGGCTCTTTGCCTCCTTCCTCACGCGCCCCCTCTGTGTGCTCCCTGCACGTCGACCACCCTTCTACCCACCCACCGCCGTAGTCGTCGTACGTGACGTCGTAGTACCCGCCTGTCCCTATCCACCGGCCGCATAGGTAGCACTGCGGTCGCCAGCTGGAGCGGGCCCAGTCACGGCTTATTTGCGCGGTGACGAGGGGCAACTCTCCGGCCATCCCTTCTCCAGCTCGGTGTGGTTGATGATCATGCGGTGCGGTGCGTCGGGGTGGTTGCACACCATCACGCCGCCGTCCAGGCCGAAGTGCTCGCACGTATGATAGCAGCTCCAGTAGCCGCTTCCCGGTCCGTGCATCTTGCGTGCTTCGTCCCTCATCGCGAGACAGACGCGCCTAAATTCGTCTACTGCCATGCCGGTTGCATTCGTCTTCTCGCTATCCATGGTCACCTCTTCCTGGATGCTCTAATCGCCGCGTTGTGCTTCGCCGCTCTCTCGCATGTCGGGCATTACGATGCCTCCGTTGACGAATTATCTCATCCGATCCCCTCATGTGACTTAGCCACACGGCGCACGACGGCCCGTGCTCTTTAGGATCACACTTACCCTCGTAAGAGACGCAGTCCACACAACAAGACGGTGGACGCTCAACTGTCGTGTCGCTCATCTCCCGTTTCCTTTCTCCATCCTCACCTGAATTTCCAATGTCTTGACCAAGGCGAGCTTGGCCTGGCATATGGCAAGCAGCTCATCGGGCGCAAAGGCGCCCATGCGGCCACCTTCTTCGTATCCGTCGTGAAGGTCTTCGTCAATCGTCTCAATCTGCTTTTTTGTCTTCTCGCTGTCCATGGTCACTCCTGCTTACCTTGGCGGCATCCTGTCTGCGATACACTCCAACGCCGTCGCAATCCTCTCCCGTTGCGCATTCGCCTCCCTGGCCAGCCTATTCCCCTCCTCCGCGGCCCTGACGGCGCGGCATTCGAGGGAGGGCGTGAACGGAGCACAGATCGAATGTCCTGGACCTGGATAGTCATTCGAGCCGCCCGGGTAAAGGCACCTTCCTGCCATATCATCATCAGGGTCAGTGTCTTCCCACCAAACACAGCTCGCACACGTCTCCCCTT
>WVXJ01000150.1:890-1051 GCA_011773575.1 Armatimonadota bacterium | reverse complement strand
GAAGCCACCCCCTCAAAATCCAAGAAACTCAACCTCAACCTCAAGAAACATCCTCAAGATTTCCCCTTGGACTTCAAAAAAGACCTCGTCCTGCAAGCCGCGGAAGCATCCCAGGACCACGGCAAAGCCATCTCCTCCATCACCGGCAGGTACGGCGAACT
>WVXJ01000150.1:0-802 GCA_011773575.1 Armatimonadota bacterium | reverse complement strand
GCGTCCTGGTGGACGGAGCCGATGGCTACGGCGGCAGCTGCGGACTGGAAGCGTTTGACGCGGCGGAACACTCTCCGGAAACGTTGGGTGAAAACGCGGGCAAATGGGCAGCCGAGAAGCTGCAGGCCAAACCAGCCCCTCCCGGGAAACACCGAGCCCTATGCGAAAATCGGCTCGGCGGCGTCCTTGCGCATGAAAGCTTTGGCCACTTAACTGAAGCCGACTTCATTGTTTCTGGCATGTCTCCGCTCACGGGAAAGCTCGGCGTCACGCTGGGTTCCGAACAGGCGACGATTATTGACGAGGGAACACCGGACCCCACGAAGTACAACGGATTCTGGCTCCCATTTGACGACCAAGGCGTCAAAACCTCGAAAACCGTCATCATGAACAAAGGAAAGCTCGTCAAGTATCTCCACAGCAGAGAAACCGCGGCATTACTGAAAGCTCGTTCAACCGGCAACGCGAGAGCGGTGAACTACAATTTTCCCCCGATTGTACGAATGACCAACACGTACTTCGCTCCCGGCGACTTGTCGATTGATGAGGCCCTTGAACTCTTGGACACAGGCATCTACGCCATCCGAACGCGCGGCGGACAAGCGAGCGCCGATGGCACGTTCATGTTCAAAGCCCGACGGGGATACTACATTGAACACGGAGAAATCCACCATCCCTTACGCGAAGTGACTCTGGCAGGGTCGATCCTCACGTTTCTCCAAAACATCGAAGGCGCAACAAAGGAACTGCTCATTCAAAGCGGCTACTTCGGCGGGTGCGGAAAAGGCGGGCAATGGCCACT
>WVXJ01000077.1 GCA_011773575.1 Armatimonadota bacterium | reverse complement strand
AGCGAGGGCGAGCCCGCGATAGAGCAAGTTGCCATCAAGCGGGCGCGCGCGGCGATAGATTCCTACCATTTCGAACTCGAACCGGCCGCGCAAAGGGAAGTCAACCGCGTCTTCGAACAGGCCTGCCGAGCATTAGATGTGGAGCCGCCTCAGTAGGGCTGGGTCTTCTCCGGACTATTGGAACTCAAGACGGCACGTCTGCCAGGCTGTCTCTATCGGAGCTTCGCCGTCCTTGTCATGCCAATATGTTCCGGTGCCCGCGCGCGGGATTACTTCGCCTTGCTCGGGCGGCATCTCGAATACTCTCGACATCGGCAGCGCGGCCTCGTAAATCGTGCACCCTTCTTTATGGGAGATTTTCACGCGAGCATCCGATATAGGGAAGTTCCCGGATGAGCGATTTGCCAGCGCTATCCCTTCGCCTCCTATGAGTGCAAGCGTACATTCGAATCCTGCGACCATCACACTGACCGAATCAGCTTGCCACAGCTCTCTCACGCTCCTGGGCGCGGCAAAGATATCATCCTGGATTTCCGCGCCGAAATAGAGCCAGTCATCATCCCACATCATCCGTACCGCCGCGGAGATATCGTCGGGTTCCCATCCTTCTGGTGCTTCATCGTAAGCGCTCCAGACGGCACGCGCACCTTTCCAATCGGAAAGGTCGCCGTCAATCTTGGGGGGAGTGCCGGCGCGGACACAGGGTATCGTCGGATCGTACATGCCGGCAAGGTTCTTGTAGATTAAGACCGACTCCGCCCCCTTGCCAAGGGGCGCCTCCACAATCAGAGTGGGCAGCGCCCCAGCCATTAGTCGTGGGTCATCAATCCGCACCTTGAACTCAAGGGTCTTCTGGCCGCTCGGTGGCATCTGAAAACGCATCTCGCGCGGCTCTATCTTCCAGGCTTGATTAGGGAGGTGCCAGTTTGCCCGCGTCTCAAGTTCCGCGTCAGTGGGATTCTCAATTGTCACTGTAAACCTCTCCGGCGGAACCGCATCAGCATAGGGTGTGAAGGCCGGGGAGAACGCGATACTCTCCCCCACAGCATATGGGTTGACGACGGCCTTATGAATATCAGAGCCGTCCGCGGCAACCAGCAAGTCCTCCTCATCGGTATGAATACGAAGGGTTCTGCCGAACGGCTCCCAGACGACCGGGGCCAACTGTTGGAGGTACTCATCGAGAGTATATCTGTAGACTTCTTCTGCTCCGGAGCCATCAGCCTGTGCGACAAAGACGAGGCCATACCAGGTTTCAGGGAACACTTTGACAGAGCTCATGCCGGGAGCTTGCACTTGGTAGGACACACGCGTTCCGTCCGGTGACCAGCGCGGCATTACTGCACCTTGCCGGGGCGGAGAGATGGGTTCGGGTAGCGCGCCGGAGGCAATATCCACTACCTCAATACGACCTGTCTCATGCCAAGCACCGACATCCCTGTCATACTCTCCCGTGTAGGCCAACTTCTTGCTATCCGGAGAGAAAGCGGGACCGACGCCTTCAATACCCAAATCGTTAACTCTGCCGGTCTTCGTATCAATGACCACCAGCGAATGCTCGCGGGTGTAACCTTCACCCTTTGAAATAGCCACCCAACGACTGTCAGGTGACCAGTCAAAGGAGGTTTTGAGATTCCCGCTCAGGAGTTGATTGACTTGTTTTGTGTCGAGATCATAAACCCACAAACCTGCTTGGCGGACCTCTACGCCGAAGGGATCATTTGGGTTATAGCTACCGGTGAAGGCCACAAGCTTTTCGTCAGGCGAAGTAACTTGGAGATGAACATTATAGCCATCCGGCAACTCGGCAAGTGGATCAACGGGGAATTCCCTACTCGGTACAAATGGCAAGTCCAACCCTTGCTGTCGCGCCATCAGCACGATTATCACCGCTACTGCAACCACAAGACATACCAACAATACCGCTCTTCGCATGGTACTCCCTCTTCGTTCTGTAGGAGTATGTAAGATGTAGCTAATGGCCCCAGGCCACAGCAGGATTGGCCCGCTTTTACCAGTTTACTGGAAGCTTCGTCTATCTATCGGAACTCAATTCGGCATGTCTGCCAGGCCGAGTCCGTGCTTTCTTCGCCGTCTTTGTCGTTCCAATACGTTCCGGTACCCCTGGTCGGGACGACTTCACCTTGCTCGGGCGGCTTCTCGAATACTTTCGATATCGGCAGCGCGGCCTCGTAGATCGTGCATCCCTCCTTGCGGGAGACTTTCACGCGCACATCCGCCATGGGGCTGTTCTCAGATCCGCCTTCGAGATTCCTGATTGCCAGACTTTCTCCTTTGATCAGCGCGAATGTGCATTCGAACCCTGAGACCATCATACTGACCGAATCACCTTGCCACAGATCCTCCACACTTTCAGGTGAAGTGAGAATATCGTCCCAGACTTCTGCGCCGAAATAGAGCCAATCATCATCCCACATCATCCGTACCGCCGCGGAGATGTCCTTGGACTCCCATCCTTTGGGCGCTCTGCTGTAGGAGCTCCAGACAGGGCGTGTGCCTTTCCAATCGGAAAGATCACCATCAATCTTGAGGGGAGCATTGGCGCGGGCACAGGGTATTGTTATCTCCGCCAAGTCAGCGAAGTCTTTGCGAATTCGAAGCGGCTTTTTTGTTTCTTGCAGCGGTATCTCTACAAGCAGGTTCGGCAGTCCCCCGGCCAGCCGCCGGTGATCATCAAGTTGCATCTTGAAGTCAACCATTTGCTTGCCCTTTGCCGGTATCTGTAAAGCGGTTTTGCGCGGCTGGATTTCCCATCCCTTGCTCGGCTTTTCCCATCTCACCTCAGCCTTCATCTCCAAATCGGTTGGGTTTTCAAATGTAACCGCAAATCTATCCGGCAGCAACGCATCAGCATAAGGCGTGAAAGAGTGAGAGAATAGGATTTGCTCTTTCATAGTAGCTGCGTTGCGGGCCAATACCTCGTTAATGACTTCTGGAGGCAGTGCCGTTCCCGGCTTGATGGCGGCAAAGGTGGAATCAGAACCATCCGCGGCAACTATTATGTTACCCTCCTCGGAAGAAATACGAAGTTCTTTTCCGGATGGCTCCCAAGATGTTTCGAACCCGCTGCCGCCGATATCGGCGCTATAGACTTCCTTCACTCCGGCGCCATCCGCCTGGGCAACAAAGAGTACAGTATATTTCGTAGAAGGTTGTTCCCTGCCGAGGCTGTAGTTGGGAGTCTGTATCTGGTACGCCACGCGGGTTCCATCTGGTGACCAACATGGCAGCACGGCTCCTTCTCCCGGCGAGGAGATAGGTTTCGGCAGCGCGACAGGAGCAATATCCATTACAGCAATACGACCAGTCCAGGGAACACCATTGAACCAACTGCCAGTGTTCTTGTCGTACTCTGCCGTATAAGCCAGCTGCTTACCATCCGGAGAAAAAGCGGGGCCAACTCCATCAACTCCCAAATCAGTCACTTCACCGGTTTCGACATCAATGACCGCAAGGGAGTGATTAAGCGTATACCCCTCGCCATTTGAAATTGCGATTTTTCGGCTGTCTGCTGACCAATCAAAAGGAGTTTGAAGCCAACCACTCAAGAGTTTCTTAACCTTCTTCGTCTCAAGATCATAAACCCACAAACCGGGCTCATAATCCTCGGGGCTCTGGGCATCTTCAGGAGCGCGGTAGCCGGTAAATGACAAGTATCTTCCATCCGGCGAAATCTCTTTTAAGAAACGCGCTGTGTAATTTGGCGGCAACTCGGAGAACGGATCATAGGGAAGGGCTGCAACATATTCGTCAAAGAAAGTCACGATCTTCGGGAAGAAAGCATCCAGGGTTGGATATTTATCGCGATTTTTATCATACTCCACCAGCATTTCCGAAAGTTCGCCTGTCCAGAGAAACTGTCTTTTGTGTTCTTGTTGGATCTGCTTTTTTGCCGCCTTCGCTCCTTCCGTCGCCGCAATATAGCGCACCACACAGGCGCGCAGCACGGATTCCCTCATCATTGTCTCCCACTGGCCATAGGCCTGGCGCTTCATCGCGTCTTTGACACGGAGAAAAAGCACCTCTCCCGCGGGCTCCAGATCTTTCAGGTATTTCTCGACAATCCTGTTGGTATAGGAATGGCCGAACTCGTGCACAAGTGTAGTAATTACAGTCTCATCGAATTCCGGTATCCCGTCTGCATCAGTCATCCATACTCCCAAGATTGAATAGAGCTCTTCCCGATCCCCAAGCTTTATGCGGGGGCCGTAGCAGCAGCCGCCATTCAGCATTCCCAGGGTGACATGGAAGGTGGCATCGGGCCGGGCGCCAAAGAACTCCTCGAACCAACCCAAATGAGTTTCCTTACTGAGCATTTCCTTCATGCGCCCGGTGGC
>WVXJ01000005.1:61799-62070 GCA_011773575.1 Armatimonadota bacterium | reverse complement strand
ACACCGGTGGGCAATTTCGATGTTGTCGCCTTTTCCATCTCCTTCGATTTGGATGTGGTGAATGTCCCCCGCATGTTGCTTCTATCAGGTATTCCGATCTTCGCGGCGGAGCGGCCTGACGGGCCCCTGGTAATCGCGGGCGGAATCGTCCCCACCTTCAACCCCGAACCACTCGCCGAGATCGCTGACGCCTTCCTCATCGGCGAAGCGGAAGAGGCGGTGAGACCGCTCGCTGAAATCGTAGTCTCCGCCTTTTCGAGAAACGCCAAGC
>WVXJ01000005.1:58071-61658 GCA_011773575.1 Armatimonadota bacterium | reverse complement strand
GCGCGGGCGGGCCTGGAGTTTCGAGATACCATCGGCCTGATTGGCGCGGCGGTGTCTGACCATCCTGAGATTGAGAAGATATGTCACGGGGTGCGGGATGCGGGTGGCAAGATTTCTCTGGCTTCCATTAGGGCCGACAGCCTTACCCCTTCTTTGTTGGAGGCGGCCCTTGAAAGCGGAGCAAAGACCCTTACTCTGGCACCTGAGGCCGGCACCCAGCGGCTGAGAGAGTTGATTGGCAAAGGTTTGACAGAGGAAGATATTCTGAACGCGACATCTGAGGCCGCAAAGATGGGCCTGAAACGGCTTCGCCTTTACTTCATGGTGGGCTTACCCGGTGAGACGGATGCGGATATTGAAGCGATTTCCGGCATGGTGAGTAAGATAACAGAGCAAGGGATAGGCCATATCACTGTCAGCGCGTGTGGTTTCACCCCCAAACCCGGAACACCTCTTGAGCGGGAAGCAATGGCCCCGCGCAAAGTGATTCGGGGGCGTCTGGACATGCTCAGGCGTTCGCTTTCCCCCAAACGGGGCGTAGAAATCGCCTTCGAGAGCCCTAATTCCACCTTTCTTCAGGGCATTATCAGCCGGGGTGACCGCAGATTGGGGCGAGTGCTCGCCAGGTTGATGGAGATCACCTCCGTCAGGCTCGGGAACTGGCAGAAAGCGCTGGCGGCAGAAGGGCTTTCCGGTGAATGGTTTGCTTGTCGCGGCCGGCCTGCGGAAGAAATCCTACCCTGGGGACACATTGGCGTTGAGCGCTGACGGTTACCCAATCTGCAGGATAAGGAAGAAAAGGAATGGGAAACGGGGCAGCAAGCTACTCCGTAAAGAAAGCGAGAGCAAGTCGCCGACGCTTCATAGCCTGCGGCTCTGCTGCTGTGGCGACGAAGCGCTCTCGCACTCCAAAGCCGGAGGCGGCTGAAGAAGGCCGTTTTGGAGTGTGGTGGCTTGCCACCGCTTTGACCGGCGGGAGTCTTGCTCCCGCCGAGGGTCAGAAACTGAGTAACCCTACATCCTGGGGGGCTTGCAAATAATGAAGTATTTCGCTGTAATAGTCCTTAGTAAACAACCCGGAAGGTATGAGAAAGGTGTTTGTCGAAAACTCGCAGACGGATAAGCGAAAGAGGCTGTCCGGAAGTTCCGCCACGGCTAAAAGCAGGCGGGATTAAGGAGGTGGGCGCAGTGCAGTACTGCCCATACCATAGCCGCAGGCGGAGGTTCATCGGGGTCACCTTCTTGGCTCTCTGGATGTTGGTAGTCCTGGGAGCCACGGCAAATGCCCTTACTGAAGAAGAGAAGAAGGCCGCCTGGGCCGAGATTTACCCGTCAATAACGGAGAGCGATCTCCAGCCTCACATTACCTACCTGGAAAACCTCGGCAGCCGGCTGGCGGGCTATCCGGGCAATGAAAAGGCTGCCCTCTATATCGCCGATCAGTTCCGGCGGCTGGGCCTGAAGGATGTCAGCAAACAAGTAGATCCGAAGCGGTTCGGACCCGAGCGCCCCTATATGGAGGCGTTTGAAATCACCACCCCGATAGTGCGCTTCGCCAGCCTCCGGCTCAATAATACCGACAGCGAACCTGTACGCATCTACCCCCTCTGGCCCAATGTAATTCGCACCTCCAAATTACCACCGGGAGGAGTTGATCTGCCACTCATCTATGCGGGCAGCGGCAGTCTGCCGGAATTCAGCGGCAAGGAAGTAGAGGGCGCCGCGGTTTTGATGGAGTTCGACACCGGAGGTGATTGGCTGAACGCCGCCCGGCTGGGAGCAAAGGCGGTGATCTTCGTCGCTCCTCCGAAGCGGAGCGCGGGTGCGGAGCGGGGAGAAGCGGAGAATAAGTTCCTCAGATCTCCGGTCGACATGCCTCGTTTCTGGATAAGCCGGGAGGAGGCCTGGCCGCTGCTGGCGAGGATCAAATCCCAGACCGAAGTGGAAGTCCACTTGGAATGTGACATGGTTTGGGAGGAGCGCCACTCCTGGAATATCATCGGCGAAATCCCCGGCACTGATCCTGAAATCAGCGAAGAGACGATATACATCGAGGCCTATTATGATTCGATGTCCATCGTGCCCGAGCTGGCCCCCGGCGCGGAAGCCGCCTCCGGTGTGGCGGCACTCATTGAATTGGCCCGCATCTACAAACAGCACCCTCCCAAGCGCACGGTGAGGTTCCTCGTCACCGGCGCTCATTTCTTCGGGCTCGCAGGTGTCCGCTCCTATCTCTCCCAACATATTCACGACCTCACCGTGGGAGAGCTGAAGAGCCGGCCCGCGAAATTCCTGGGATTGATCCCCTATACGGACAACTATCGTGAGAAGCAGAAGATCTACTCTTTCTGCGCGCTGGATCTCTCCTCTCGCTCCCGCCAAGTGGGCATCTTCTTCAAGGGGATGTATTTCGACATCTCAAAAGATGAACACGTTTACGATTTTGCCGATTTCGGCCGGGTCTGCCGTGAGAACGCGGATACGATCGGCGGTGAGCACCCCGAAGCCGCCGGCGGGTTCATCGACGCCATCAATGTCCCGGAAGGCAAGGAGTGGAGCAACTACATAATCGGCAAAGTGGCCCTGGACAATGAGCCATTCACATTGGGAGGGGGTTTGGGCGTTTGTTTCTTGACGACAGATGATTCCCGCTCTCTGGTGGATACTCCCTTTGATCACCTGGAGGAGATGAATCTGTCGAACCTGGCGCGACAGGCGAGGCTGCTCTCCTGTGTCCTCTGGGTAGTGGCTAATGATCCTGATATGGCGGTAAGCATCTCCGATGAAGAGCCCTCTTTCTCACGCTTCTACTTGGATGGAGGCTTCTCACTGTTGACGGGCCGGGCGGTGCAGTTTGAGGGGAAAGAGGGAATTGTCCCCAACAAGGTGATCCCCGGCACTCTGGTATTGGTCAGCGCCGATAACACTTCTCTTATGGGGGTGCGCGGCGACCTGATAGACATGGTGGACGAGGAAGGCCGCTTCACTTTCGACGGGATCGCCAACATCAATGCACAGCACTTACGCAAGGGGACCTACTTGGAGGCCTACCATCTGGACCCCAGTACCGGCGCCATTGATTTTGCACCGGATAAGGGCCCGGAGATGCAGCTCAACTATCCCACGGTTTTCCTCCTCGGCAAAGGCCGCGCCGAGCGCACTATCGTTATCTTCCCCTGTGTCGCCATCACCCTTTACGATCTGATTGATCCGCAGACTCTGAAGAGTTTCACGACCGCGATAGTGTTGGATGGACAAAGCAACATCGCGCCTACTTCCTTCGGATACGTCGCAACCCATCCTGAGACCTGGCGCTCTCACATCGAGGATGTTGCAGTAGTCTTTCTGAAGAAAGACACGCGTTTCAAGGTTATCATGGGAAGCTCGGGCAAGGCGATGGGCCTTGTGCTCCTGAACGCAGCAACCATAGACGATGACCATCCCACCGGCACAGGCTACCTGGCAGACCGCTCCAGGACTATCGTAAATATCCCGCTCGCCGCCGCCCGTGACATGCATGCTCTGGATGCGAAGCGGATAGAGAAACTGGCGCGCTTCCGCATCGTGAATGAGAATGTGATGCGGCT
>WVXJ01000005.1:57456-58004 GCA_011773575.1 Armatimonadota bacterium | reverse complement strand
ACGAAAGACGATGTCGTCTATGGAGTGATCTTCTATCTCTTCCTGATGCTGCCCTTCGCTTTCTTCATGGAGAGGCTCATACTCGCCGCTCCCGATCTGAAACGACAGATCATGGGTATGGTGGTGATTTTCGCCATTACCTGCGCCGTCTTCTCCCGCATTCATCCCGCCTTCCGCATCTCCTCCAGCCCGTGGATTGTTCCGCTCGCCTTCATCATGCTGGCCCTCAGCGTGCTGGTCATCAGCCTGGTGTTGATGAAATTCGAGGTGCTGATGCGGAGCCTGCAGCGACAGTTGGGAGGATTACATCGCGCGGACATAGGCCGCCTGGGAGTGGCCTCCGCCGCTTTCGGCTTGGGCATTTCCAACATGCGCAAACGCCGCGCCCGCACGATCTTTACCTGCATTACTCTCGTGCTTCTCACCTTCACTGTTCTCTCCTTCACTTCTGTCGTCACTCAGACGCGCTTTAATGTGCGCCGCGCGAAGGGTGTTCCCCGCTATCAGGGGGTCATGGTCCGTATGGCGAATTGGGAGCAACTGGAGGA
>WVXJ01000005.1:56184-57428 GCA_011773575.1 Armatimonadota bacterium | reverse complement strand
TGGATTGATATCGACATCGCCACCGGAGTTGAGCAGGAGTCTTATGTCGCCTTGACCTCCAACAAGTCGGACAAGGCCTATAACAGCCGCGCCCTCGTGGGATTGGCCCCTGAGGAGGCCGAGGTTACGGGTATAGACGAGGCTTTGGAGTGGGGGCGGTGGTTCCGCGAGGGAGAAAAGAACGTCTGCATAATCCCCACCGCGGTTGCGAAGATGTTCAATATCGGCCCCTCCGATGCAGGCCGGGCAAAGATCTATATTGGCGGTGTGCCGTTCAAACTAATCGGGGTGATGGATAGTTCGCGCGCCTCCTCCGTCCTGGATTTGGATCAAGAAAAACTCACCCCAGTGGATTTCTTTTCCTTGATCCGGGTGTCGTCCAGCGCGTCCGGTCGCGGCGGCCAACGGGGCTTCAGGCAATATCTCCATCATCCAGTTGATGACGTCGCTTTCATTCCTTACAAAACCGCCCTCAGCATGGGTGCGGCGCTTCAGTCCATAGGCATCAGGTTCGCCAATGCCGAGGAAGTGAGAAAAACCCTCCGCGAACTGATGCCTCGCCTGGCCTTCAACCTCTATGCGGGCGAAGGGGACGAGGTTTACAGGTGGTCCTCGATCGCGCGCACTTCAGTGGGGGGATTGCAGGACCTGATAATCCCCATCGTCATCGCCGCTCTCATCGTTCTCAATACGATGTTGGGTTCGGTGTATGAGCGGGTAAAAGAGATTCACATCTACTCTTCGCTTGGGTTGGCCCCCAATCACATCGGTACACTCTTCATGGCGGAAGCTTTCGTGTACGCGGTCCTGGGGGCGATGTTCGGCTACTTGGCAGGGCAAAGCCTTTCCATCATCATCACACGTTACGGCCTGGCGACAGGACTCTATCTCAACTACTCCTCCATTTCCGCGGTGGCCTCCACCGGAATAGTCATTGCCACGGTGATGCTATCGACAATATATCCCGCCCGCAAGGCCTCCGAGGTGGCCACCCCCGCCGTGGAGAGACGCTGGCAGCTGCCCGAACCGGAGGGAGACAAACTCGAAATCACCCTGCCTTTCGCGGTTACCGGCGGCCAGGCGACCGCGCTAAATGCTTTCATGTCGGAGTGGTTCGAGGGTTATGCCGAATACTCCGTGGGGGATTTCGTTACCGAGAATGTCCAGACCGCGCGTGAGTCAGGGCCGCATGGTGACGGCTATTGCATCAGCCTGAATACCTGGCTCGCCCCGTTCGATCTGGG
>WVXJ01000005.1:52218-56154 GCA_011773575.1 Armatimonadota bacterium | reverse complement strand
ACTGACTCTCTACCGGGAGAGCGGAGAAGTCTCGGACTGGACGCGGGTGAACCGCCGCTTCCTCAATACACTGAGGAAGCAATTCCTGATCTGGCGGACTCTTTCCGCAGGAGATCGGGACCGCTATCTGGGAGCAGGCCGGTTCATCGAGGTGGAGGGTCTTCCCGAGGCGGCGGGATAGTGCGCAGATTCGAATCGAGAGCAGTGAAGGATGGTTTCTGAGCCTTAAGATCTTCCAGATCCTTTGCAGGTAGGCAAATGTCGGAAATAGAGCGACCCGGGGACGAAGCAAACCCTACCCCAACTGACAAAGAAGGCGAACGCGGCAAGAAGAAGTTAGATATCTTGTACGAAGAGCGCCTCCCCGAACTGGAGCCCAAGGAATTTCATGAGGGTTTCACGGTAAGGACAATTCTGGGGGCGCTGTTCGTTGCTATTATCATGATGCCGGGTTCCATCTATCTGAGCCTGATGATGGGACAGCAGATGGGCC
The DNA here is from genome assembly GCA_011773575.1 of Armatimonadota bacterium. Classification (GTDB taxonomy): domain Bacteria; phylum Armatimonadota; class Hebobacteria; order Hebobacterales; family WVXJ01; genus WVXJ01. Next base: position 55,661 of record WVXJ01000005.1, on the reverse strand, counting down.
CTGCCGCGGAATGGACTACCATTATCCTCTTCGTAGAAGTGGCAAGACGCTCCTTCACGGTTCTCCGCCGCCAGGAGATCTATCTCATCTACTATCTCGCCGGCGCCCTGGTGGTCAGCGCAGGGGGATTGATGGCGGGCGCGGGAGGCCCCTTCTTCTGGCTCATCTGGAACCAGTATCTCCGCCGCTCGACAGTAGCGAAGAACTTTGGTATCGCGGAAGCCGCGGACCCCAAAATGATGATTCCCACCTGGGTGGCCCCGCCCTTGGGTTCTACTGCTTATGTTGAGCGAACCTTCTTCCACCAGGACTGGGTAATTCCCATTTTGGTCATCGTCGCCACCAACGTCATCATGCGAATGCAGTGGATAGGTTTGGGCTACGCGCTCTTCCGCACCACCTCTGATGTGGAGAGACTGCCCTTCCCGCTTGCTCCCGTCGCCGCCCAGGGAGCCACCGCGCTTGCCGAGGTTTCCCAGGAAAGAGAAACTTGGCGCTGGAACGTATTCTCCGCCGGAACCATGGTGGGACTTCTGTATGGCTTCCTTTATGTGGCGATTCCCATTCTCACCGGGGCTTTTCAGCCATCACCGCAGTTTCTCATCCCCATCCCCTTCTTGGATTTCACAATCAACGCGGAGAGCTCCTTTCCCACCGGACGCATAGGCATCTCCACCGACCTTGGGCTCGTGCTGTTCGGATTTGTGCTTCCCTTCCCTATCGTAGTGGGTGGGTTCATCGGCTCCGTGTTCTCCAATTTCCTCTTCTCCCCCAATCTCTATCGGTGGGGAATAGCCCACGGCGAGAACTTCTTCCCCACCTGGAAACACGGCATGAATCTCATCCAGAGCGAGATCTCCACAGGATTCGATCTCTGGATCAGTGTCGGCATCGGTATTGCAATTGCCATCGCTGTCATCGGCATCGGAAAGGTGGCGAAGAGTGTCGCCGCTCACAGGCGCGCCTCCGCGGACAAGGAGGAGCGGAGTCTCGCCGCTGTTGCGATCCCGGCGGGCCGGGGAGATTTCCCCATCGCCCTGGCAATGGGCGCGTGGGGCATTGCCACCATTGCAATGGTCCTAATCATCCACAAACTTGTCCCGGGGTTCCCGGTCCTGATTATTTGCCTCTTCGCCTTCGTCTGGAGCCCCATGATCTCCTATGTTTCCGCCCGCCTTCTGGGCATGACGGGCCAGCCGATCGCCATTCCTTACATGACCGAAGCAGCCTTCATCCTGAGCGGGTACAGAGGGGCCGATATCTGGTTTGCTCCCCGGGCCACCGATTTCGGTTGGGCCGCACAGCGCTTCCGGGAGATAGAACTGACCGGCACCAAATTCACTTCCGTGATAAAAGCGGAGGCCTTCGCTCTGGGATTGGTGTTGATCTTCTCCTTCCTATACTGGTCTTTCTACTGGAAACTCAGTGACATCCCCGCCGCCCAATACCCTTATGCCCAGACCTTTTGGCCCCTCAATGCCTTCTACCAGTGCCTGTGGCCCACCGGCACCCTGCCCGGGGGCGCCAACTATCTTATGCAGGCGATAAAATTCAATGTCATCGGCTACACCCTGGTTGGCGCGGTGGGTGTGTACGGGTTGATGAGCCTGGTCGGAATCCACACCATGTGGTTCTACGGCCTGCTGGCAGGAAGCGCCATGAATGTGACCAACTACATTCCCATGTTCGTCGGAGCACTACTGGGCCGCTACTATATGACGAGACGCTTCGGTATCCGCAAATGGCAGCTCTATGCGCCGGTGCTTTTCGCCGGTTATGCCTGTGGGGTGGGCCTGACGGGAATGTTCTCCATCGCCATCGCCATCATCTTCAAAGCGGTGCGGGTGCTGCCATACTAGAAATGAACATGTCGGCCGCACTGCTTTGTGAGCGGACATGAAGAATAATGGGGAAATCATCTACAAGCCGTGGTGCAAGAAAGAACTCCACCAAGGCAAGGGAAAGCAGTCTCAGTGGAAACGCCCCCTCCGGCTGGATCCGGTTCGGTTGGCAGGGAATCTCCGGGCTGGTTCCACCGGAATGGAACATCGGGGCCATCGGAGGAGATCACAAACAGGGATACCTGCGCCTGGATGACACCGATTATCCGCGCTTGGAGGTGAAGTGGAATCAACAGCAGATTGATCTCTCCCGCGTGCTGGAGAAATATTTGCGCTCCATGAAAGCACCGAAGAAGTTCGGCGGTGGGATTCTCGGCAAAGGGAGGAGAGCGGTCGAGGTAGATCGAAAAGTGAAGATCATTTCTCACCGCGCCAAACCCTCAAAGGAGATACTGGGCTTCTCTTGGCAGCAGGCGCAGGGGCTCAAAGGGGCGGGTGTTGTTTGGACTTGTCAGGTCTGCCGACGCACCCTTTTCGGGCAGGTTAGAGCTTATGGCGCAGAGGACGCGGTGGCTCTGGCGAAGAGAATCTTCTCTTCCTTGGAGGACCACGGGGAAGCAGGCCGGCTGCTTTGGGCCCTGTACGGGTTGGAGTTCCGGATACCGGAGAAGTATCTGCTGATCGGACAGAGTCTAATGGCCGGTTACCTAGAACTGCGCTTTCAAAACCGACAGCGCAAACTGCGAGTGAGCCGTTGGGGTTTGGCCGCCAACCTGTTGGCACAAGGTAATCTGAGCGACTGGTTCAAGACCGCCGGCGTCAGCCCCAAGAGCGGATTTCATTGGCAGGCACATGATACAATAATAAAGGAGCATCCGGGCCTGAAAATATTGGGGCGGAGCCAACGGCCCCTTGCGCGGCTTGGCAAGAGTCTGCGGGCCCTTTCCCGATCCGCTCTAAAGCGGTCTGGAGGAGGCCCGGCTGAAAGCGATGGCGCAGGCCGGGTTTGGCACTGTTCGCAGTCAAACCGCATCTACTTGGTGGAAAGCCTGCACGAGCCGGAAGCGGAAGTGTTGGCTGAGGTGATAGAGTCAATAAATTGTCATTGATATATGCGAAGAGCATGAGCGCAAATCAAGAGAAGATAGCCGTGAAAATGCAGAAGGGAAAGCCGAGGCTAACGCGCCGGCAGGCCCTCAGCGCGCTTCCTGTGCGCAATCAGGCCTTTGCCGTCCGGCGCACCGAGAACGGCGAAACCGAAATCACTGTGCCGCGTCGAAATGATTGGCTGGGGAAACTGCTCTCTCTCATTCTGCTCATCCCCAAAGAGCGCAAGATCGTTCTGGAGGCCGTCGGCTCCGAGGTATGGGACATGTGTGACGGGGCACACACTGTCTCTCAGATGGCGGATGCCCTTGTGAAGAAACACAAACTGGACCGCCGGGAAGCGGAAACCTCCCTCACCGAGTATCTCCGGCGACTGGGAAAGCGGCGGCTGATTGCGTTCGCCATTCCCAAAACGGCGTTGGAGAGAAAATCTTCCGCGGCCGGAAGGGATCGCACGGCCTGAGATTTCCGGGGCAAGCGGGAGATTCGGCAGCA
>WVXJ01000005.1:44114-52057 GCA_011773575.1 Armatimonadota bacterium | reverse complement strand
CTATTGGTGGCAACCATCGGAATCATCAACGCCATGCTGATGGCGGTAACCGAACGCTACAAGGAGATCGGCACAATGAAGTGCCTGGGGGCCCTGGATTCGCTCATCGTAAGACTCTTCCTCTTGGAGTCAGGTCTGCTGGGTATGCTGGGGGCGACCCTGGGTCTGATCGTGGGCGGGGGTATGATGATTATCGTTCAAACCATCAGATACGACTGGACGACAGTATTGAACGCGCAGCCGGTGTGGGGCGGGTTGCCGCTGTGGGTGGCGTTGGTGCTGACCATCCCCCTGGGAGGAATACTCTCCGTGCTCGCCGCCCTCTATCCCGCCTGGAGAGCCGCCAAAATGCCCCCCGCCGCGGCGCTGAGATCAGAGTTCTAGATTCATTAGTTTGTCGTGGAGGTCAGTTATGGCAGAGGCCAAAGCAGCACAAAGCATGCCGGAGACAACGGTATACGAATACATCGTTCGCACCAAGGATTTGCAGAAGATCTATGCCATGGGCGATACCGTTTTGAATGCCCTGGATGGTGTCGAGTTGGATATCAGGCGGGGAGAATATATCTCNNGATGAAGTTGATATGGCCCAACTCGACGCGGGTGAATTGGCCTGGCTGCGCTGCCGCAAGATCGGCTATATCTTCCAGACCTTCAACCTCATTCCGGTAATGACCGCGCTGGAGAATGTCACCCTCCCCATGATATTCGCCGGTGTCGCCGGCGAAGACGCCCTGGAAAAGGGCATGAAACTTCTCAAGATGGTGGGCCTGGGAGACCGCCATCATCACAAACCCACCGAACTCTCCGGAGGCCAGCAGCAGCGTGTCGCCATCGCCCGCGCCTTTGCCAATGATCCCGCCATCATTCTCGCCGATGAGCCCACCGGCAACCTTGACTTACGCACCGGCAAGGAGATTATCGCCCTCTTGAAAGAGATGAATGTCAACAGCGCGGTCACCATCATCACCGCCACCCACGACTTGAAAATGATCGACGTCTCCGACCGCGTCGTCTGGATTCGGGACGGGAAGATCGAACGCGTCGAAGACCGCAAGGACATCAAAGTCCAGGTCGGTGTCATGGAGGGAGAAGAGGAAGCCAAGGCCTGAGACTAAAGAGGGGAGCAGAACCTCCTACCGCGAAACTGTAAAGAAGTCACAGGGGCGGCTGTCTCAGCCGCCCGTTTTCGTTGCCTGCTCAGAATTTCCGAATAGGGATCCATCAGTCCACTATTGGCCGAGAATTAATCTCACGCCTTCTCAGAAGGGGTCCTACTTCACAATGTCACTGCTCAAGGGTGACTTGTTCACGCTCTGAAGAACCCGCTTGGGAAGGCAATGAGGATAAGTGATACGCAATGGTTACATTGCGCTCTCCCCATGGAGCACTTATGGCAATATTGACGCGCTTTGTCCCCACTTGGCCTATTGCTTCCCATCTCTTGCTCATCCCCATGAAGATGTTGACTCTCTTCTTCCATGGTAGAGGCGGCAGCGCGTTGTCATACCATTTGACCACGCCATCAAAGTCAGCCTTCGTGCGAAATACTGCCTGAGTGAAAGACAAGTCCTCTTCATCCGATGTGATTCCACCCTCCATCAGTCTGCTTGAGAGTAGAGCCCCTGGGTAGATAGGAAGACTGAGCGAACGCAGGTATTGAACCACGGCCCGTTGCTCCCTATATCTGTCCCTTACCTTTGATATGGTGGGACCGAGGAGATAGGCTGCCAAACCCAGAACAAGAACTCCAACCGCGATTCTCCAGGCGTGCTTCCACATGGATTCAAGTTCCTTTCGGCGCTGCCATGCGATGTTGGGTCCCTCACTCTTGCGCGCCGATATCTGCGCGCCCCATCTACTTCACCCGCTCGAAGTCCCCGAATAGCAGATAAACCGCTTGAAAGTGCTGCTTGACGGCCTCGGTTGCAGCAAAGATCGCTTCTTTATCTTTTCTCCTTATCGCCTGCGTAAGTGCCTCCAGGGCGTCGGCCTCCAGCTTGGTCTGTGCCCTGAGCAAGGCCTTCTTCTTAACGGAGAGGCCGAATGCCGAGGGATCGAACTCCGCACGCCTGAATTCGCCCCAAAGGTTTACGGCTTCTTCGACTCTCCCCTCAATCCAGGTGGTGTCATCAACATTGAGCGTCTCCGGCGTACGATACTCCAAGATCCAAACGAAGTCCCCCATGACTTCATGGAACTCATTCAGATGATCCAGGTAGTAGTCAATGCCGTTTCTCCGGCGAAACTCAAAGAGAATGCCCCGGATATATTCCAGTGCCTCGTGGGCATCTTCGAAATTCTCCGTGGTATCGAGAATCCGGTTCGCGCTGACCATCATCTGTTCGATGCGAAGCGCATCTCGCTCCCACTCCGGATCACTCTCCATCTCTTTCGGATACTTCGCCTTCAGACTCTCCCACTCAGCATTCAGAAATTCCATTGCCTGCTTTGAGTGTTCAAGTTCCTCTATCTCGGTGAAGAAGAACGCCGGGATGTAAGCCCTGTCAAAGTCGGTCATTCCTTTGATTATGTCCGGCCGCCTGCATCCGGCCGTCCACAATGTCAGAATCAGCAGAACCGAAATCAACAGATACGCTCTTCTCATTTCTTCCTCCACCAATATAAGTGTGTATAAGATATTTCGCCGTCCCGGCCCGTTTCACTTCTTCCCGCTATTCTTCTCAACCGTGCCTGTACTGTCTCTTCCCCTCGGTTCCGAAGCCGGGCGTCTGATGAGTGCCTCCAGCTGCTTCTCGAATTCCCGACGAATCATGAGCAGACTGCGGCCGCAGCGCAGACAGCGAATCCGGATGTCCATCCCCACCCGAATTACCTCCCACCGGTTCTCTCCGCAAGGATGGGTCCGGCGCATCCGCACAATATCTCCGAGAAACAACTTTGTCGGCATTTCCCGCCTCTCGCCGAAAACTGTCCTCTCAGCTCCAAGCCCTCAACTCGGAACTCTGAACTCCCCCCATTTGTCTTCTCTCTCACCTTAGGGTAGAATATCCGGGTTCACTATTCATTGCAAGCGATTTAGAGAACGCAAAAGACAATGTCGGCACAAGAACACGAGAAAGAAGTTCCGCACCTGAAGGAAACCCTGGAGCGTTTTTCTCAGCACATAAATCCCGGTCTCGCCGCCCTGGTCAGGTTCATGGGCTTCGAGGCAGTGGAATGGCAAGCCCAAGGCGCAGTGATAAAAGACACCGCGGGCAAAGAGTACCTGGACCTTTTGGGAGGATTCGGAACGCTTTCTTTGGGCCACAGCCATCCGGAGGTAACGGCGGCGGTGAAGGAGCAGTTGGACCGCATGCCTCTCTCCTCCAAGATCCTCTTCTCCAAGCCCCAGGCCGACCTCGCCGCCCGCTTGGCCGACCTATTGCCCGGTGACCTGCAGTACTGCTTTTTCTGCAACTCCGGCGCGGAGGCCGTGGAGGGGGCGCTCAAGCTCGCTCGCCTCCATACCGGGAAAGCCGAAATCATCGCCGCCGAGGGCGCTTTCCACGGCAAGACCTTCGGCGGTCTCTCCGCCTCCGGCCGAGAAATCTTCCGAAAACCCTTTGCCCCCATGCTCCCCGGGTTTCACCATGTACCATATGGGGACTCCACCGCTCTCAAGAAGGCAATAACCGATTCCACCGCCGCCGTCATTCTGGAGCCGATCCAGGGAGAGGGTGGAGTCATCGTCCCTCCAGACGGGTACCTGAGAGAGGCGCGAGAGATCTGCGATGAGGCGAAGGTGCTGCTCATCCTGGACGAGGTTCAGACCGGCCTGGGTCGCACAGGCCGGCTTTTCGCCTGCCAGGAGGAAGATGTTGCGCCCGATATCATCTGCCTGGCAAAAGCGCTCGGCGGAGGTGTGATGCCCATCGGCGCGTTTGCTTCCACTGCGGAAATCTGGAAGGTCTTCGAGCCCAACCCGCTCCTGCATTCTTCCACTTTCGGCGGCAATCCTCTCGCCTGCCGCGCCGCCCTGGCGGCACTGGAGGTCATCGTCAGAGACGATCTCGCCGCCCGCGCCGCAAAACTCGGCAAACAATGCCTCTCTCGGCTGGAAGAACTCGCCCGCGCATTCCCTCAGCTGATCCGGGAGGTCAGGGGAAGAGGGCTTCTGATAGGGATAGAATTCACCCACTCCGATGTCGCCGGGCTTGTCATTGCGGGCCTCGCCCAGAGGAGGGTGATTGCGGCGTATACGCTCAATAATCCTTGTGTCATACGCTTTGAGCCGCCGCTCATCATTACCGAAGCACAGATGGAGCAGGCGCTGGCGGCCCTGAGAGGATCTTTACAGCAGACAACGGAACTGCTGGAAGGATTGCCCTTGCCTGATGCGAAAAGCGAGAGCATAGCCTCCGAATAACTCCTTGACGGAGTTGTTCACAAAGTTTTTCTGAAGAGTTCCGCGCTGGTTATGATTATGGGGATAATATGATTATGGAGAAAATATAGAAGGAGTGTACTTGTTCATTTATCACCGCAAAATGGCGAACCACACAGGTGTCGCAGAAAAGGTAGTTTATTCATAGATGAGAATCCCGAAGAGTTCGCTGGACGAAATCATCTTACATGCTCGTGAATCGTATCCTCAAAAATGTTGTGGGCTGCTCATCGGTAAGCGTGAGCCAATCTTAGCGGTAAACCGCTCATATCGTGCCACCAACAACAATCATGTCCGGGCTGATGACGACCATCATGGGATCGATCCCATGGAACTGCACCAGATCAATAAGACGACCTGGGGCAAGACCGAAGAAATCATCGGCTTCTATCACTCCCATGCCGATCAGCCGCCCCTGCCGACGGATTCCGATTCACAGCGCGCTTGGCCCTCCTACTGCTATCTCATCATAGGGGTAAAGCGCGATGGCGAGATTGAGCACCGCGCTTGGGTGCGACAGTCATCAGATGATGACTGGAGAGAAGAAGCGGTGGAGATAGAATAGCAGGGCAGGGTCCCGGACGTGTGCCGGCCTCTCGCCGCTATGAGCCTGATCGAAGCGTCCGGCGACGACCCCTATGCTTCGACAACGCTGATGGCCCCGGCGGGGCAGCGATCGGCCGCCTCTTGGGCATCCTCAATAGGCGCGCCCTCGGGGTCAATCACCACCGATTTATCATCATCATCCAGTTGAAAGACCTCGGGGGCAATCGCCACACACGCCCCGGCGCCCACACACTTGTCTCTGTCAATCATAATCTTCACTGCCATCTCATTCCCTCCGGCACAGAGGATAATACGGGGTTTGTTTATTCGAACGGCCGCGGTCGGCCGTATTGCGCCAGAACAGCCTCAATCTTATCCGTCAGCGCCATCGCTTCCTTCCAGGGGCGCTGCCACAGATTGCGGCCGAAGATGAGGCCCGTCGCTCCGCCTTCCATGCAGATTCTCGCCTTGTCCAGCAAATCCTCGTCCCCCATCTTGGATCCGCCGGAGATAATCACCATCACCCTTCCGGCGGAGGCGATCACCTTGCGAATCCCTTCTTCCGCAGAGAGAGACAGGCTGTCATAAGGTTTGGGCTGGTCCGCAGCCTTGGGATTGTCCACCTGGGGAAGGTTCAATTTCATCAGGTCCGCCCCCAGTTCCGCCGCCACCCTTGCCGCATAATCTATGGCATACAACCCGTCACGGCCTCCTTTGCGCTCTATCGCCTCACCCCGCGGATATGACCATACGATCAGCGGCATCCCCAGCCGCTCACACTCCTCGCGTATTTCCGCCAACTGGATGAAATCCTGATCCTGCGCGGGTGAGCCGACATAGAGGGTGTAGCCCACGGCATCCGCGCCCAGCCTGACGGCCTCTTCCACCGACGCCGTCTGCGGCGAAAAAGCCTCCGCATCTGAAGGGATATCGGTCTTCCCGTTGAGTTTCAGAACAAGGGGCACCCGGCCCGCATATATGTGCATGTATTTGCGGGCCAGGCCCACATGCATCACGATACCGGAGTAGTTGCCTTTCAGGGCAAGGCGCAGTTGGAAGTCGGGGTCCGCGCTTTCGGGGTTGGCGAAAAAGTCGCGGGGGCCGTGTTCAAGGCCCTGGTCTATGGGAAGCAAGAGAAGTGTGCCGTTCGCGGGGCCATACTGGAAAAGCAGCCGATACAGCCGGGTGCGTTTGCCCAGGCTCAGGTCCATATCATCCAGGGTAGGTGGAGTCACAAGCCTGGTTGCCATTTCCGCCTCCTTTTGCAAGCCTAGTCGGAGAATGGACGCAGTCTTCCTGAATGTTTCTCAGCCGTAACGGAACTGAACTCCGAACCCGCCTCTGGGGTATTTCCAATCAATATTGCCGAAAGGACATGAGATGCGGCAGGAACCGCATTCAAAACATTCCTCGTAATTCACAATGATATACTTGTTGGCCTCGTCCCACTTGTAAACACCGGCCGGACAGAAACGAGTACAAGGCCTCTCGCACTTCTCTACACATGTGGCCATGTCCTTTATCACCAGATGGCTTTCCTCATCCGGTTCGAACTTCACCAGATAGAGTTTGTCTTCCAGAGTAAGTTGTTCTTTTTTAGCCACTCTATTTCCCTTTCAATCTTGCCGCGATTTCGTCAGCCTCATGCTCATGTGCCATGTAATCTCCCGGCTTGAATCCGGGCAGGCCTTCTCCTGTGGTGCGCCGCAGATGATCATCTATCGCCGACTTCAAAGCCTCCTCAGCCAGCATAGAACAGTGCATCTTGATAGGAGGTAAACCACCCAGAGATTCAGCGACGGCCTTGTTGGTGACTTTCAAGGCCTCTTCGATGGACTTGCCTTTCACCAATTCAGTCGCCATACTTGAAGTTGCAATCGCCGCCCCACACCCGAAAGTCTTGAACTTGGCGTCCGTAATAACACCATCTTCAACGCGGATCGTCATCCGCATAATATCTCCACACACCGGGTTACCCACATTTCCCACCCCATCGGGATTCTCAATCTCTCCCACATTGCGGGGGTTGGCGAAATGCTCCATTACTTTTGTCGAATAAGGTCCGCTCATCTATGTTTCCTCAGCCATCCATTCTAGCATGTGGCCCGTCTTTTTCCTAGCAAGAAAGCAACCGGACTGTTTCCTTTTGACTACTATTCAGCCTTCACTCCGCCGCGCCCTCCTCAGCTTCGACATCTGACTGGGTCTCCTCCAGGAGTGAACACAGCCATTCCAGGCTGCTTTGGAAGCGCTCGTCCTCCGCCGCCAGCACTTCATCCTCCGACAAGTCGGGGAACTGCAGCAGGGGAGGGTTCTCCAGGCCCTGTTCCATCAATAGCCGCATCATCCCCGCGAGTTGAGCGGGTCGAAGATGATGCAGACGCTCCAGAAAAACGGTGTCCAGGAACGGGAGGGGCAGCGAACCACCGGAAGTGGCAATGAAAAGACGGGCCGATGGAGAGCCGCGGCGAATGGCTTCCAGGAGTTCTGGAATCTTGACGATGCCCGCTCCTAAGCAACAACCGAAGAGCCTGGCGCCGGCGCTGTCAGCCACGATCTCATAATCACTCAACCGCACAGAGGAAGTGTAAGGACCCAACTGCTGCGCCCACTCCACGGGATCCTCCAGGACAAGCAGCGCGGAAGCGGGATCAAGACAGAAAGTGAAGTACTCGCTGTTCAATGCTTCGTAAATACTGAGCATATCCTCCGCCGTCAATCCTCCATTACCGGCCAGCGCCACATTAACCGAATAGCGCGCCATCACCGGCAAGGCTTGGGCCAGCATATCGCAAAGCTCCTCCAGCCGGACCTGCATGGTCTTTACCGGAAGAGGCCTCTCCAGAGTGGGGCGGAAACAGAGACTGCGACAGCCCGTTGCACCCGCCAGGCGGACGGCATCCTGAAGATTGTCCGCGCGGAAACCTGCATAAGTTAGCTGCAAGAAGAGACCCGCCGCCTCCGCCGCGCGGCGACAAGAAGAAAGGTAGCCATAATCCGCTCTTTCCAA
>WVXJ01000005.1:37001-44047 GCA_011773575.1 Armatimonadota bacterium | reverse complement strand
CCCCGCAGCCTGATGATAAGAACCTGTATCCATCCCCAGGAACATAGTCACGCCAGTATAGCCCTGCCTTGGCGGCCGTGTCAATGAAAGTAGATGTTGACTTGCTTTTCGCCGCGCATCTTCCGATGCCCTTCTCCTGCAGGGTGGGGGTGGCTGGTGCCTTCTTTCATGATTCGGACCGCGTTGCTGTAGGGCTGGCGTTACCACGCCAGCCGAACGTTCCCTCTATCTTCGGCGGGCATAGTAATGCCCGCCCTACAAGTGCTTCTTTCGAGAAAGACAGCATCAAATATGAAAAACAGCACTAGGCATAAAGGCCGCCACGCCGGCCCGCTTTGCGGCTCAACTGTTCGCAAATCTCGCCGAGAATACAAGGAAATCTCTGGCCATTGTCAAAATTACTAACAAAGGAGCCGGCCATGCGCTTCTGTTCTCAATGTGGATACGAATATCACGACAGAGTAGTCACCTGCCCTGATTGCGGACAACCCCTGGAGCGCAAACCTCCCGAAGAGCCGGGGCCGACGGCGGCCGGCTGGCCTCCCGCGGGGGAGAGGCAAGCGAAGAGGGAAACCTCTGAGGGCGCGCCTATCAAAGAGCCTCTCGCCGTGGTATATGAGGCACCCGACGAATTCCAGGCATACTTGGTTAAGGGTGTACTGGAAGAGGCCGGTCTCCCCGTCATCCAGCAAGCGGACCGCATCAAGGCCTATGATGACATTGACCTCAGCATGCGTGGCAGACATTCCCGCCTGCTGACCCTGGAGTCCCGCGCTAAGGAAGCCAAGGGAATCGTCGCCGATTTTCTCGCCGCCTATGAGCGAGGTGAATTCACTCTTTCTGAGAGCGAGGATGTCGGCGCCTCGCGGGATGAGTCGGAGACGCAAGACGAGTAGCAGGTGCCGAGTTGCTTCCCTCAACCCTCAACCCTCAACTCGCAACTCCTCCCCCAACCCTTCCTCCTTCTCCACTTTCAAGATAAGATACTGATAGGGGGACATTACATCTTCACGGATATGTGCGACAATAGTAGGTTGAGATGGCGACGGACAAATTAGTCATCCGCGGGGCGCGGGTGCATAATCTGAAGAACATCACGGTGGAGATCCCCCGGGACAAGTTGGTGGTAATCACCGGCCTCTCCGGTTCCGGCAAATCCTCGCTCGCCTTTGACACCATCTACGCGGAGGGGCAGCGCCGCTATGTAGAATCCCTCTCCGCCTATGCTCGTCAATTCCTGGGCCAGATGGAAAAGCCGGATGTGGACATGATAGAAGGCCTTTCTCCGGCCGTCTCCATTGACCAGAAGACCCGCTCCCACAACCCGCGTTCTACAGTAGGTACAGTCACCGAAATTTATGACCACTTGCGGCTTCTCTTCGCCCGCATCGGCCGCCCCCACTGTCCCGAATGCGGCCAGGAGATAAGCCAGCAGTCCATCCAGCAGATGATTGACCAGATAGAGGCCCTGCCGGAGGACACCCGGCTGCTTCTGCTGGGGCCTGTCATAAAGGGGCGCAAGGGAGAGTATCGTCAGATATTGGACGACATTCGCAAACAAGGCTTCGTCCGCGCTCGAATTGACGGGAAAGTGCGCGATCTTGTGGACAAGATCACTCTGGCGCGCTACAAACAACACACTATCGAAGTGGTGGTTGACCGCCTCCAGGTAAAAGCGGGGATGCGCCAGCGCCTGGCGGATTCCCTGGAACTCGCTCTCAAGATAGGCAAAGGTGTTGCCAGCGCCCAGATTGTTGACGGCGAGGAATTGCAGTTCAGCGAGCTCTTCGCCTGTCAGCAGTGCCAGCGTTCATTCGAGGAACTCCAGCCCCGCATGTTCTCTTTCAACTCCCCTTATGGGGCGTGTCCTGAGTGTACCGGTCTGGGGAACAGGATGGTATTTGACGAGAACCTGGTGATTCCGGATCGTTCGCTCAGCCTGGGAGAAGGGGCCATTCTTCCCTGGAGAAACCTGGGCTCCCAGTATCATTACTCTTTACTTAGATCTGTTGCTCACAACTTCGATATTGACTGGGACAAACCCCTCAAGAAACTCGCCAAAGCGAAACTCGATATTCTCCTGCACGGCTCCGACAAACTCGTGCGAGTGCGCTACCGCGGGCGCGGCGGCCGGCTGCGCATATACAATGTCTATTTCGAGGGAGTGCTCAGCCACCTGGAGGCGGTGTATAAGCGGGAGATGGCGGGCAATGGCGCCGCCGGCCTGGAACAGTTCATGAACACACTTCCCTGTCCCGCCTGCAAAGGCGCCAGGCTGAAGCCGGAGAGCCTTGCCGTTACCATTGCCGGCAAGAACATCGCCGAAGTGTGCGCGCTTTCCATCCAGCAGTGCGCTGACTTCTTCGATAAACTGAAATTAACCCAGCGGGAGGCCACCATCGCCCGCCAGATACTGAAAGAGATTCGCACCCGGCTGGGATTCTTGCGGGGCGTGGGGCTCGATTACCTCACCGTGGATCGCTCCGCCAAGACCCTCGCCGGAGGTGAGGCCCAGCGCATCCGGCTCGCCACCCAGATCGGCTCCGGCCTCATGGGTGTGCTCTACATCTTGGACGAGCCCAGTGTGGGGCTCCATCAGCGTGATAACAACCGCCTGCTGGACACTCTCTGCAACCTGCGAGACATGGGCAATACCATCCTCGTTGTCGAGCACGATGAAGCCACCATGCGCAGAGCGGACTGGATCATTGACATAGGCCCCGGCGCGGGAGAGCACGGTGGAAAAGTGGTGGCTACCGGCTCCGTAAAGAAGATCATCGCCTGTCCGGCTTCGATTACGGGCAAATATCTTTCAGGCAAGAAGACCATACCAGTTCCCAAGCGCCGCCGCCGCCACAAAGAGCAATGGCTGGAGGTCATCGGCGCCCGCCAGCACAACCTCAAGAACATCACCGTCCGCGTTCCACTGGGCCTTTTCGTCTGCATCACCGGAGTCTCCGGCTCCGGAAAGAGCACACTCCTGGATGAGATAATCTATCGCCGCCTCGCCCATCGTTTGAACGGCGCGCGCACCACCTGGGGCGAGCATGATGAGATACGCGGCTCCCGCAACCTTGACAAGGTGATAGACATAGATCAGTCGCCCATCGGCCGCACCCCCCGCTCCAACCCCGCCACCTACACCGGTGTGTTCGACCACATCCGCCAACTCTTCGCCCAGACTCCGGAGGCGCGCGCCAGAGGCTACAAGCCGGGCCGCTTTTCCTTCAATGTGCGTGGGGGAAGATGTGAGGCCTGCCAGGGGGATGGTATCATCAAGATCGAAATGCAGTTCCTCCCTGATGTGTATGTCCCCTGTGAGGTTTGCCGCGGTGCCCGCTATAACCGCCAAACCCTGGAGGTGCGCTACAAAGGGAAGAGTATCTCGGATGTCCTCAACATGATCGTGGAAGAGGCCCTGGAGTTCTTCGCCAATATCACACCCATCAGGAACAAACTCCAGACCCTGCATGATGTGGGGCTGGGTTATATACACCTGGGCCAGCCGGCGACAACACTCTCCGGTGGTGAAGCGCAGAGAGTGAAGCTCGCCACCGAACTCTCCCGCCGCGCCACTGGCCGCACCCTCTATATCCTGGACGAACCCACCACTGGCCTGCACTTCGATGACATCAAGCGCCTGTTGGAGGTGCTGGACCGGCTCGTCTCCACCGGTAATAGTGTGATGGTAATCGAACACAACCCGGATGTCATCAAATGCGCGGATTACGTCATTGACCTGGGCCCTGAGGGAGGTGATGGCGGCGGAGAAGTGATTGCTGACGGCAGCCCTGAAGAAGTGGCAAAGAGGAAACACTCCCACACCGGCCGCCTTCTGCGCCAGATCCTTCCCGCCAAAAAACGCGCCGGAAGGCCCCGCGCCCTCGCCGCCGGGTAATTCCAAACCTTCACCGTAAAGGCTTGCCCGATGTACCGTTTAGCCGCTGATGCTTGCCTTGAGACACTCGAAGGGAAAGCGGATAAAGAGGTTGTAGGGCGGGATTTACTAATCCCGCCGCAAGTCTTCTAACAGGTTGGCAGAGAGCGTCTTGGAACTGAAGGCGGTTGCAGGGGCGAATTACCAGTCGCCCGAATCAGTTTACGCCGGAGAAATCCCCGGCTGTGGTTCCTGAGGAAGAATCGCGGTCGCCGGTTCAGCCTTGTTGCTTAAGTCCAGGAAGGCCAGCGTCCAAAACGAGGAGTCAAAGATGTGAACTAACCCAAATAGGAATAGGGTAACCGCGAAGAAAATCAATTGAAAGACCCCCGCAAGGACCAGAACTGCTATGCCGCCGACTGCTGCCTCCGCCAGAATTGCGGGCATCGCGAGCAACAAGGCAAGAGGCAAGAGGATTATGCATGAAGCAATAACGATGCCTATTCTCAGAGCGACCATAATCAGGAACACCAAAGTCGCTTCTCCCTTGAATTTCATCATCAATGCGTGTGCATCACTGATGCTCGCGCCTATTCCTAATCCGTGACCTATCACGAACCTGATTGCATAGGCCTTGAGAACAGATACGTAGATGCTGAGCGCAATGAGTATCAGGAAAACGGGAAGGCCTGCTCCCACGGCCGCCCAATAGTGCTCTGTTATAATCAGGCCGATGACAGGCGCTGCGAGAAGAATCATCGAGACCGACACGAGCAGGAACATCAAAAGGAAGATTCCCACCATTCGCCAGAAAGCATGATAGCCGGCCCGAAATCCTCTGCCGAAAGAGACCGGCTCTTGTTCTTCAATCCCTATGGCTGAGGCGATTACGCCTCCTTTCGCCATTGTGGAGATCACGACAATCGCCAAAAGAAGAATAAACACCGCGAATGCCAGGGCTACAAGCAAAGGGATATTCTCCAGAAGCCGTTCCGCAAGGGCTTCTACATCCAAACCTCTAATCGTCGGCAAATCTTTCCTCGAATTGAGGGAGGCGTTCAGCAGAAGATGGTCTTCTCCTGAGGTATCTCCCGGTCCACCGCCTAAAGAGGAAAGACATTCAGGCAGCGCAGCCAAAATCCCCAAGGGCCACAAGAACTTGTGCCTCAGGGTAATGAAGAAGGCTCTCTTAATGAGTCCGCCGTAATCCATCTTCTTCCATGCAATAGAGGAGTCTCCGCCGCCAAAGACTACCATACGAACCCTGTCTTTTCCAGAACAAGATATGATGCTATAATTCGCGCCAGAACGGGTATAGTAGTGAGGGCTTTTCGACAGGTTGCTCGCTGAAACCTATACAAACGTCCTCCAGTCACCACCGCGCGTTATAGCAGTCATAGCGCGCCCGGAAAGGCAGTTGATTTTGGGCTCTCGACTTGAGAATCCGTTCGCTGCCGGGGAGACAACATGATTGGACCAGATATTGCACAACGCGCCATAGACGCAGCTCTCGCCGCTGGAGCCACTTACGCGGATGTCAGAATCGTCCGCCAAAAGGGGGAATCCATAACCGTCAAGAATAACGAGGTGGAGACTCTTTCTTCTTCACATGAAGAAGGGATCGGTGTGCGCGTTGTGGCCGACGGCGCCTGGGGATTCGCCTGCACCAATTCACCTGACCCTAAGGAAATCGAAGAAACCGCAAAAGTGGCCGTGCGCGTTGCCCGCGCCAGTGCTCGAACCTCCCGCGAGCCCGTCGAATTGAGCGAAGTGGAGCCTGCCCGCGATGTCTGGAAGAGTGAGCTAAAGATAGACCCATTTGACGTTCCCCTGGAGGACAAGATAAGCCTGTTGAAAGAAGCGGACCGGGCCATGCGGCAGTTTCCTAAAGTGCGCGTGGCCTTGGGAAGGCTAGTCTTCATGCAGGAGGAGAAGTGGTTTCTCAGCAGCGAAGGCGCGGAAATCGAACAGCACCGCACAGAATCCGGGGGAATGATATCCGCCACCGCAATCGAGGGCGATGAGGTTCAAACACGATCTTACCCCTCCTCTCTCGAAGGCTTTCACTCCGCCCGCGGCTGGGAGATGGTGGAAGAGATGGATCTTCCCGGCCACGCGGAACAAACCGCAAAGGAAGCCTGTGATCTCCTCTCCGCGCCGCTTTGTCCCTCTGAAGAAACCGACCTTATCCTCGATTCCTCCCAGATGGCACTCCAGGTGCACGAATCCTGCGGTCACCCTACCGAACTGGACCGCGTCTTCGGAACGGAACGCTCCTATGCCGGCACCTCCTTTCTTACACCCGATAAGCTGGGCAAACTCCGCTACGGCTCGGAAATAGTGAATATCAATGCCGATGCCACCTTGCCGGGTGGATTGGGGACCTTCGGCTATGATGATGAGGGAGTGCCCGCGCAGCGGACCGATTTAGTGAAGAGTGGTATCTTCACCGGCTATCTGACCTCACGGGAGACCGCCGCCCGCTTGGGCCAGAAGAGCAATGCCACCATGCGCGCGGAGAGTTGGAACCACCTCCCCCTTATCCGCATGACCAATATCAACCTCGACCCGGGAGACTGGACCTTGGAGGAGATGATCGCCGATACCAAGAGCGGCGTCTTCGCCTCCAGCACCAAGTCCTGGAGCATAGATGACCTCAGGCTGAACTTCCAGTTCGCCACAGAAACCGCCCGGGAGATAAAGGACGGCTCCTTGGGCCGCTTGCTGCGCAATACCACATACCAGGGCCGCACCCCCGAATTCTGGGCCTCCTGTGACGCCATCGGTAATCGCAAAGAATGGAAACTCTGGGGAGTGCTCAACTGCGGCAAGGGAGAACCTGCTCAGGCAATGCATGTAGGCCATGGTACCTCACCTGCCCGTTTTCGAAAAGTAAGGGTGGGTGTGCTGAAGGACGAAGACTGAACCACATTGTGATGCCGAAATGCTTGGCGAAGACAA
The DNA here is from genome assembly GCA_011773575.1 of Armatimonadota bacterium. Taxonomy (GTDB): domain Bacteria; phylum Armatimonadota; class Hebobacteria; order Hebobacterales; family WVXJ01; genus WVXJ01. Next base: position 37,209 of record WVXJ01000005.1, on the reverse strand, counting down.
AATCTTGACATTGGCGGAACAGGCCTTGCGAGCGACCGAAGCGGACCAGGCCGAGGTTGTCATCTGGTCAAAGCAGTCAGCTCTCACCCGCTTCGCCGAATCGGTCATCCACCAGAATATGGCGCGCGCGAATGCAAAAGTTATCTTGCGCGCGGTGGTAGGAAAGCAAGTCGGATGCGCGGTAACCAATCGCCTCGATCTCGAAGGG
>WVXJ01000005.1:36457-36972 GCA_011773575.1 Armatimonadota bacterium | reverse complement strand
GAAGCATATTGCGAGCCGACCGCGGCTTCCACACCCGAAGAGAGGGCCGCCGCGGTGGAAGAAATTGTCGCCGAAGCGAAAAAGGCGGGAACCATCGCCTCCGGGTCATTGTCTGTCGAGGCGGGGGAAATCGTCGTTGCCAACAGCCGCGGAACCAGAGCCTACCAGCCCTGGACCAAGGCGGCACTGGTAACCGTTGTCGCAGACGGCGATGCCAGCGGCTATGGAGAATGGCAAGGCAAGGACATCGCCGCGCTGCCTCACCGCCGGGTTGCCGAAACCGCGGTCCGAAAATGTGTGCGAAGCCGCGGTGCCCAGCCTATCGAACCGGGTGAATATACCGTCATTCTGGAAGAGCCCGCGGTGGCAGAATTACTGGAACTTCTCAGTTGGATTGGCCTTGGAGCAATCGCTTACCAGGAGGGGCGGTCTTTCCTGTGTGACCATATAGGGAAAAAAGTCGCCGCGGATTGTATCAGCCTCTGGGATGACGGCCTCGACCCGCGCCTGTTCCC
>WVXJ01000005.1:32296-36401 GCA_011773575.1 Armatimonadota bacterium | reverse complement strand
GTTTTTGCCACTTTGGAGTGCGGCCCACTGCCGCTCAATCTCTGCCTCGCTCCCGGCAGCGCTACTCTTGAGGAGATGATCGCTTCCACTCCCCGCGGACTTCTCGTCACCCGGTTCCACTACACCAATTCCATCTCACCCCGGGAGACCACCATCACCGGAATGACGCGGGACGGGACTTTCCTCATCGAAGACGGCAAGATCACCCGGTCCGTGCAGAATCTCCGCTTCACCGAAAGCATACTGAACACACTGCAGCGCACCGAGATGCTGACCCGCCAGGTCAAACTCTCCGCCGACTGCCTCGTCCCGGCCATCAAAGTCTCCGCCTTCACCTTCACCAGTTAACCGGGTAATTGCGGAGCGGCGGCTTGCCTGTTCTGAGTGTAATCGAGTGGGTTCTCCGCCGAGAAGTCGTAGTTGTAGGGCGGGTGCGCCTGCGCCCGCCGACTCAGATCACTCTCCGCTATCTGTCGGATACCCGTCATGGGCCGGGGAGTCAGGCGCGGCGAGTCGTATCCCTTCGTCAGACAGACTGCCCTTGAAAATCCACCTGTGGTCAAACGCGTCTATCTGCTCCAAATCTCTCTCATGTGTCAGACAGATGCGAATGTCATCTTCCTCCACGGGAGAATCGGGAGATTTCCCATAGTATAACCATCCTGCACCATCGCTCTGGAAGGACCAGGGAATCACGAAGGGACCGAATCCAACCTTCCTGTCCGCCTCCACATGCCCCGATTCGTAATCCTCAGCCTCTTCGGCGCGGAAAGTGCCCTGCCCGTCAGTGCGAAAATACCAGTCGTAGGAGATTCGCTCCGGGGAGGAGGTCTGCTTGGTTGGAATGAATGCTCCAATCGCTTCCCCCTTCTTCACTAACACGATTTCGCCATTACTCACGGGTGTCTCGATAGCGGCTGATATTCCCTTTTGGCGGCCATGCGCGACAGAACTAACAATCATCGCGAGGATAATCGCGCTAACGCTCAAGACTGCCGGCCACAGGAGACGGCGCCATCTTCCCTCACCAGCGAACACCACCCCGAGCAGCCCGCCAATCCCTGCGCTGCTGAGTGCCCTGAGTGTCCACAACGCAATTACCGCGATGACATCACCAGTTACCGTTACAAAATAGATGTGTCCGCGAAGAACCTGAAAAGCAGGAATCAGCCCGATGATCACCACTCCCGCCCAGGGCCGGCGGCCCCTCATCGCCCACGCAATCCAGAGTCCGCCAAGGAAGTAAGGGAGGGTCTCATCTGCGTTCGTAGCCAAGCCTACCAGGGACCAAGTGGTATATGAAACGCCGCTCGGGAAACACAGCATCCACAACCATCTCAATAACGAGACGAGCGGGCCGATGGCCGTCCACGCCAGAACAATGGTCGCCACTGTACTTGCCCGCACCCGGCGGAATACCCAGGGTGACAGCAACCCTCCAAGCGCCGCAAAGATGAGGGCGCTTCCGAAATAAGGAAGCATCAGCCATTGAATCTGTAATCGGTAGTGGAGAACAAAGGGATCCTCTGCAGGGATCAATATGCCTTCTTGACCCGCGCGAACAGATAACATGATTGCATAGACAAGGGCCAGAACCGCGATGAGACACGGACCAACCGCCCATTTGAATCGCCGCACAGTCCTTGCTGACAGCACGCCCGCAAACAAAGCAATGATCCCAATGCCAAGAACTCTGCGAAGCACTGGAACCCACGCATAACTCTGGGGATAAACCCACTCTTCCCCGTTAACCACCATGGTCACAAAGAAGTAAGATACTTCAGACAGCCAGAACAGGGACAGGGCGGCGGCAATGATCAGTATGAAGACGGCACAGCGCTTGCTGACCGGCTCTTTATCCAGCCTGGCGAGAAGCGCGGGGCGTTCTCTCACACTCTCCTGCGCGGATTCCACTTGACTCACTGTCGTCTCCTGTTCACTCATTGTGCACACCGATGCAAGTGATGCTTATTGCATATTTCCGGTTTCGTCGGGCAGCCGCCAGCCTCCTGCTCTGCAAGTAAGGAATCTACTACCTACCTCTCGCCTCACTCCCCTATCGCCTTTATAATGAGGCGTTTGCGGCGCTGGCCGTCGAATTCGGCGTAATAAATCTGCTGCCAGGGTCCCAAGTCCAGCCGGCCCTCCGTTATGGGGACTATCACTTGGTGGTGAATGAGCAGGCTCTTCAAGTGGGCGTCTCCATTGTCTTCACCTGTCTGATGATGGTGATAATCCCGGCCCGAGGGCGCCAATTTTTCCGCCCATTCATCAATATCCTGGATAATCCCCGATTCCGCATCATTCACATACACACCCGCGGTAATATGCATCGCCGAAACCAGGGCCATCCCCTCCCGGATCCCGCTTCGGCCCACCACCTCCTCCACCTTGTCCGTGATATTGATATACTCCCGCGGCCGGCGGGTATTGAACCATACATACTCCGTCTCACTTTTCATTCCAAACGCTCCTGTGATAGTCTGGTACTTCTGAAAGTGTTCGTTGGGGGGAAGAATCCTTCCTGCCTGTCGGCCGGCGAGAGGGTTCTGCCTGGCGGAATAGAAGATAAGAACCGGTCTTGCTTGGGGCATGAGAGATGAAATACGGGCTCATTTCAGATATCCACGCCAGCCTGGAAGCCCTGGAAGCGGCGCTGGAGCAACTCCGGGAAGCGGAAGCCTTCATCTGCCTCGGCGATTTGGTCGGCTATGGACCGAATCCCAATGAATGTATCGATGCCGTACGCGAACTCCCCGGACTCACCTGCATCGCCGGCAATCACGACCTTGCCGCGGTGAACAAATACGACCTCAACTGGTTCAACCCTTACGCGCGCCAGGCCATAGAGTGGACCACCGACCGACTCCGNNCGACTCCGCGCCGAGAATTCGGAGTATCTTCGTTCACTCCCGTTAATCCGCCAACTTCCTCCGTTCACCCTGGTGCATGGGGCCTTGCCGGAGCCCATGGAGTATGTGCTCTCCGACAGTGACGCGCGCATCACATTTCACGAGATGAACACGCCCGCCTGCCTCATCGGCCACTCTCATGTCGCCGAGTATTATCGCCAGCGCTGCGGCAACGAGATAGTGGACCGCTTCCCGCTGTTTTCCGGCGGAAAGGTCACCTTGGAGGAGGGCTTTCGCCATCTCATGAACATTGGAAGCGTGGGGCAACCCCGTGACGGCAACCCCCACGCCTCTTTCGGGTTATGGGATGAACAGGCCAATACCATCACCCTCCGCCGCCTCCCCTACGACATAGAAAAAACCCAGCACAAGATGAATGCCGCGGGCCTGCCGGACTACCTCATCCAGCGCCTCGCCCAGGGCCGCTGAAAATAACTCAGTCGGCTCCTCCCTCACAATGCACCGAAGGACCCGATAGAGACGGATTTCCAGCCCGTCTCAAATCCTTAGCCCCGCAAATAGCGCGCCGAAAATAAGAAATCGTGCTGAAGATGAGGAAATTCTCTCTTGAGCGGGACACCAAACTCTTTCGCTCCCGAAATCTGCCAGCCGCCTCGGGAATGGCGAGGCGGCCCCAAAGTCTTGGCCATTGAGGAGATGACTCAAGTGTTCAGACTCAAGTGCTTTCTGCTCATTACCTGCTTCATCATCGCCTGCTGTACTGTCAGCAGTGCAATAGCCCAGCAAACAACTCCCGCGCCCGCCGCTGAAGAGCAGATACAGGATACTGAGGAGTTGAAGGCGCGGCTCGACGCTCAAGAAAGCGCCATCGAAACACTCAACCGCCGAGTAAGCGGCGCTGAATCCGCCGCCGAGAAAGCCGCGGCGACGGGCGAAGCCAGTACCCGTTACGCAGACACGGTGGTGAAGTTCGCCGGAGGGCTGGTGAGTGTTGCCGTTGCGGTGCTTTTGCTTTTCGCCTACTACAGCCTTCGCGATACACGCAGACTGCGCAATGAAGCCGCCCAGTCTCAAAAAGCTGTCTCCCGGTCGGAACAGGCCGTAACCCGCTCGCAAAAAGCCGCCGCAGATTCCCAACAGACCGCGGTCCGCGCGCAGCAAGTTACCGCTGAATGCGCCTCCAATGCCAGACAGCTCCTGCTGGAGACCCAGGAGAAATCCAAACGCGCGAA
>WVXJ01000005.1:32019-32278 GCA_011773575.1 Armatimonadota bacterium | reverse complement strand
TGGCGAAGGATATCCCGGCGACCGTCAAGCAGCAACTGAAAGATCTCAGCGAGAAACTTGAACTATTCGAGGACCTGGGGCTCCCGCTCAATGCCGAGGCACACCTGGTCAGAGGCAATGCCTTCTTCTCCGAGAAAGACTATACGCGCGCCATTGAGTGCTATGACCGCACAATCGAGGCCGATCTCGACTATGGGACAGCACACCGCAACAAAGGTCTGGCATTGTGCAAACTGGGCCGCCAGGATGAGGCGCTCGC
>WVXJ01000005.1:17099-31976 GCA_011773575.1 Armatimonadota bacterium | reverse complement strand
CCGATATGAAGAGGCGCTTATTTGCTATGACAGCGCCATCAAGATCTGGCCCGACCATGCCGAGACCCATTACAACAAGGCCGTCGCGCTGGGTGAACTGGGCCGACATGAGGAGGGACTCGCCTGCCTTGAGCGCGCCATCGAAATCAGCCCCGACTGCGCCGAGGCGCACTGCTGGCACGGTACCATGCTATGCGAACTGGGCACGGAAGAAAAAGCCCTTGTCTACTATGACCGCGCAATTCAATTGAGGCCCGAATACGCCGAAGCCTACTGCAAGAAAGGCTCCGCCTTGGCCAAACTGGGCCAGCAAGAACAGGCCATCAATTGCTTCGACCGCGCCATCCGTATCGCCCCGGATTCTGTTGAGGCATATGGGCAAAAGGGTAATGTTCTCAGGAATCTCGGCAGATACGATGAGGCAATCGGCTGCTATGACCAGGTAATCCAGATCAAACCCGATGACCCCCAAACCCACTGCAGCAGAGGAGCCGTACTGGTGAGCCTCGGCGATCACGAGGAGGCCATTGCCTCTTATGACCGCGCCATCAAGATAAAACCCGATTTTGCGGAAGCGCATTACAGCAGAGGAATCGCGCTCCACAAACTCGGCCGGGACCAGGAAGCGGTGAACTGTTTCGAGCGCGCCGTGCGGATCAAGCCGGACCATCTCCAGGCCTACTGCAACAAGGCCGCCGCGCTCATCTATCTCAGTAGATACAGAGCCGCGGTCGAAACCTGTGAGCGCGCCCTCCGGATCAAGCCGGACTACGCCCGCGCATACTACAACCGCGCCTGCGCCCTCTCCCGGCTCAATGAACGGGACGAGGCCCTCGCCGACCTCAGAAAAGCGGTTGCGCTCGATGCCCGATTCAAGGAAAAAGCGAAGGCCGACGCAGACCTTGGGGGTCTTCGCAACCACCTGGGATTCCGCAGATTAGTTGACTCCGACCCAGGCGGCCCCGCGCCGCTGACATAACCGCAGAGCGCGCTTCTGCTTCGCCGAAGGCTTCGCAGGACAGGCGGCTTCCCAGCCCAAGATCGCCAAGAACGCAGGGGAATTCAGGCGGCTTAAGAGTCGGTCCGGAGTTGGGTGTCTTAGTTGTAGGGCGGGGTCTCCGTTTACCCTGCGGGACTCGAAGGGTACCCCGCCGGATGTAGTTTCTGTAGGGCGGGGGTGCCGGCCCCCGCCAGAGAGCTACCGGAGATCTTGGCCTATCAACTCATCAGCAGCCACTTCAGGTAATAGAACATCAGGGGGGCGTCGAAGAGAACATTGTCGAAGCGATCCAGCACTCCGCCGTGGCCGGGAAACACGAGGCCGAAATCTTTTATCCCCGTTTCTCGCTTGATCAGGGATTTGCCCAGATCACCCAACTGACCCGTAACTCCCATCAACCCCCCCAACAGCAGACCATGGCCCGCGGAGAGACCGGCCAGCGCAAAGCCGCCCCACACGGCCAGGGCCGCGGTGATAATCGCGCCGAAAAACCCTGCCACAGTCTTGCCCGGGCTGATGCTCTTGCAGAGTTTGGGCCCGCCGATAAACCGCCCGCAGAGAAAGGCCCCCGTGTCCATTATCCAACAGGTCAGAAAAAGCAGCACAGGGAAATAGACACCGGGCAACACAGATATTCCGGCCACCTCACGCGTGGGCGCGGCCCAATCCTCCAACCTCAAGCGCAGCACAAATGAAAAGAAGAGTCCCAGATAGAGTGGAGTCAGGAGAGTTGCGCCAATGTCCGCCAGTGCCGAAGGACCTCCCCCCATAACGATTCTGCTGACGAAAGCCATACCTATGGCGAGAACCACCACGAGAAGCAAAGACTCGTCTGTTTCCACGCTGGGCAGAAGATGAGTGGAAACGAGAAAGATGAGGATGAAGAAACCTGCAAGCCACATGTCAGGCCGAACCGGCGTGCGGGCGATGGCCCGGCTCCACTCCCGCAGGCCCATAAAGGCGAGGATTATGAGCGCGCCCAGCAGCCACCAGCCTCCCGCATAACACACCCACAACATGAGGGGGAGGCCCAGCAAAAACGAAAGTGCTCGCAGACGAAACATATATCACCTCAAGTCGCGGCTTCCATCCTCTGCCGCGTAATACGGGTAACATGCGCGCCCAGAATGAGAATGATGGCCGACACATGAATCCACAGCATTATGATTACCACATTAGCCAGAGACCCATATAGCGCGCCATACTTACGGCCGGAGAATATCACGAAAAGGCCGAAGGCCCATTTCGAGAACTCCCAGAAGAGGGCTGCGAAGAATCCGCCGGTTACAGCGGACCTCCAGGGGATCCGCTCAATCGGCATCAGTCTGTAGATAACAGTAAACATGATGGTGGAAGTCAACAGTGGCACCAGAATCGAGAATCTCCCTATCAGCCGGTCCACAATCATCCAGGCCCCGGGAGGCAAGTGCACTGCATGCACCAGGGCCGCTTGTGCCGCCCCCAGGGCCACCGAGACTAACAGCAAGATGCCGGCGACCACGGCGGCCAGCAGTCCGATCAGTTTACGCATGTGATAAGCGCGCTCATTCGCCTCACAACAGACCGCGTTCACCACTCGCTCGACGGATTCAAAGAGATAGGCTCCCGCCCACAACAGCCCGAAGAGGTATATGGCAAAGGCCCAGGGGGAGGTGCCGGAGACGGTTCTTGCCGCACTTATGAGGGTCTCCGCTCTTACCGGAAAGATCGTCGAAAGGGCCCGCCCCAAAGCCGCGCCGGCCTCCTCTGATTGCAGCAGCCAGCCGCAGATGGAGAGNNCCGAACCAAAAGCGGAGAGCTCGCGCCACAGCCAACGGCATATCCTCTTCAGCAGGAAAAGCAGCCTCGCATGTCGGGGAGTCGAGCTCATCAGTGAGTCTCCCCCCCTGTTTCGGCGGGCTCTGGGAACACGTCCCGCCCTTACTTGCGGCCAATCTTCTCCCGGGTCTTTTCCAGCGGGATTTGAGGACAGTGGTCCGCGCCCTTCCATAGATGCTCCTGCCGCGCCCAACGGGCGGCGTTCTTCAGGACGAGTTTTATCTCCTCCTGATAATAAATGGGCAGAGTCTCGTGACCGGGCGAGAAATAGAAAATCTTTCCATTGCCCCGGAGCCAGGTGCATCCGGAGCGGAAAACCTCGCCCCCTTCGAACCAGGAAATGAAGATCTGTTCATGGGGAGGGGGAATCATGAAGGGCTCACCGTACATCTCGCTCTTTGGGATTTCAATACACTCTCCCAACCCCTGAACAATGCGATGACCGGGATTGCAGACCCACAGCCGCTGTCTTTCATCCACTTCTCTCCAGCGCAGGGAGCAATTCGTGCCCATCAGTCTCCTGAAAACCTTGGACATGTGGCCCGAATGGAGCGCAACCAGTCCCATCCCCTCCAGGGCCCGCTTTTGTGCTCGCTCGGCGATCTCATCACTGACTTTATCATGTGCCACATGTCCCCACCAGAAGAGCACATCCGTCTCCTCCAGCACCTTCTCCGTCAAGCCGTGCTCCGGTTGATGCAAGGTGGCGCACCTGGCTTCTATATCCTCGGCCTCATTCAGGCCCGCAGCAATTGCAGTATGCATTCCTTCGGGGTAAATATCCTTTATGACTCCAGGTTCTCGATCTTGAACATTCTCCCCCCACACGGTTGCACGGATCTTCTTCACACTGACCTCCTTACCGAACAACTTCCTTCCGACCGGCGCCTTACCGCGCAGCCGGCTCAACCCAGCGCATACGGTATTGGCTTATAACTGAAAAGTCAACATCGCCCGACACACAAAAATCCCTGCACTTCTCCTCATCTCGGAGAAGTCAGCAGGGATTTCACAATAAACAGGTTGCTTATTCCGTTTGGCTCGCCGATTGAGCCGGTATCGCTATGTCCATAGGCCTGCCGCCTCTCTCTATGGAGAGAGTGAGTCCCTGCGGCAGAGACTGTCGGACGGCACCCAACAGGTCTTTGGGGCAAGTGACCGCGTTGCCGTCAACAGCCACAACTACATCATTCGCCTGCAGCCCGGACGTCGCCCCAATTCCGCCCGATTCTGTGGACTCAATTCCCACTCCAGAACCGCCGTCAGCCGTTCGAGCCTGTCCTCTGGTTACTCCCACTTGCAGCAGCGAGCCCAAATCGGTGGTCGGACATGAGGACCGTTGAGCCACGCGCGCCCCACCTTTAGGTGTGGCTGCGGCTCTATTTCTGGCTCCGGCTCTCCTGCCGACATAGAAATAGCCGCTAATCGCAATCACGACGGCCACGACGATTAGAGCCAGCGCAATGGCTTGGACTTTCTTTTCTGACTGCTCTTCCATCTCGTTCCTCTCTCGTGTGAACTACATTCCATAATATTATAGCCAATTCTTACCTCTTCGTGAAGGCAATAGNNTACGCCCGCTGATGAGCGTGAAAGCCCGGAAAAGACCACAGAATAGGGGTAAGCAGAGAACAATGGATAAGGCTTCCGTAAACACCAAGACAAGCCAAAAGAATCCCGTTCCCTTTATCAGCCTTACGGCGGATCACGCTCCACTGAGAGAGGAGATTCTCGCCGCGATCGCTAAAGTGCTGGATTCCGGCTATTTCATCCTCGGGGAGAATGTGCGCGCCTTTGAGGAGGAATTTGCCCACTTCTGCTCCAGCCCACATGCCGTCGCGGTCGGCTCAGGCACCGATGCGCTCGTACTCGCCCTGGAGGCACTCGGCGTCGGAGAAGGCGATGAAGTGATTGTTCCCGCCTGGACTTTCGTAGCGACCGCCGCCGCTGTCCGTCATGTCGGCGCCAAACCCGTCTTCGTTGATTGCGCGCCCGACAGTTTCTTGCTCGATCTCAACCAGGTAAAGGAACGCATGGGGCCCAATACGCGCGCCATCATCCCCGTACATCTCTATGGTGAAATGGCCGATACAGAGGCCTTGATGGATATTGCGGCAAGCCGCGGCATATGGGTCATCGAAGACGCCGCCCAGTCCGCGGGTGCTTCTCTGCGTGGAAAGAAAGCGGGGAGTATGGGTAACGTCGGCTGTTTCTCCTTCTATCCCACCAAGACTTTGGGCGCGTGTGGTGAGGGAGGGCTGGTGCTAACGGGTGATGCCGAAGTGGCGAAAAGGATACGCCATCTTCGCAACCAGGCCGATGACACTGCCCTCGGGGGAAAGAAGTATCATCACAGCGCGGTCGGCTACAACAGTCGCCTGCAGGAGATACAGGCCGCCATCCTGCGCATAAAACTGCGTCATCTGGAGGAGTGGAATCTGCGTCGCTGCGCCGTCGCCAAGGCCTATCACTCTCTGCTGGCTGACACACCGCTGACTTTGCCGCGCCTCGCCGCTGACAACAGCCATGTCTACAGTCTATTCACCATCCGAACTCCTAACCGTCAGGAACTCTCCGAATGGTTAAAGGCCCGCGGCGTCGGCTGTGATGTCTATTATCCTCTTCCGCTTCACTTGCAGTCGGCTTACCGCCACCTGGGCTATAAGCAGGGGGATTTGCCGGTTGCGGAGACCTATGCGAAAGAAGTGCTCTCCTTGCCTATCTTTCCAGCTCTAACCGAGGAGCAAATCGAACGCGTCGCCGAGGCAGTAAAAGGCTTCTTCCGGAGCGCAGGGATCGGGGCGGCGGCTTCCGCCGGCTAGACGTGTGAAACAGTCTTTGTCTCCTCTACCAGACACTCCAAAACGGAGGCTTTGAATGAAATCTGACATCAAAGATGCCGGACTCGCCAAACAGGGAAGCCAGCGGGTCGAGTTCGCCTACCAGGAAATGCCCGTCCTGCGGCTGCTGGAGGAACGCTTTTCTACCGACAAACCGCTGAAAAATCTGCGCCTGGGCGCCTGCTTGCATGTGACCAGCGAAACCGCCAACCTCATGCGAATACTCAAGGCGGGTGGTGCCGAGTTGGCCTTGTGTGCCTCCAACCCTCTCTCCACCCAGGATGATGTCGCCGCCTGGCTGGTGAAGGAGCTCAAGGTCCCCACCTTCGCCATCAAAGGAGAAGATTCCAACACCTACTATCAACACCTCAATTCCGTGCTCGATATCAAGCCCAACCTCACTATGGATGATGGCGCGGATCTGGTGTCAGAGATTCACTCCCGGCGGCGTAACCTTATCGGAGACATCATCGGCGGCTCAGAGGAAACCACCACCGGTGTCATCCGCCTGCGCAGCCTGGAGCGCCAGGGAGTCTTGGCTTATCCCATCATCGCTGTCAATGATGCGGATACGAAACACCTCTTCGACAACCGCTATGGCACCGGCCAGAGCACCATTGACGGTCTCTTGCGGGCAACGAATTTGCTGCTGGCAGGACGAAAGGTGGTCGTTTGCGGTTACGGCATGTGCGGCCGCGGTGTGGCGATGCGGGCGCGCGGCATGGGAGCTAGGGTGATCATCTGTGAAGTCGAGCCGCTCTGCGCGCTGGAAGCGGTGATGGAGGGATATGAGGTTCTGCCGCTGATGGAAGCGGCGAAGATCGGGGATGTCTTCATTACCGTAACCGGCGACAAACACGTCCTCCGCAGTGAACATTTCCAGGTGATGAAGAATGGAGCCATGTTGGCGAACTCGGGGCATTTCGATGTGGAGATTGATCTTCCCGCGCTGGCGGAAATGGCGAAAGAGAGAAAAGTCGCGCGGCCCTTCTGTGAAGAATTTCAGATGGCCGACGGCCGTTCTATCTTTGTGTTGGCGGAAGGCCGCCTCCTCAACCTCGCCGCCGCCGAGGGTCATCCCGCGAATGTAATGGATATGTCATTCGCCAACCAGGCCCTCTGCGCCGCCTGGGTCGCCTCCCACGGCCAAACTCTGGAGCGCAAGGTCTATCCCGTGCCCAAAGACATCGACCGTGAAATCGCCTCCCTCAAACTCCACAGCATGGGCATCACCATCGATTCCCTCACCCCGGAACAGGAGAAATACCTCTCCTCCTGGGAAGCGGGGACTTGAGGAAAGATCCTGCAGCAAGTAGGGAATGGCAGGGGGCAAACTCCTGCCCTACGGGGGTTTCTGCAAGGGTTTCGTAGGGCAGGAGTTTGCCCCCTGCCAAAAGAAACCGAAGCAATACATGGCCAGGCTATTTTCAAAACGCTACAGCGATAGTCTCAGAGACGAAAAGCTGAAGGTAAGCATTCCGACGCCGGTGCGCGAACGCCTCTGGATGTCTCTGGAGGAATACAGTGAATTCGACTGTCTTAAAGGGGAATACACCGCAATAACCGAGCTGACCCAGAGGTTTGAGGAGGAATTAGGTAGCAGTGCACTCCGCGCCTATCCGGAAAGCGAAGATGGAGATCCCGCTTCGGGAGGCCTTTACGACATCTTTCTAAAAGGTTATTGGGCTCCCCACGTTTTTGACGCGATGGAGTTGTTTCACCAAGGCGCCTCCGATGAGGACAAACCTCTCTTCCAAGAGCGTTTCAACGAGATAATGGAAAGAAGCAAGATGTCCTGGCAAATGTCTGAGGGAAAGATCTCTCCTGTCGATTCCGCCCGCAGACAAGGTCATACTAAAGAAGGCATATGATTTCTTGTACAAGGTCGAATTCGAAGGGGCCGTGAGACTTATTGAGCCGGAGGCAGGGGGGAAGTCTCTTCAGAAGTTTCTTCCTCAAGCGCGATATGGGCGAGAGACCTTGCTTCGGCGGCGGCTTCACGCGCGGCGTGACGGAAGAGTTGCGCCCTTCGCAAGTACTCCGACCCATCGCTTCGACCATACCGATAGGCCTCGAAATCGGAGTGATTCAAGAGATTGGCGGCCAGCACCCAGTAGCGGTGGCTCTCATCCAATTCTTCGGGGGAGAGGATTCTCTCTGTCAGCCGGGCAAGATTATCCGAGCGGCCGCGGAGCCCTTGCATCACCGCGACGAACTCTTCCTGGGTGATCTCTCCATCCCAGTATCCGTAGAGGCGATGATCGAATTCATTCAGCACCACCAGGAACTCTTCTGACAGCGCGCTGATCAGATCCTGGTAATCGCTGAGCGGATATTCAAGAAACTCCTCAACCTTGTCCGAAACGAGACGCAACTGCACAATCCCTTCTATGAGTTTCCCTTCCCGTATGAGCAATTCGGCGAGAGAATGCCTGGCATCCAGATAGTCGGGTTCGAGTTGCAGGCAGAGTCGAAACTCTTCCGCCGCCTTGTCCGGGCGATTCGTCTCCAGCAGGGCCTCACCATACCAATAATGCAGGAAAACATCCTCCGGAGCCTCGCCCAGCAACTCCTCATACGCTTTCAGCGCAGCCGCGGAGTCTCCTTGCAACAGGTTTGCGCGGGCGAGCCCCTCCTTGGGGCGCAGATCACCCTCTGCCAGCGGGACGCCGGCCTTGAACTGCTCTGCGGCCTTCTCCGGATTCCCCAAGACGAGATATGTCTCGCCCAAAGCCAGCAGAACCTCGACATCTTCAGGTGCCAGAGTGAGGGCCTTTTCCAATTGCTGGCGGGCCTCTTCCGGTCGGTCCAGTTCCAGCAGCATCTGTGCCAGCTTACGGCGGCAAGCGGCCAGGGAGGGGTCGGCTATGAGCGCGGCGGCATAGGCCATGCGCGCCTCGTGAGGGAAGCCTTCCAACATGTAGATATCCCCGTCCGCTTCCCAGGCCGGAGCAAACTCGGCGTCCTTCGCCCACAAACCGCGATGCTCCTCAATCAAAGGGGCGAGTTTTTCAGCCACACCCTCTGTCAGCGCCTCCGCCATCTTCGCGGCGGACATGTCTTCTGTCGGCTCTATCTCCGTCGAGGGTATATCCACCTCCTTGCCCGGGCCCGCCGCCTGCCGGCCGATGGTGCCCACCGCGTTCAACAACAAAGCAATAGAATCATCTCGACGCACCAGCAGGCCGATCAAAACGGTGTCCGCTTCCCACACCAGGCCCAGCCTCTGCGCGGAAGCGAGGTCAGGCACAGTTGCCGCCTCCTCTTCTGTGATCATCCCGTCTTCGATGGCCGCGCGCACACTCTTTGCCAGCGGGTCATTCGCCCAAGCCTTCCAGCCAACGTGTGCACCCAGTTTCTCCACCAAGGCCTGGGTAATCGCCCGCTCGATTCCGACAGGGCTCACGCCGGTCAAATCCTTCACCTGAACCACCAGCCAACTAATAGGCGGAGGAGGCGGGGAGGTTTGCTCTTGGGCGGGGATGGGCCGGGTGGCTGTGAGGAAGAACGAAAGTGTGAGGAGGAGAAGAACGAACGGGGTCCGCTCGGTTGGGCCCATCGCGGAAGTCAGATGACCATTAACCGGAAGGCTTCTCAGAAGCATCTCGCGTAATCGCCTTATGGTACCTCTACTCCGAGAGCGCGCAGTGCGGCACGACAAGTCGCAAGGCCATGCTCCGCTTCCTGGGCCTCGATGCCCTCTGAGCCTTGATCCAGTTCTACCTGATATGCCTTATAAGCACGGTAGTAGTTCTCTCTGGCTTTGGCCGGCCGATTCAGGCGGAAGTAGACCGTGGCAAGCTCCTGTCTCAATTTAGGCGAAGCGGTGGGCCGAGCGGCGAGGGTGGTTTCATAGACTTCTCTCGCCTCCTGCAATCTTCCGGAGACTACCAATTGGTGGGCAACTTTGACATTTTGGCTCACGCTCCGGGCAGCGGTCACCTTTGTGGAAGGACGCGAGACGACGCGAATGACCGGAGGCGACTCAAGCACCTTTCCGCCTCCGGGCAGGAAGCGAGGAGGTGGCTCGATGGGCGCTATATAGCCGGGAAACTCGAGCGTGGCGGGCCACATCTCCGCCTCGGGCGGTTCAGCTTCATACTCGGCATCATAGTCGTAATAGCCTGTGTCCTCCATCTCCTCCAGGTTGGGTTCATTGAAGTCGAATGCAAGAGGGAAGCCGGCAGTGCCGGATTCACTCGGTACAGAAGTCGGCGCGGAAGAGCCTGTGGGCACTCCCGGCATCGGCAATGATGTTGCGGGAATACTTAACTCCTGTCGAGGGATTCGATAGTCGGACACGACCGCTGGTTTCTCAGCAGGAGGCGTTGAACTCGCCTCTGAGCGCAAGTTCCGCATATGGCTGAGCAGCAGTATGGTGCCACCCACCAATACGACTGCCAGAAAGGCGAAACCACCGATGTAGGCCGTGTTAGGGCGGCCGGCCGCCTTGGGTACCGCCCTGGGAATGGGAATCGCCGCTGGAGGCCTGGGCGCCGGTGCCGCTGGCACCCCCAGCAGTTCGTTGAGCCGCTGACGGTCCGCCGTGGAACCGGGAGAAAGGGAGAGAACGGTCTGATATTCGCGAATCGCCGCGTCGCGATTTCCAAGCCGCTCATACAAGGTTCCCAGAAGGGAGTGTGCAGTTGTGGAGTTAGGGTTATAAGTGAGTGCTTGCTCTGCGAGGCGCACCGCTTCCGTCAGTCGCCCTTGCTCGCTGTGTGCGAAGGCCTCGGTCAGTATCCGGTCGGCGGTGGCCAGATCTTCCTTTGCGGGCGCAAAGCCCAGCGCAGGTTCGGGGCGCGGTTGCTGCTCTTCAAGATTCCGCCCGCAAGACGCGCAGAAACGCGCGCCCTCCGGGCTTTCTGCTCCACAGCCGGCACAGCGTGGCACTTCCTACCTCCGTGCATGAAGAAAATGAATCAGTTCCAGCCCGACCCCTTCCCTTATAATACCCAACTACGGGATAACTTTGTTCAAAGGATATTCAATTATGCCTTCCGCTCCCGCCTCACGCAGTTTGAAAATTAGGTCCCGCGCCGTCTTTTCGTCCAGTACGGTCTCCACTGCCACCCAGTTTCCTTCCGCCAAAGGGGAAACCGTCGGCTGGCGCAAGGCCGGCAGAAGCCCCAATATCGCGCTGAGCTTATCCGCCGGCACATTCATCTTCAGCCCAACCTTCTCCTCAGCCAGCAGCGCCCCCTGAAGCAGCAGAGCCAGGTGTTCCAACTTCTTCTTTTTCCCGGTCTCCTGCCAGGAAGCGGTATTGGCCAGCAGTTGAGTATTCGTTTCCAGTACTGTCTCCAGTTGCCGAAGATTATTGGCGCGCAGCGAACTGCCGGTTTCCGTCAGTTCCACGATGGCGTCAACCAAATCAGGAACCTTTACCTCGGTGGCCCCCCACGAGTACTCCACAGCCGCATCTATTCCCGCCCGCGCCAAAAAGTCTCTTGTCACCTCAACCAGTTCGGTGGCCACCCGCTTGCCCTTCAAGTCGCTCAGTTTCTTAATAGGCCCGGAGGCGTCAACTGCCACGACCCAGCGGGCGGGCGCGTAACTTCCTTTCGAATAAATCAGATCACATACTCTAACAACTTCGGCGCGGCTCTCCAGCACCCAATCCTTACCGGAGATTCCCGCATCCAGCGCCCCGTCGGCAACGTAACGAGGGATCTCTTGGGCGCGCATCAGAATCCCTTCGATCTCCGCGTCATCTATACTGGGATAATAGGAGCGCGGCTCCAAAGAGATGTGATATCCGGCACGCGAGAAGAGCCGAAAAGTGGCTTCTTGCAGACTGCCTTTGGGCAGCCCCAGGCGCAGCTTCACTAATCCTCCTCCTTGTAGCGGTTACTCATCGGCCGCGTCAGCCGTGAGGTACCTGCGGGCCTGAAGATCAATACTCCCAAGAGGCAGAACGTTACCAATGCAATCGCCACCAACATGGCGTCTCTCTCATTCACTATGCGGTCAGAGAGGCACAAAACGCCGGCCAAAAGCGGCAGCGCAGCCGTGAGAACTATCCCCAGAAGAATACCCCACAGCCAGTGCACCTAAAGGTCCCCTTTCTCTTCGCCCTCTCCGGCCGGAGTATAGGCTTCACACATCTCTTTGTCAAGCATATACGGGGGGGGAAGCCAGTGTGGGTCCAATGGAAAAGGATGCGCAGTTTCGCTGCGACACCGGCTTGCAGTGCCGTAAAGAAAACCTGTCGGCCCCGAGAGTCTCGGGGCCAGTCAGGGGATTCTAGACGTTCTCATAGGGTACGGGCCTTGTGTTACTACTCTGCTCCATCTTCCTCAGCAGGTGCCTCTGCCGGAGCCTCCTCTTCGGCAGGCGCGGGTGGAGTCTTTTCCTCACCCACCGGGGCCTTTCCGGGTCGAACTCCGCCCTCTTCCACTCTTTCTGTAAGCGTCCCGCTTTCCGGAGTGGACTTGGAGTAATACCACCAGCCGACTGCGATCACGAGAATAATCAGAATGATCAGCAGCACTGCGGTGGCTGGGCTTCCTTTCTTATCCTGTGCCATCCTCGCACCTCCTCACCTGAAAGGTTGTATTTCGCACATACCACATCACCGGGTTTCCTCGCGAAAGACAGAATTCTTGCCTGGTGAAGAGACAATTGTTCGATTTCATGCAAATCTCGCCGGCTAGGCCGGCCGACAGCCGAAAAACCTCTCATACAGTCTCTCCAGGGCCTGGTCGAGGTCGAGTTTCTTGAGAAGAGGAGCCGGTACCCGATAACGGCCCCGAAACCTGCCGCGGTCAGTACGAGTGGAAACTGCAGCCCGATAACAGGTTTCCTCCAATTCCAGATACTTCTCACAAAAGGATTTCCAAATACTCTGCGCCATGAAAGTCTCCTCTCTATCTTACTCAGAGGGAAGTCTGACGAAAGCCGCCGCCGGGCGAACGGAGTACATTTGTCGTGCGCTGCCTGAGGATGCCGTCGCTGCCGCAAAAGCCGTTAGCAAGAGAGCAATAGAGGTAGTTCTCGTATTCTTCCACTCGCTCGCGGAGCCACTCCAGGTCAAATTCCGCTCGCTCATAGATTCGTACACCTTTGTGCCGAAAGACCGGCTCCCAGTAGCCTCCGGCAGCCCGGTGGCAGCGGCTGGCTCGTCGTAGGGCCTTGAGGATGGCGTTGAATGTACCTCGGTGGAAAATCGTATGACGGATGATGCGCATGGCTTCCTCCCAAAGGTTGGTTTGGTTCCCCCCAGCAGCCCCGACCGGTGCAGACCAGACCAAAGGGGGCAACATAAACTCCCAAAGGGAGGAATATGCTTAGCGGCGACAAGGCCAGCAATTAACCGAAAGACGGAAAACAACAGTTGTCTGAGAAAGGCAGAGGGGAGAGTGAGTTGATTCTTGTACTCCCGTGCGAGTGTCGAATAGCTGTTTGCCTATAACATTATAAGGTGACATATATGTTTTGTCAATAGTAAAAAGGAGACACTTATATCAACGCTGAAAAATAAATATCAAGCTTTGAGATAAAAAAGATGTTTGCAGCAATTAACTTATACCAACTTATATGGTATAATCCTCCGGACAGGGGCCGGAGGTTGAGATGTTGAAGGTCAATCTCGGTGACAGAATCAGGCAAGCAAGAGAACGGCTTGGCTTAACACAGGAGGAACTGGCGCGCCGGGCGGATACTTCGCAGGCTGCGGTCTCTTATATCGAAAGAAGGCGCTGGGTGAAGGATGAGGTGCTGGCCAGATACGCGGCCGCTTTGGAGATTCCCGTGGCGTCTCTCCTCGAGGGGCTCACCCCGCCGATGGAAGATCGGCGGGAACGCTTCATCCATAGCGCCTTTGAGGTGGTCTGCCGTGATGGGGACTTCGGCTTTGGAGCGCGCGGAGATGAGAGCCTTTCGGTAGAGACGATGTTGGACATCGTGCGCCTATATGAACGATATAAAGGAATCCATCTGTTGCCCAAGGATTTCGCATGAAAAAGGGCACACGCAGGCGACCTCTCATGCGAAAGGGGAACCCAAGATGACACTTCCTGTAGTCAAAGGCGCCGCGCAATTGGATGCCTTCCTGGGGAGGTTTCTGAGGCGCTACGCGTTCGTTAATCATCTCAATATCGCCTGCTTCGCGGAGGCCTTCGCCCGCCATCTTCGCGCACAAACCGTTCCCAGAGATCCCTTTTCTCTGCTGCCGATGTTGGGGCTGCAACTTCACCGCTCCCCTCAGTTGTTCGCCAGCCGTGCGATCTGGATAAAGACGAATAACACCTATGCCATTCACTACAGCCAATATGAAAACCGTTCTTCGATAAGATTCTCTCTGTGGCACGAAGCCTTCGAAATCCTTGCCGAGCATCCTCATTTTCCCTCTCTGCTCCCCCCTGCAGAAAAGGAGAGGCTCGCTGATCGATTCGCAGCCTCTCTTCTCATGCCGGATTGGGCGATCCGCCGGGAGGTCAAGAGATTCGCAACCAATGGGGCAGGACTGGTGGCGGTGTTGGCTGATTGTTTCGGAGTAAGCCGGACCGCGATGCGGCGCCGATTGAGAGAGGTCGCGCCTCACCTTTATCGGCGCCGCAACAGGAGCCGTCCATGGACTCCTCTCTTTTCCCACAAAGGGAAGCTCAGCGCGCCGTGCAAAGATGGCAATCGAACGTGCTTGATTTGACCCTGCAAAGAAAGCGATGATAGAATCGCTTCACTTCCCCTGTTATAGGCTGAGTCTGTGCGGGTTCTTCATTTCGCCGATCTACATCTGGGCATGGAAAATTACGGGCGGATGGACCCTGCCCGGGGCCTCCACACCCGCACCCTCGACTTTCTGCGCAGTTTCGATTTCATCATAGAAACCGCGGTATCCCGCCAGGTTGATCTTGTCCTTTTCTGTGGCGATGCTTTCCGCAGCCGCGAACCATCGCCCACTCTTCAATGTCTCTTCGCGGAGAGAATCAGCCGCCTCGCCAGGGCGCAGATTCCGGTCCTGCTGCTGACGGGGAATCATGATCTCCCACCTCTGCCAGGCCGGCGTTCCGCTTTGGAGATCTACCCCATCCTGGATGTTCCCAACATTGATGTGGTGACGACTCCGGGTCTGCGAAAGATCAATACCCGCTCCGGCCCACTGCAGGTGGCGTGTCTGCCGGCCGGTGGTCATGGTGCCGGGTTGCAAGGAGAGGAGGCCGAGAAGAATGCCGCGCGGCTGGTGGCGGAGATGGCCCGACAGACAGAGAACGATTG
>WVXJ01000005.1:9007-17085 GCA_011773575.1 Armatimonadota bacterium | reverse complement strand
GGCCGGGAAATAACCCTTCCGCGTGAGAGTCTATTACACCCGCAATTCTGCTACATCGCCTTGGGCCATGCCCATCGCTTCCAGGACCTAAATGCCGGCAAACAGCCTCCTCTCGTCTATTGCGGCAGTCCCGAGAGGGTGGATTTCAGCGAAGCGGAGGAGCCGAAGGGATTTGTCATAGTGGAGATCAAGTCGGTTCAGAGTTCAGGGTTGAGCGTTCAGAGTGTCGACCAACAACTCTCAACTCCGAACTCTCAACTTTTGCCCGCCGCAGCCTCGGCGAAGGCGGGCTCAACTCACTACGAATTCGTCGAAACCCCGGCCCGCAGATTCGTCACCATGGATGTGAACCTGAAGCCGGGGGAGGGTACAGCGGAGGTGCTGGAGGAGATTGCCGCGCGGCAGACAGAAGATGCAGTGGTGAAAGTGATACTGCGCTCCCAGGAAGAGGCAACCGTGGATGAGCGGGAAATACGGCGGGCGCTCGCCGATGCCCATTTTGTGACTCCTGTTTCCAGGGAGATTGAGAACCCGCCTGCGCGCCTGCGCGCTCCCGGCCTCGTCCAAGGTTGGGAGAATCCGCTCTCCGCCTTGGAAGAGTATCTCAAGACAACCAGCCTCTCCGAAGAACGAAAGGCCCGCTTGCGCACCGCCGCCGCCAAACTGACACAAGACACTTCAAGAAGAGCATAGGCAGTGTTTGTCCGCAGATTGCGCAGATTGACACAGATTTCAAAGTGAGACCGAGTAATCGCAAGATATTGTCCCGCAGGTTCTATGCCCGGCCCACTGTGCTGGTGGCAGTGGATTTGTTGGGCAAGGTGCTCTTACACAGAACCGCCCAGGGCACCGCCGCGGGGAGGATCGTTGAGACAGAGGCCTATCTTGCATCGGACCCGGTCAGTCACTCCACCCGCGGCAAAACCGAACGCACAAAGATAATCTGGGGAAAGCCTGGCTTCACCTATGTATATCTCAACTACGGCATGTACCATTGTCTCAACATAGTGGCGGAAAAGGCGGAGATTCCGGGCTGTGTTCTGATAAGAGCACTGGAGCCCGATACGACCGGCATCCCGCTGATGCAGGAACGCCGCAATACGACCGATCTTCACAGCCTCACCAGCGGCCCCGGAAAACTGACCCAAGCATTGAATATCACTACGGCTCAAAACGGGGCCGACGTTACTCAAGGCGATCTCACTATTCTCGATGGTCAAAGCGACTTCGAGGTCGTGGTCACTTCCCGCATCGGCATCTCCAAAGCGGAGCGCGCGCCCCTGCGTTTCTTTATGAAAGACAGTCCATTCGCCTCCCACACCAACAGATGCAAAAGGTTTTTCGTCGGCGCTACTGAAAAAGTAAAAGAAGCCTTTGTCAATGGGATGCTGGAATCTTACAACATGCAGCAACCTGCGACGAAGACAAGATATGGAGAAAGAAAGTGAGAAATTACCCGCGCGCTCTGGGGCGGTTGATTGAAGAACTGGAAAAGATGCCGGGAGTGGGCCCGAAGACGGCGCAGCGGCTGGCCTTCTTCTTGCTCGCACAGCCGACGGAGGCGGCCGCCGCCTTGGCGCAGGCGATTACAGAAGTGAAAGAGCGCATCCGTCCCTGCAGGCAATGCTTCAACTTCTCCGAGGCCGAACTCTGTGAGATCTGCTCTGACGCCCGGCGGGATGGAAGCCTGCTCTGTGTAGTATCAGAAGCGCGTGACCTCTATGCCCTNNGCCGCCTATCTGGCGGGGCTGATAAAACCGCTTGGAATTCGCGTCAGCCGCATCGCCTTGGGCTTGCCCGTGGGTGGAGATTTAGACTATGCGGATGAAGTAACGGTCTCTCGCGCCCTGTTGGGCCGCACGGAAATGTAGGATCTAGCCCTCAATCCTCCTGTGCCGTCTCCTGCAAGGGCGCGCCAACGGCCTTCTGCAGCCGGGCCTGGGCGAGCAGGTAATCGTAATAGGCGTTTACCTGATTAGTCATTGACTGCGCAAGCGCCACCTCGGCATCGGTGACTTCCACTGAAGTGCTGAGGCCGGATTGATAGCGCAGTTGGGCAAGTCGCAGAGCCTCCCGCGCCTGTTCCACATCTTTCTCCGCCACCCGCATTCGCTCCGTCGCCTCCAGAATACTCAAGTGCGCCTGCCGCACTTCCAGCATCACCTGGTTGCGGGTTAGTTCTTCTGTCCGACGCGCGGATTCCTCATCTGCGCGGGCCTGTTTCAGCCGCCCCCGCGTTTCGCCGCTGTCAAACAGGGGAATTGAAAGCGCCGCGGTCGCATCCCAGGTGCGTTTCAGGCCGCCAAATGCAGATGGATTCTCATCGTAGTTCCGATTGCCCACCAGCGCCAGGCTCGGGCGCAAGCCCGCCTTGGCGATTCGGATTCCTTTCTCAGCCGCTTCCACCTGAGCCCGCGCCTGGAGAAGTTCCGGCCTGCGCGCATCTGCCTCCTGCTGGCTTTCTTCAACCGGTGGAGGCGCCGCGGGAGAGATTTCCGCGGGCGATTCCACCTCCAGCGGCTGATTCACATCTTCACCCATGGTGAAATTGAGTGACGATTTCGCCAGTTCCACTCCATTTTCCGCCTCCACAAGCCGCTGCTGGAAATTCGCCACCTGCACTTCTGCCCGCAGCACATCGAAATAGGCCACCGTGCCCGCCTCGAAATTCAGTTTTGCGACACGCAGATGCTCTCTTGCCGCGGCAAGGGCTTCATCCGCCACACTCTTCAGACTTTCCGCCCTCAGCACACCCAAATAAGCCTCCTGAACTTCAAGTGCTACGCTCTGCCTGACCGCTGCCAAAGCGAATTCCTGAGCGAGCAGGTTGAGAGAGGCGGCGCTCGTCGCCGCTCTGATTTGCCCCGATATGTCCAGCGGCAGAGAAAGTGTCAACTGGTAGCGCGTTGCCTCCGGCACACTTATCTCAATCTCCTCTGTGCCTGTAGGTGTCGGAATCTCGACGGTCGAGATGGGGCCGGTACGTGTATGGGTGGCGCTGGCGCTCAAGCGAGGCCAGAGCCCTGATCTCGCCTCTGTCACCTGCCCTCCTGCCCTACGAACTTGCTGTTCGGCGATGAGCACGGTAGGGTTGTTCTTCAGGGCAATGGAGACAGCCTCCTCCAGGCTGAGAAGCCGCACCGTTGTTCCTTCGGGTTCAGGCGAAGTCTGTTTCGAAGCATCCGCCTGGGCAGCGCGGCCGGCCAAGAGAATGCACAGCGCAATGAGAGAAATCCAAATGCGCGCTCTGTTCATTGGTAAGCCCCTTCAACTGGTAGTTACTCATGGATTCGAGAAGAATCCATCTTATCTATTCTTCCGGAAGACGAGTTCCGTGACCTTCTCTTTTTGACCAATAGACGGGAAAACTGTGTACAGGTGGGAGGGAGAGTTCCTTCGCGGGAGGGTGAAGATGAACAAGAATAAGGGGCGGCAAGATACCGTTTAGTCAGCTTGCCCTGGTCGCCGGGGCCTGTCTGTCTACGCCCGCTTCCGCGGGTTGGGCTTTGCAGCAGATACTACCAGATTGCGGCCTCGCAATCTCGCGCCATTAATGTTTTCTCTCGCCTCAGCCGCAGCCTTTTGAGGCATTTCCACGAAGCCGAAGCCTTTCGAACGGCCGCGCTCCGTATCCATGATGACACGAACCGCCGTCACTTCTCCATATTCGCTGAAAATCTGCTCCAGCTCCTCCGGGGTGGTTTCCCAGGGGAGATTTCCCACATAAAGGGTTATGTCCGACATATTCCCCCCCTAATGTATGGGTGTCTTGATAAGTACTACACAGCGGTTGCTCAGCAAGTAGTGCCTGTGTTGCTTTTTCCGAGGGTCATTACTTTTCGGTAGTATTGGCTAAAATAGAAGAATCCAGCACTACTGTCAACAATTTTTTCGAAAAAATCTAAGATTTTTCGAGGAATTGTCCACTTCTATTACAATCACATCTCCCGGCTGACGAGAAAAAGCTAAACCGCCTGTAAGACCAGAATCCGGTGATTGAGACTGTCCGCCAGGTAGATGTTGCCAAGTTCATCCACCGCGATCCCGCTGGGACAATTGAGGCTCACTTTATGACGCGCTCCGGGGAAGATTGATTGAGGTTCCCCCGCGCGATTGAACTTCTGGAGTCTGTGATTTCCGATCTCCACTATCAGAATGCCGCCGTCCATATCTATGGTTAGATCCTGAGGAAGTCTGAGTTCCCCTTCGCCAACACCTTCTTTGCCAAAGTAAAGCAGGACCTTCCCACACATGTCCATCTTGACTAGTTTATTTCCGAGAGTATCGGCGACATATACGTTCCCTTCTTTGTCACACGCTACCCCCTGAGGCCCTTTCAGCCGAAAGCCGCTCCCCAGCCCACAGATGAAATCCGCCCTCTTCCTGCCCGTTGCGGTATAAGCCTTCACTTCGGCAGCGGCACAGTCGGCGACATAGACATTGTGCCTATCATCCAAACAGATCCCGCTGGGAGCTCTAAACTCCTTCTTCGCACCAATGCAGAAGAGCAGTCTCCCCTCCGCGCTGAATTTCTGAAGGCGGGCATTGCCCTGTTCGATGACATAGATACATCCCCGAGCATCCACCGCCACCCCTTGCGGATGGAGCAGTGAGCCGGGGCCGCTGCCGCGCCCGAAAAAACCATATACATCGCCCTCCGGAGTAATCTTCTGGAGGCGGTGGTTATAAGTATCCGCAACATAGAGATTGCGTTCTTGGTCAATCGCCAGCCCGCCGGGACAGCAGAACTCGCCCAAATCCGTGCCATAGCGGCCGATTACTTCTTTGGCGCGGAAGCGCATCCGCGCCGACGGCTTCGCTTTCCTCAGTGCACGCCGCCGGCGGGTCACCGCACGCCGCTTTTGGCCTATCTCCAGATAGTCAAACCGCCCCGTATGCACCTCAGCCTTCCGCTCCTGCCGAGGCGAACCGGGCGCGCCCCTGTGCCCACTTCCGTAGTTCCCCAATCTCTTCTCTCATGGTTACGGAGAGCGGAACGGTCTCTTGCAGAGCGCCCAGGATATCCTCTGTGGTGATCTCCCGGTCATGCTCAAAGGCATAGTAGAGAGCGGAGATCACAGCCTGTTCTATCTCCGCACCTGAGAAGCCTTTGGATTCTCTTGCCAAGCGCGCCAAATCGAAATCCTCCGGATTCCGCTTGCGCTTTCGCAGATGAATGGTGAAAACCTCTCGTCTTTCAGCCTCCCCCGGCAAATCCACGAAGAATATCTCATCGAAACGGCCCTTGCGAAGAAGTTCCGGCGGCAGCGCGGAGATGTCATTTGCAGTCGCCACCACAAACACCGGTTTCGTCTTCTCCTGCAGCCAGGTGGTGAGAGTGCTGAATACCCGTGCCGTTACTCCGGAATCGAGTTGACCCGAACTGCGCGCGCCGGAAAGCCCTTTCTCTATCTCGTCCACCCACAGCACCGCCGGTGACACCGCCTCCGCCATCTTTATGGCGCGGCGCATATTCTCCTCTGATGAACCTACCAGCCCCGCAAAAACCGATCCCACATCCAACCGCAAAAGCGGCATCTTCCACAATCCGGCCACAGCCTTCGCTGTCAGCGATTTGCCGCATCCCTGCACCCCCAACAACAGCACGCCCTTCGGCGCGGGCAGACCGAAATCTCTCGCCTTCTCACTGAAAGCCAGCGCCCGCCTTCTCAGCCATCCCTTCAGAGTGTCCAGCCCCCCGATGTTATCCATCCGCTCTGTCGCCTCATAATATTCCAAAGCCCCACTCTTGCGGATAATCTGCTTTTTCTCAGCCAGGATGTCTCGCACATCAAAACCCTTCTTCTCCACAACACACCTGGCGAACACATTCTCCGCTTCATCCAGGGTCAGCCCCAAGGCCGCCTTCAGCACGGCCTCTCGATCTTCTTCACTCAAATCAACTTCCACCTCAGGCTCTTCCTCCAGTGCCTTCAGCGCCTGGTCCAGCAGCTCCCCCAATTCCGGCAAACCGGGAAGGTCGAAATCCAGCACGGTCACCTCTTTCTCCAACTCCGGCGGCAAAAACAGCCTGGGCGACAGAAGCACTACTGTGGCATAGGTGGTGCGCAAGGCATTCGCGAGATCACGCAGTTTCCGGATGACTGTGCTCGACTTGTCGTAACGGTGCTCCAGAAAAAACGGGAAATCCTTCAGAAGATAAATCGCCGGCTCCTCGCGGAGCCGTATCTTCTCAAGCGCGGCAATCGGGTCGGTGGTTGCTTCGTCCGGCTCCGGCGGCACCTGTGCCAGCGCGGAATAAAGACCCATCGTCTCCGTCCACGCCAAAAGACGCTTGCCCTCGCGGTGGGCGATCTCCGCCAGCGCGCGGGTCACCCGATTCTCTTCCGGTGAAACCACATAGAGCAGAGAATAACGCGCCCGTATCAGAACATCAATCTCTTTCATCTGTTGGTCGAGCATCTGCCACATCCTTGAAGGAATAGAGCCTGAATTCGGCTCAATAATACCCTTGCAGCGCAGGGACTGCAACAATGTATCTTGACAGCCGTTATGCGGCGAAGTAGCCTTTCTTGCTGCATCAAGTGTATATGTCTACTAATCTTGAGACATTGGGGAGGCTACGGGTCGAGCGACCGCAGCGCGGCGATTTTGTTGCCTGGAGAGAAAGGAAGCCCCAGAGAGGAGCGGAAAATGTACAGCAGCAAGCTTGAAGCCGGGGAGAGAGTCAGGTTATTTGGCTCCGCGTGGGTCTACATCTGGCTGATACCAGCGACCATTGCGGCCATATTTGTCCTGCGTTTCGTTCTGGCAACCAGCATGGATTTGATCACGAGAAGAGTATTCCCGAGCGTTTCCGATCCGCGTTCTCTCGGTTTTCTCTTTCTCCCCCTATGGGTAGTCGCTTTGGTCTGTCTCTGGGGAATAGTGCTCCGTTCCGGAGTTCAGTTCACACCAACCGGTTTCTACCACTGGAATTGGCGTGGAAAAAGCCATTTCATTGAGTACACAAACGTCGTTGGACTGGAGTGGAACCCACCCCCGCCTGATCCGGACGAGGTCATCGTGTACCATGTGAGCAGAGGCGACGATCAATCATCTTGGATCGGCATCCGAATTGAGCGTGCGCGAACCGGCCTTCCAGAGGCAATAAAGAACATGGTGGCGCAAAGATGTGGGCTCACAGAGTCAGACTCTCCAGAGAGCTCTGAAGAAGTGAATCTCTTATGGAAACCCGGTCAACGAGACAAGTTTCGCAGGGCTCCATGGTGGCATTTCTGAGAAGAACGTTCTGTGTTCGACCGCCTCACATCGTCCGCGCTCACAGCCACACTTTCAAGCCTCCGTCTCTATTAAGTGCCCAATAATACCCTTGGTGGCGCAGGCACTGCAACCGAGTCTTCTGCAGGGCGGTCCTTTGGGGTATAATGGAGGTAGGAAAACTTAACCGGGGAGCGGAAATGGCTGATTTCGCAGAAACCATGGAACGCGCAAGAACTCTTCTGCAGGCCGCAGACAAGATGCGAGGCCATCTTTGACCTCCCCGGTCGTCAAGCACATATTGCTTCCCTGGAGGAGAAGACGGCCGCGGCCGATTTCTGGAACGATCCGGTTGCAGCTCAGAAACTGCTTGCCGACATCAGCCGCCGCAAGCGCCGGATTGAGCCCTGGCTGAACCTGCTGAAGAAGGCCGAGGATCTCGTCACCCTGGCGGAATTGGCCGCGGAGGAAAAGGATGAATCCGCCGCCAAGGAGGCCCAGGCAGGTCTGGAAGAGGCCGAGCGCGACCTGAAGCGGATGGAGACAGAGGCACTTCTCTCCGGAGAATATGACAGCCACAATGCCCTCCTCTCCATAAACGCCGGAGCCGGTGGAACGGAATCCTGTGATTGGGTGGATATGTTGGGGCGCATGTATATGCGCTGGGCCGAGAAGCGCAACTTCGAGGCAGAGGTGATTGACAGAGTGCCGGGTGAACAGGCCGGCTCCAAGAGCCTGACCATCTCCATCTCCGGCCCTTTCGCCTATGGCTATCTGCGGGCCGAGCGAGGAGTGCATCGCTTGGTGCGAATCTCACCATTTGACGCCTCCTCTCGACGCCACACCTCCTTTGCTTC
>WVXJ01000005.1:0-9002 GCA_011773575.1 Armatimonadota bacterium | reverse complement strand
AATAGAGACTTTCCGCGCCTCCTCTGCAGGTGGCCAGCACATGCAGAAGAACGAAACCGCGGTTAGAATTACACATTTACCCACAGGAATTGTGGTATCCTGTCAGAACGAGCGCTCTCAGGGGCGCAATCGGGACAGCGCCATGAAGGTGCTTCTTGCCCGGTTGCTGGAGATGCGCCGCAGAGAACAGGAGGAGGAACTCGCCCAACTGCGGGGCGATCAAACCGAAATTGCCTGGGGCAGCCAGATCCGTTCTTATGTTCTGCAACCCTATTCCATGGTAAAAGATAATCGTACCGGAGTCGAAGTAGGCGATGCGCAGGGGGTGTTGGACGGAGACCTGGACGGCTTCCTCGACGCTTTCCTGAGACATGAACTGTCTAGCCAAGAATCATAGAATGAGGTGCGAGATGAGAAACTGGCAGACGGCGTTAATTGCAGGTTTGGTGATTTCTCTGCTGGCGATCTTGGCGCTTCCGGGCAGCGCCAAGGTGCTCACTACTTCCAGTTTTCCACTGGAGGGGGAGAATGTTGCGCGCGCGGAAACCACTCTGGGGAACCTCGTCGCCGATTCCTTGCGGGATTCCGCCAAAGCGGACATTGCACTGGTGAATGCCAGCCAGATGAGGCCCAAAGACTTGCCCGCAGGGCCCATCACTACTGAGCAAATCTCATCCGTCCTTGCCTATCCGGATGAGAATGTGGCGCGCGTGAAGATGAAAGGCGGCAAAATCATCGCTTGTCTGGAGCGAGGCCTCAGCCTGTTGCCCAAGCCGAACAAGGGATTTCTACAGGTCTCCGGGATTAGCGTCAAACTGGACTCTCGCCGGGACAGTGGCTCACGTGTCGTCGAAGTTAAGGTTGGCCGCGAAAGACTGGCTCCTGATAAAGAGTATGAAGTCGCCCTGCCCCTTTCTCTGGCCAAAGGGGCAGGAGGCTATTTCACCATCCTTAACGGCCTGGAGGTGAAGAAGTTCGAGACCACCTTGCTCGATACAGTGATTGACTACCTGAGCGCCAACGGCACATCTTCGGCGAAATCGGAGTCGCCGCGCCTGGAGGACCTGAAACCTCCCTCCGACTAAGCCTGAGAGCGCCATTGTCGCTGCTGGTAATAACGAAGCCTTGGGGGTTGGACCTCGAATCTACCCGGAGCGGGCGGCGAAAGCTGCCCGCGATTGTTCTGTGAAGGTATTCTGCTGGTTTGAGATGATCGCAAGAGACTGGTAAGGACGATGATGAAACAACTTGCTGTCCGGGTCAGCCTCTGTCTCACCATCTGCTTTATGCTGACCTCGCTTTCGTGTGCCAGGCAAGAACCCAAAGGGCAAATGTCGAAAACGCCGTCACCCGTACGGAAGCGGTTACCTCCACGGCAGCCGCCACCTCCACCACCTCCGCCGCTGCCTGCACCATATGAGAAGACGGTCTCATTCGCCATCTGCGAGGACTATGACAAGGGTCAGAACCTAAAGGATATCGCCCTGGATTTCGAGTTGGTTAAAGAATTGGGAATTGACACTATGCGGGTCAGCTTCGGCTGGGATGATTACGAGCCTACGCGGGGCAAATACGATTTCGCCTGGCTCCACAAGTTCGCAAACCTCGCCGCAAAATACAACCTCAGACTACGCCCTTACATATGTTATGCGCCGCACTGGGCGACAGGGGAAAGCTGGACCTGGAGCTTCCCCCCCAAAGACTACAAAGACTGGTATAACTTCTGCTACAACCTTGCCAAGGAGATGAAGCGCCATCCCAATATCGTCTCCTACGAAATCTGGAACGAAATGGATGCGGTGGGATGGTGGGACGGTACACGTGAGCAGTACAAAGAACTCCTGAAACAGGGAGCGCTCGCCATCCGCGCCGCCGATCCCGGCAAGGAGATACTCCTCGGAGGCATGACCCGTCCGAATGATGATCTGCTGCGCTACATTACCGAGGACGGTTATGCCCAGTACTATGATGTAGTCCCCGTGCACTGCTATGTTGAGACCTGGACCGCTCCCGGCGTGATGGTGGAGGATTACCTCACTGAAGATGACTTCAGATGGTTCACACACCACAACAATGAGGCAGGGGGGCGAAAACCGCTCTGGGTGAATGAAATGGGCTATTCCCTTCTAGGCAGAACCGAAAGTGACCAAGCAAATTACATGTGCAGAGCCGTCTCTCACCTGCTCGCCTCTCCGGATGTGCGGTATATCGGCTGGTACGAGGTCAAGGATCTCGATCCAAAAGTTGGTGCCGTCGGCGATATTTACGACCGCCATAACCACTACCTGGGAATCACCAGTTTCCCGGACCGCAAGAAGCGGCTGGGCTTTCACACACTCGATATGCTCACCGATCTTCTGGATAAGAAGACGCTGATACCGGCCGATGACGAGGTTGCTTTCGAGATCATCTCGGGCTCCGGCGGACGAATCTTCAAGCACCTCTTCAAGATCAGTGATGGAAGCCAAGTCCTCTTCATCTATTCCCAAGATGCGGACTACACCGTCAAGGTCACTTTGAAGACCCCGGGCAGGACGGCTCACGAATACAAGTTGGACAATACCCGCGAAGTCTATTCCGATTTTACCGGCAATACCTTCCCCGAAATCGCGCTCAAAGCCGGTGAAGTGAGGGTCTTCAAGATCCTTCCCTAGCGCCCACACAGATTATCTGTGTCCTCCGCGCCTCTGTAGTTAAGGCTTATGTAGGGCGGGGGTTCCAACCCCGCCGGCCGTATCTCCCTCAAGAGTAGCCATCAGCCAATAGTTCGCTTGATAAAGCCGGAGAATTCTGCTAACCTCCTCTTTTGCGATGCGCCCTCATGTCTTCCGCTCAAACTGCGGCAACACACTCAAAAATCCCCTCGGTTTCACCCTCATTGAATTGTTGGTTGTGATCGCTATCATCGCGCTGCTGGCGGCAATGCTCTTCCCTGTGTTTGCCCGTGCCAGAGAAACCGCCCGCCGCACCACCTGTCTTTCTAACCTCCGCCAGATCGGCCTCGCCTTCCAAATGTATGTGGACGACCACGGCGGCCTTTACCCCAACACCGGAAACCCCTACCTCTGGATGGGCCGCTACTGGCGCTGGCCCCTGGAGAGTTATCTCGCCTGTGTCGGAGACAGAGACCCGGAGGACCCGGACAATCCCCTTGTCTCTGAAGAAAAGGGGCCCCACATCCTCATCTGCCCCAGTGATCTCAGCGCACCCAAGAAATGGGATTCCACCTCCTACGGTTACTCCGCCGCCTTCTATCACACCCCGCGGCAAATCAACCGCATGACCGTGGAGGACCTCTGGCAATATGATGATTTTCCCTGTATCTCCCAATCCGAAGGTGAAGTTGCCTTTCCCGCCCAAAAGATCCTGATTGCGGAGTGGCTGACCAACCACGAAGAGAAGAAACTGGGCTGGTGGGACTGGTACGGAGCGCGCAACTACCTCTTCGCCGACGGCCACGTTCGCTACCTGCCCGCCGCAAAAATCCTCCCCTCCGTAACCGGCCTCCCCGACCCCAACCTCACCGTTGACGGAATCAGAGGGAGGGATTTGCAGTAAACAGGAAGCTTTGATTGCAGGCCCTGCAATAATGCGCTTGGCGAAAGCGTAAATTGCAGGTTGAAGGGAACATTCTCTCGAAAACTGCGTCAAATGGTAGGGGAGCGTTTGAGCGTCTGCAAAGTTCTATCAGAGGACGAGGCAAGGCGATGTCACTTCTGCGAACTACTTTTCGTTTGTTGTTTCCAATTGCGACGTTGGCGCTAATCGCGTGCAGTTGCGCGCCGCTTCAGGCAGCGGCGCAAGTAACCGATGTCCCTGCGCTGATAGGGCAGTTGAGCGACGCTGATCCACTGGTGCGCTGGCGGGCGGCAGCGGCGCTGCAGTGGTATGACGAGCCCGCCGCGGTTGAGGCGATGCTGAGGGCGCTGCAGGATTCCGACAGTCGAGTCAAGAAGACTGCCGCGCGCGCACTGGGTTGGTATGAAGACGCGCGCGCTATCGAGCAGTTGGCGCTTCTGCTCGACAATGAGGACCGCTCTGTGGCGGGCGCGGCGGCGGATGCCTTGGGGCATTTCAAAGATCCTGCAGTCACCGAGATATTGATCGCATCAGCAAAGAAGAGATTCAGCGATCAAGTGAACTGGGCGATAGAAGCACAGGGAGCGGCGGCGATTGACCTGCTGGCCCAGGTAATGAGGGAGCCGGAGTCCCGCCGGCGTGAATGGGCGGTTCAGCGGCTGGGATACATGCAAGAGAAAGATCCGCGCATAGTTCCATTGTTGTTACAAGGACTATCCGATCCCGACGCCGGAGTGCGAAGCCGCGCTGGCTCCGCGCTGGCCCGCCAAGACGACCCGCGCACGGTAGAAGCCCTAATCAACGCATTCGAGGATGCGAAGGACCGACAGGAACGGAGCAGGTGTCTGAGTACTCTGAGCCGCAAGAGAGACCCCCATGTCCTGCGAATAATGCTCGATGAGGTGCGCCGCGGAAACGACCAAATTCCTTCCTGGTATCTGCGCGAATGCGGGCCTGAGGAGGTTGATGCGCTGATTGCAGCGCTGCGTGACGAAAGCAGCGCAGTACGAGATGCCGCCGCCGTGGGCCTGGCACATATCGGCGACCCCCGCGTGATTCCAGCTTTAGTAGAAGCGCTGACAAGGATCGATTCTAGTGCGGTATTCCCCGGCCTGAGCCAGCCAAGAGGCGTGTACGGCGTGCTGATCGGCTTTGGACCTCAGGTCTGTGATGCCGTTTTGGCGCAAGTCGGAAAAGCCCCGGACTCTTACACTCGCTCAGCACTGCTGCGCATATTGGCTGTATTCGAGGACCCGCGCGCGTTCCAGCCGCTAATGAATGACCTGAGCAGAAGTAACGAAGATTCCCGAGACGAGGCCTGCACCTCCTTGGGATTACTGGGCGACCAGCGAGCGTTGCCGGCGCTGCGCGCGCTCCTGACCGACAATCCCTCCTGGGAAGAACAGCCGGTAATGAGAGCGCTGGGAGACCTGCGTGATACCCGCTCTGTGCCTGCTTTGATTGCAGCATTGCAAGACTATGAATCAAGTACCAGGTGGGTAGCCTGTGAAGCGCTGGGCAAGATCGGCGACGCCCGCGCCATAGAGCCGCTGCAGCAAGCACTCAATGAGAAGGATGAGGAGGTGCGCATCGTCGCGGCCAAAGCCCTTGCCAACATGGAGGATCCCCGCGTCATCCCCGTGCTGGTCGAGATGATGAAGAACAATGATCCGGGAATCCGCGGCATAGGCATTAGCGGTCTCAAACAGAATGGCAGCGACGCCGCAGTGGAGGCGCTGCTCGAACCTCTGCTACGCGGAACAGAGAGCGAACGGTTGAGTACCATAAACGCGCTATATGGCAATAGCGCGGATAATCCGCGGATAATCGAAGCGCTGAAGGCTGCCCTGCAGGACCCCAGCCGAAGGGTGCGCTTCTATGCGCTGAGCAGGCTGCGCGTCGCTGCGCCGCAGGCGAAGGACATCGCTGTGCTTCTGCCGCCGCTGATTGCGGACACCGTGAGCGATGACGAGATGGTACGATTAATCATTGCTGCCTTTGAACAGTGGCAAGACCCGCGCACCGCAAAGCCGCTGTTGTTTCTGCTTGCTGATTCGGATGTGCGGGTGCAGTGGGTCGCGGCCGCAGGGCTGGGCGCAATAGGGGAGAAGCGGGCGGTTCCGCAGTTGATTAGACTTGCCGAGCCCGCGCCAAGCAAATCCGGCCCCGAATATCGAGGTCATCGCAGTGAGATGTACATGCGCGCAGCCGCGCTTCAGGCGTTAGGCGATATCGGCGATGCGCGCGCGATGCCTGTGCTGTTGGCTTGTTTGCGGGAAGATCCACCGGGTGACTGCGAGCCGACTCTCGGCAAGTGCGCCGCGCTGGCCTTGGGCAAACTCCATGACCGCCGCGCCGTCAGGCCGCTGATTCTCTCTCTGCGAGACCGGTTGGTGCGTGATGAAGCGGCAGAGGCCCTCAGGGAAATAACGCACCAGGACTTTGGCATAGATGCCGCCAAATGGGAAGCGTGGTGGCGGGAGCAGAGGTAATAAGGATACGTCACCGGGCACGCACTTATTTGACGCTGGCAGGGTCGGGAGATAGACTAATAGCATGAACTCGTTCCTGGCCGCCCTGGAGGGTTGGGCGGAGTTTCGCGAACTGGAGGAGGGGCTCCGCAAGGGCGCCTCCCGGCAGCGCGTCGCAGGACTGGAGGGAGCGGCAAAGGCCTTCGTCCTCGCCGGACTTTTCGCCCGCCTTAAAGGACCTGCCCTCATTCTCACCAGAAACAGCCAGGAGGCGGCCCGGCTTTATGATGATATGACCGCACTCCTCGGTGAAGAAGACCCGCGCCTGAAAGATAATCTGCTCCTCTTTCCCTCCTTCGATACGCTTTTTTATGAGGAAACTCCACCTGACCGCGACCTGCTCAGAGAGCGCCTCAACGCGCTGTGGCGGCTGGCGCGCGGGGAGGAAGTCGTCATTATCACTACCCCGGACGGGGCTTTCGGCCAGACTCTGCCCAAAGACAAACTGTTGACTTCGGCCGTAGAGATAGATACCGGTGACACCCTTTCCAGAGAGGATCTGGCGGATTCTCTCATCCGTGATGGTTATCAAAGACAGGAACTGGTCGAAGGGCCGGGCGAGTTCAGCCTCCGTGGCGGGGTGATTGACATCTGGCCCTCCACCTTTGAAGCGCCTGTCCGCATTGAGCAGTTCGGCGAAGAAGTCGAAAGCCTGCGCTACTTCGATTCCGAATCACAGCGTTCCCGCGACTCACTGGAATCGGTGAGCATCCTTCCCGCGCGGGAATTGCTGCTCGACCCCGATGAAACCGAGTCCGCCTGTGCCGCCATTGCCGCGGCCCTGGAGAAACAGGTGGATCGGCTGGAAAAAGAGGAGAAAGCGGAAGAGGTGCTGCGGCTGGCACAGCGGGTGCGCCAGGATGTGGAGGCTTTTTCTCAGCAGACCCACCGGCGGGGCCTGGAGTACTATCTGCCTTACATCTGGCCTCAACAGACTCTACTCGCAGACTACCTGCCGACAGAGGCGGTGGTGATATGGGATGAGCCGGAGCGGACAGAGGAGGAATATGCGAAATTCCTCACTCAAATCGAAGAGTTGTGCCGGCGCCGCTGTGCGAGCGGGCTGCTGCTTGATTTGCCGCGCAGCCATTATGTGAATTACGAGGAGGGGAAAGCGCGATTGAGCGGCCGCCGGGAGGTGGAGATTTCGCTCCTCAGCCGGCCCGCTCCGGAAAAGGAGATACTGCTGGAATCAGGTCCCGCGGAAGATTTCGCCGCCCACTTGGACCTGATGGTGGAGGGACTTCGCAAAGCTCAAGAAAGAGGCTTTCTGGTGGTGGCCGCCACCCGCCAGGCGGAGCGCCTCAGCGAACTCCTTGCCGAAGCCGACCTCCATCGTGTCCATCTGGGATGCGAGAAACTGCCGGGCCCGGGGAATATCTTGATCACCTCAATTCCTCTGAGCCGCGGCTTTCGTCTGCGCGGCGCAAACCTGGAGGTCTTCACCGATGGTGAACTCTTTGGCTGGAAGAGACCTCCCCGCGCAGGTTCCCGCCGCAAGGAAACCGTCACCATCACCGCCCTCAGCCAACTCAAAGCCGGCGATTATGTCGTTCATATCCATCATGGAATCGGCGTTTACGGCGGGCTTACGAGACACGTAGTGGATGGAGCGGAAAGAGAATATCTGCTCATTCGCTATGCCGGTGAAGACAAACTCTATGTGCCCACAGACCAGTTTGACCGCGTGCAAAAATACATCGGCGCGGAGGCCCAGCCACCCTCCCTCAATCGCCTCGGCGGCAGAGAATGGATTCGCACCAAACGCAAGGCCCAGCGCTCCGCCAAAGAACTGGCGAAAGAACTCGTCGCCCTCTATGCGGCTCGCAGCAAACAAGAGGGGTTTGCCTTTTCCGCGGATACCCCCTGGCAGCAGGAGATGGAGGCTGGTTTCCCATACGAGGAGACCGATGACCAGCGCCAGGCCCTCTACCAGGTGAAAGACGACATGGAAAAGCCCACGCCCATGGAGCGGCTGGTGTGCGGAGATGTCGGTTTCGGCAAGACCGAGGTGGCGGTGAGAGCCGCCTTCAAGACCGTGATGGACAGCAAGCAGGTCGCCGTGCTTGTTCCCACCACAGTTCTCGCGGCCCAGCACTTCACCACTTTTCAGGAGCGGCTTGCGCCCTATCCCATGCGGGTGGAGATGTTGAGCCGGTTCCGCTCCCCGAAAGATAGAAAACGCATCGTCGCCGAACTCGCCGCCGGTGCCGTGGATGTCGTAATCGGTACCCACCGGCTTCTTTCCAAGGATGTGAAGTTCAAAGACCTGGGGCTTCTCATAGTTGATGAAGAACACCGTTTCGGAGTGCGCCACAAGGAACGCCTCAAGCGGCTGCGATCAACAGTGGATTGCCTTACCCTTACCGCCACACCCATCCCCCGCACTCTGCATATGTCGCTCAGCGGCCTGCGGGAGATGAGCCTCATCAACGATCCCCCTGAAGGCCGGCGGCCCATTCGCACCCAGGCGGGCCAACGCTCTGACGCGCTGATAAAAGAATCCGTACAGCGGGAACTGGATCGTGGGGGACAGGTTTACTATGTCTACAATCGGGTGGAATCAATTCCCCATGTCGCCGTTCACCTCCAGCGGCTACTGCCCGATGCGCGCATCGCCATAGGTCACGGCCAGATGGCGGAGAATGATCTTGAAAAGATAATGGTGGATTTCTATGCCGGCAAGCACGATATTCTCCTCTGCACCACCATCATCGAAAGCGGCCTGGATATTCCCAATGTCAACACCATCGTCGTGGATCAGGCCGACCGGCTGGGATTGGCCCAACTTTATCAACTGCGGGGTCGGGTGGGCCGCTCCGACAGACAGGCCTATGCCTATCTCATGTGGACTCCGCACAAGCGCATGAGCGAGACCGCCGAACAGCGCAT
>WVXJ01000098.1:34487-37128 GCA_011773575.1 Armatimonadota bacterium | reverse complement strand
GGAAATACAGCATGTGCATCCATCACATGGGGAGAAGTCAATGGGCGCGTCCGGCGGGAGCGCTGCATCGGTGACCACTGTCCTCAGATGAACCCAGGGGCCCCACTCCGGGTGAATCAGCAACTGGCTTTTGCCGAAGACGCCCAGACCCGCCAACACTCCCGCTTTCTTGTAAGAGATACTGTGCCCGGGGCCATCCACCCCGTAGCGTAGATTGCGCGGGATTGCGCCTTTGTGGCCCGCCGATTGCAGAATCTGCACCACCTCCCAGCAAGTATGGCGCAGCAAGGAATCGCCCAGGGAAGCGGCGATCAGCGACTCGGATTGACTCCTCCCTGAGTAGAACCGCACTGTCAGGACGGGATCAACAATGTGCTGGGCGAGGACGACTATTGATTTGACGGGCCCGAAGGAACGGCCGAGGTCACCAAATTCCTCGGCACTGAAAGCGCTGGCCGGCGCGATCCCGACCAGATCCGCTGTGCTTGCACCGGTGAGGGATTTGATGGCGGCTGTCAGTTCGGTCGGTTTCATTGGGGCCTTACCATGGTACGCGCGGTGTCATACACCTTGGAGATTTCGGAGTAGTCGGCCTTTTTCTGTGTCATTGTTTACCGGGAAAATACGGCGGGACACGCATTCGATTCCACTCAGGGCAAGCAGAGACCCCGCCCTACAACAACCGGCGGGGTTTACGAACCCCGTCCCCAAAATAGCCATCCGCCCTTACAGGCTCAAGATGCGGATGGCGAGGAGGGCGGCGTTTTTCGAGTTGTCTATGCCCACACTGGCGACGGGGACACCTTTGGGCATCTGGGCGATGGAGAGCAGAGCATCGAGCCCGCCCAGTTCATCGGAGGCGATAGGCACGCCTATGACGGGCAGGTCGGTATAAGCCGCGATCATTCCCGGCAGGGCCGCGGCCAAACCTGCGCCCGCGATAATCACCTTGAGCCCCCGCGCTTTGGCGCCCTCGGCGAATTGGGCCACTTTCTTGGGGCTGCGATGAGCGGACATTAAATGTACTTGATGGGGAATCTTCGCCTCCTTGAGCGCGGTGACGGCGTCTTGCATGATGGATTTGTCTGAGGCGCTGCCCATGATTACGGCAACCAAGGGCGGCTTCTTCTTTCTTGTGGTTTTTCTCATCGTTCACCCTTTCAGAACCTCTTGCTGCTTACGGCGGGGTTTGCGAACCCCGCCCCCAAACCCTTTCAGGAAGATCCGGCGGGGGTTGGAACCCCCGCCCTACAGCGAACGAACGCAGGCTGGAGCCTGCGGCTACCGATTTCTTTGCGTCCTCTGCGTCTTTGCGGTGATAATCGCTCCATCCTTCGAGTGCGCTCTGGGTGAATGAACTCCTGCCCAACAGAGAGCGGGTTACCGAACGGCGGGACTATTTCGTCTTCATGGTGGAAAGGGCTTTGGCGGCGATGTCGCGGCGATAGTGAACCCCTTCCCAGGTGATCTTTTCGACGGCTTCATAAGCGCGCTGTACCGACGCCTCTAGGTTTTCTCCCAGGCCGGTCACACCCAGCACTCGCCCACCATTCGTGTACCAGCC
The DNA here is from genome assembly GCA_011773575.1 of Armatimonadota bacterium. Taxonomy (GTDB): domain Bacteria; phylum Armatimonadota; class Hebobacteria; order Hebobacterales; family WVXJ01; genus WVXJ01. The sequence continues at coordinate 35,564 of WVXJ01000098.1, read as the reverse complement.
ATCTCTCATGCGAGAGGTGGCGGCATGGAAGACGATTACATTCTCGAGGCTTTCTGCGTCCTGGAGGCCGGATATCTGCTTCTCTTTCTCATATTTGCCGGGATAGCCGCCGGAGGCCATAACCACACAGGTGGCGGCGCGCTTGCTCCAGCGAGGGGCTTCGCCCATCTTGCCATCCGCGATAGGCTCGAGTACATCCATCAGGTCACTCTCCAGCAGAGGCAGAATTACCTGAGTTTCCGGGTCTCCGAAGCGGCAGTTGAACTCCAGCGTCTTCAATCCTTCTTTCGTCAGCATGAGACCCGCGTAGAGGATCCCGAAATAGGGCCGGCCCTCTTGCATCATCGCCTTCAATGTGGGGCCAATGATCTTCTCCTGCGCTTCTTTCTCCAGTTCCGGAGTAACCATCGGCACCGGTGAATAGCAGCCCATTCCACCGGTGTTGGGGCCCTTGTCACCATCGAAGATCGGCTTGTGGTCTTGGGAGGGGGGCATGGTGAAGAATCTCGTGCCGGCGGCGAAGGCCATTATGGTTGTCTCCAGCCCCTCCAAATATTCTTCGATGATCAAGCGGTTGCCGGCGCGGCCGAATTCCCTGTCTATCATTATGGAACGCACCGCGGCTTCGGCTTCTTCGCGGCTGTGCGCCACTATTACACCCTTGCCGGCGGCAAGCCCGTCGGCCTTGACGACCACCGGGGGCGAAATGCCCTTGAGATAATCGAGGGCTTTCTGGGCGTCATCGAATTCGGCAAAATCGGCCGATGGTATATCGTATTTCTGCATGAGCCGCTTGGCGAAGACCTTGCTGGATTCGAGTTCCGCGGCCTTCTTGTCGGGCCCGAAGACGCGCAGTCCCTCTTCTTGAAAACGGTCCACAATGCCTAAGGCCAAAGGGGCTTCGGGGCCTACCACAGTCAGGTCAATCTTCAACTGGTCGGCGAGTGCGGCCAATCCCGGAGCATTATCGGCCTTGAGATGAGAGAGTTCCGCTGTCTGTTTGATACCGGAGTTTCCGGGGGCACACCAGATTTCACTTACCCGCGGGCTTTGCGCTATTTTCCAGACGAGGGCGTG
>WVXJ01000098.1:33248-34349 GCA_011773575.1 Armatimonadota bacterium | reverse complement strand
GACCTGCAACATGGCCAGCATCTGTTCTTCGAAGGCCTCGTGGCGGCGGCGGATTTCGGCGAGCCGCTCGCGTGTCTGCTGCACCGCAGAGTAGAATGAGAAGACGAAGAAAACGCCGGCTACTATCATGGCGTAGTTTCGCGCCGTCTCATTGCTTGCCGACCAGAAGGCGGCTGCGGCCAAAGCCAGGAAGGAGAGCCCCAGCCAGCCGACATATCCCCGCTCACGAAATTGAGAGAGGAAACCTGCCACCAGTGAGAGGCCCACGATTATGCAGAACCCGCCCGCTATTCTGTCCCAGCCCATGTGTGGTTCCGTGAGTCCAGGTGTCGGGGATCAGGTGTCAGGTGTCAGGGATTCTCGACTCTCGACTCCAGACTCTTTGACTCTAGACCCTTGGACTTCTCCCCTCTATTCTTCTTCGTCCGGCGGCTGGACGCCTTCGGCAAGGTTCTCGAAGCGCACATAGGGGCTGTTCCAGCCCAGCAACTTGGTGCCTACCGGGCCATTGCGCTGTTTCGCCACAATGATTTCCGCCACGTGCGGGTCTGAAGAGAGGTAGTTGGCGCGCTGAAGCTCGTCATCCCCATAGTAGGCGGGCCGATAGATGAAGGCCACTACATCGGCCTCTTGTTCGAGTGAGCCGGATTCTCGCAGGTCGGACAACTGGGGCCGGCGAGGGGAGCGCGCCTCCACCGCCCGGCTCAACTGGGAAAGCGCAACCACCGGCACGTGCAACTCCCGCGCCAGGGCCTTCAGGCTTCTGGCTATCTGGGAGATTTCCTGGTTGCGGTTTTCGAAGCGCCCGAAGCCGTGTACTAGTTGCAGGTAATCCACAATCACCAGTGCGAGGCCGTTCTCGGCCTTCAGCCGTCTCGCCTTGCCGCGGATCTCCAGGACATTCATGGTGGGAGTATCATCCACATAGATGGGGGCGCGATAGAGAGTTTCCGCGGCGCGGGTGATACTAGCCATCCCTTCATCAGAGACATACCCTTGACGCATCGCCTGCTGGTCAATGCGCGCCTCAGAACATAAGAACCGCATGGCTATCTGTTCTTTTGCCATCTCCAGGCTGAAGATGGCGACAGGCTGTTTTTC
>WVXJ01000098.1:22238-33233 GCA_011773575.1 Armatimonadota bacterium | reverse complement strand
CGGGCCGCCATGATAATGAGATCAGCGGCCTGCAGGCCTGTAGTGAGGTCATCGAGATCGGCGAATCCGATCCGCAGGCCCGAGCCGGGGACATGAGTGCGCTGGCTTTCGTCTATTCTTTCAAAGGCCTCGGAAAGGAGGGTCTTTAAGGGCACAAAGGTCGGAGAAATGGTACGTTCTCCGACGGAGAAGACCAGCCGCTCGCATTCATCTATGACCTCCTGGACGTCGGTGTCGGCGGCCTCATAAGCGCGCTTACTGATCTCCCCGGAAACCTGAATCAGACGACGAAGGGAAGATTTCTCCCGTACTATCTTGGCGTAATAGGAGGCGGCGGCGGCCGTCGGCGCCGCCTCGAGAAGGCCGTTCAGATAGGCGGTCCCTCCTACCTGTTCGAGTTGGCCCCGCTCTTTCAGCCTCTCCCCTAGAGTTATCAGGTCAACCGGCTCTCCCTCATTGAAGAGTGAGCAGATGGCATCATAGATCCAGTGATTCACTTCCCGGTAGAAGTCATCCGGCTCCAGCACATCCACCACGCGGGCGATGGCCTCCCGTTCCATCATCATCGCGCCGAGGGTGGCCATCTCCGCCTCCAGGCTTTGGGGAGCGAGTTTCGTAACCAGGGCGGCTGTCTCCATAATGGTCTCCATAAATTAATGAATGACGGACAGTTGCAGGACGGGTCAACGATTCGGAAAAGAATGGATGCCGGCAGGCAGGAGGCCGAGGATCGAAAACAGACAACGAGCCTTCTGAGTGCCTGGAGTCCGTTCGCCACAGGCCCGCTGCTGCCTTCTTAGATGTGGATCTCGCAGTTGAAACCGGTCCGGCTCACTCGCCGGCGGGGACCTCTTCTGCGACAACCTCCAGCGTCAGCGCGGCCTCCACCTCCTTGCTCAACTTTATCTTGACACTATGAGAACCCAGGACCTTGATTGGCTCTTCCAGATGAATCTTGCGTCTGTCCACTTCGATGTCCTGGGCGGCCAAGGCCTCGGCGATGTCATGGGTCGTTATGCTGCCATGCAGCCTGCCTTCTTCTCCCGCCCGTGCAGGAATCTTCAACGGGGCGCTCTCCAATCGTTGGGCCAGGGCCTGGGCTTCGCTCTGAAGGCGGCCCTGTTTCTTGGTTATCTCAGCCCGCGTATGCTCCAAGTTCTTCATGTTCCGCGCGGTGGCCTGCAGCGCCAGTCCGCGGGGAATCAAGAAGTTTCGTCCATAACCTCCGGCCACTTCTGTAACCGTTCCGGCCTCGCCCAGGCCGGCTATTTCTTCGAGAAGAATGACTTTCATTGTTTTCGTCGGCTCTCACTTGTTAGTAGAGTTGTCCCTTTACTCTCCGTAAGGGAACAGTGGTTTACCTTCGTAGTAAACGATCTTCCATTCGCCATCTTCTTTCACCACCGAAAAAGCCTTAGCCCCGGGCTCTTCCTCTTGTTGTAAGGCCATTACGACTTCCGCGGCGTCTTCTCCTCGACTCTCCGCGCGCGCCTCCTCCAAATCATACAATACAAAGGCGGCTTTCGCCTCTCGAGCAAACGCCTCCTCGGAGTGGCGGCGCTTGGATTCCGCGGAGAGCAGCGCGTAAGCGGTTTGGTAATCTTCTGCGTAGATGGCGCGCACGTAGTCAATGACAGTGCTTTTCGCCACCTCCATATCTGCTTTGGTGTCTGTGGAACTGGTCGGTGGAGGCGGTGGAGGTGGGGGTGGCGGAGGTTTCGGCCGGCCACATCCCAGCAGGCTAAGCATCAGGGCGATGCTGATGCATGTTATTAGCGCGCGCGCAACCCTGGTCCGAAAGAAGTGGCCTCCCATGACTCGCGGCGGGGATTTTAGCATCGCCCTTAGGGGCTGTCAAGGCCGTCGGTTTTCTCAGTTCTCACGTATACGCGTAGGAAGACGGACCGCGCTCCTCCGGGCTTCATATTTGCCTTCTTCGCGCCGACCCTTCAGCAATCTGGCTATCTCTGTTCACCGCCTTGGGCCCGTTCCGCCTCTCTGGCCTTGGCGAGGACTTCATTGGCTTCTCTCGCTGCATCATTGAGGGCTTTTCGGGGAGTGGCGACCTTACGCACGGCCTTCTCCAGCGCTTCGAACAGGAGTAAGTCTATCTCACTCGCCTGTTCAAGTTGAATCGGCTCGGCGTAGGCATAAGGCATCTGTTCGGCGAAGACTTTCAGGCCGGGGTCGGTCTCAAGGAAGGCCTTGTAGCTGGGACTTTCCAGTGCGGAGAGACGAACCGGCAGATACTTGGACCGTTCGGACCACCATTCTTGGATCTCCGGGGTAACGAACCAGCGGACGAACTCCCAGGCCTCTTCGGGGTGTTTGCTCTGGCGAAAAATGACCAAGAATTCACCCCCGAGCGGGGCTACGCGGCGCTTGGAGCCGGCCGGAAGCGGAGCCAGCCCCCAATCGAAGGCCATGTCATTGAGGTGGGGAAGGTCCCATGAACCCATCAGCGCCATGGCCACCTTCTGGCTCTCAAAGCCCTGTTCCGGGGTGGTCATGCTGCCTATTCTGTATTTGTGCTGCAAGTCCACCCAGAACTGCAGCGCCCGCACACCGGCCTCATTATTGAAGGCAACCTTTTCTCCACCGGGATCGGCGTACAGGCCCCCTTCGCCCCACAGGAAAACACTCCACAGCCAGACCGTGTAACTCTGTATCTGCAGGCCGGTGTAGATAGGAATGGTGGTGGCCCACTGCTCCACATCCTTTCCTTTGCGGATGGTCAACTTCTTGCCATACTCGACGAACTCTTCCCAGTCCTTGGGCGGTTTATCGGGATCGAGGCCGACTTTTCGGAAAAGGTCTTTGTTGTAGGCGAGGGCGAGGCTGGTTATCTCGAGAGGCATCATCCGAAGTTCGCCCCGGTAGTGGGAGATATCCCACATGCCGCGGACGAAATCCGCCCTCTCTTCTTCTTCCAACCCCCCATACTTTTCTGCCAGTTCCTCCAAGTTGTAGATAAGGTCCTCCCGCGACAGCGGCGCCAGCCAATCAATGTGCACCCAGCAGACATCCGGGGCGGTACCGGCGGCGGTGGAGGCGGCCAGTTTCTGCAGCAGGGCGTCACCAGTCTGCACATACTGGGCTTTTAGGGTTATATTAGGATGCTCCTCCTCAAAGCGCTTGACCAGCTCCTCAAGGGCGGGCCAGGTATGCTGCACATAGGAATGCCAGAAGACGATTTCCGTTTTCCGGCCCGCTTCCTCTTTTCCATCAGATCCCTTACCGCAACCGGTCAAGATCACTGCCAGCAGATAGAGGCAGCAGAGCGGCAGTAAGCAATGAAGTAATCTTTTCCCGTACATCTTGATCTTCTCCAGGGGGTAATATCGGAGTTTACATGATACAACATATACAACAAGCCGAGGTCTTAATCCTAGGAGAATCCCTCGAAGTCAATCGAGACTCTCTCTTACCGGCAGGCCTACCCGGCACTCAGGGGTTCGTGCTTCCCGAGCCGGGAGTCTCGACTTTGGTCCGCCTTTCAACCCTTTTGCCAAGAGCGGCCGAGAGTGCATCCACCACGCCTGGATCGAAAGCACTGCCTGCTTGGCGCTCAAGTTCGGCCAGGGCGCTTTGCGGAGAAAGAGGCTCTTTGCCTGATGGAGGGTGGGTGAGCGCGTCATAACCATTTGCCACGGCGAGCAGCCTCGCCTGTAAAGGAATCTGCTCCCCTTTGAGACCTTCCGGGTAGCCGGTACCATCATAGCGCTCATGATGATAGCGCACTCCATCGAGAGCAGAGCGGAGGAACTCCGCCGGCTGGAGAATAGACATCCCTACGAGAGGATGGTTCTTCTCCAGGGCATCGCGATAGGCCTGAGGATTCGAGACCCGCAGGAGTTGCTCTTCCACGGCGATCTTGCCGATATCGTGAAGAGTGGCGGCGAAGCGCAGGATCTCCATTTCGTCCGGGGAGAGGCCCATCTGACGGGCGATCTGGAGCACATACCCGGTCACTCTCTCGGAATGGCCCAACATCTGAGGATCTTTTGCCTCGATCGCCCGCGTGAGAGCACGCACTGTCTCCCAATAGGAGCGCCGCAGGGTCTCATGTAATTGAGCATTCTCAATTGCCACCGCCGCTTCTCCGGCAAGGGCGCGCAGGAGTCTTTCATCACGCCGGCTCCAATGGCGGGGATAGTCGGAATAGACGCGCAACACCCCCAGGAATCTCTCCCCTCGCTGAAGCGGCACACAGATGCAGGAGAGTAATCCCTCCGCGATGGCTTCCTGCCGATAGTGGTAGGCGCGATGATCCTGGCGCAGGTCAGACAGCATCACCACCTTACCTCGCTTCACCTCCTGGTCTACTACCGAATCGCTGACCCGCACGGGGCCCTTGGAGATGTAGTCCGAAGAGAGTCCCCAGGAGGCAGCAGGCCGCAGTTCATCTCCTTTTCGAGCGAGCAGGCGGATAATACTGGCTTGTCCCTCAGTGATCTGGGCCGACATCCTGGCGATGTTGGGGAGTATGTCATCCAGGCGAAGGGATTGGCTAACGGCGTGGGAAACGGTGAAGAGGCTGGAGGCTTCCTCACCCTTTTCTTTCAGAATGGCGGAGAGCCGCGCTGTCAGCACGGCAATGGCGAAGAAGATCATGGTACGAATGACGATTTCGCTTGCAACAGGGCTCAATCCCCGAGTGGTATAGGTGACCCAGCCGCTCAAGCCCGCCGCTATCAGTGCGACAATGACACCCCGCACATCTCCCAGAAAAACGGCGGCAAGGATGATGGGGATATAGTAGAGGTGAGTATAGGAGGCGGCTATCCCCCTGAACTCAAGAACCAGCCAGGTGATGGCGATCAGTAGTATAGAAACGATTATGGCTATCAGCCAACGAGAAACCGCTCTCAGCACCAGTCTTCACCGTATTAGTATGATAAATGAGCCTGATGAAGGAAATTACACCCAAAGAGAACATTCCCGATTCCGACGGATATTATTCTCCTCTATTGAGCCCTTAGTACCATTCCGGGCCTTGCTCCGGTCAGTTTTCCTTCTCTGGCGACCACAACGCCGTTCACAATTACCCATGTGATTCCCTGGGGGGCCTGAAGCGGCTGCTGATAAGTGGCCTTATCAGCGATTGAGCTGAGATCAAAGACCACCAAATCGGCTTTGCAGCCCGGAGCAATCCTTCCCCTGTCTGCGAGACCCAGCCTCCAGGCGGGCAATGAGGTCATCTTCCGGATGGCTTCCTGTAATGCAAGAATCCCCCTTTCTCTGACGTACTCCGCCAGCACCCGGGGGAAAGTGCCAAAACCGCGCGGATGGGGATGGCCCCATTCTTCTTTAAAGTCCTTCGCCGCGGCATCTGAGCCCACCATTGTCCACGGCTGCTGAAGAACTGTCTCGATATCCTCTTCACTTATGCCAAAACGTATGATCTCTGTGCGGCCCTCATCGGCCCTCAGCAGACTGACCACTATCTCCAGCGGGGTTTGACGCCAAGCTTGGCAGACCTCGCTTATGCGTGTCCCCTCAAGTCCCTTCCTCTTATTTTCCATGTCAAAGGTGCGGGATATAATATATCCCTCCCATTCCTCCGGATCTGTTGCGCGTGAACCCCAGTCCTGCTTGATTCTCTCCAGTGCGGTTGAATCCCCCAAGCGAGAAAGCATGGCTTTCATTCCGCCCTGTTTTACCCAGTCCGGCAACACTACGGAGAGGTCTGTGTTTGTCGCTGTATAAGGGTAGATATCCGCGGTGACATCCAGGCCTGCTCGGCGCGCCTCCTCGATCTTCCCCACGGTGTCTTTCACGAGGCCCCAATTCTTCTCGCCGGTGACCTTGTGGTGTGAGATGTGGAGCGGGACGCGGCTGTGATGACAGATTCGCAGGGCCTCCTCCACAGATTCTCTCAGGTGGGCGCCTTCGTCTCGCATATGGAGAGAGAAGAATCCATGCCCGCGGGCTGTGCCGACGACCTCGGTGAGTTCTTCTGCATCGGCATAACACCCGGGTGGATAGACGAGGCCTGCAGAGATGCCGAAGGCTCCTTGCCGGAACGCGCGCTGGGCCTCTTCTTTCATTTTGTCCATTTCGTCCAAGGTCGCTTCTGTGCTCTCATGTCCCAGGGCGCGGCCTCGCAGGTTCCCATGGCCAACCAGGGTTGCGAAATTTGGGCCGATGCGGCATTTGTCCAGGCGCGTGAGGAATTCATCCAGTTCCTGCCAATCAACTTGCGCCCCATACGGCGCCAGCGCTTCCGCCATGGTGAGCTCGTGCTCCCGCTCCAAGGGAGCGGCGGAAACACCGCAATTGCCTCCTACTTCACAGGTGACTCCCTGCAAGAGTTTGCTCTCCGCCAGAGGGTTGGCCAGAAGAAGATGGTCGGTATGGGAGTGTATGTCAATGAAACCTGGGGCGACGAACTGTCCGGAGGCATCAATTATTTGTTTGGCGGAACCGGAGACTTTTCCAACCGCGGTAATAATATCACCTTCCACGGCCAGGTCGGCGCGTCGCGGGGGCGCACCTGTCCCATCCACTACTGTTGGATTGCGAATGAGCAGGGACATGGAATTCTACTTCGTCAAGATTGATGTACTCTCCTTTTTGAACAAGGATGGTAGGGTTTTCTTGCTTTCCGGGATGATATAAGTAGAAGAAGGAAGCGTCATAGCATGGTATATGTGTTAGGAGGAGATGCATATAGCACGGGGCACGTCACGCGCGCCGCCGTTTGACGGCGGCTCTTGTGACTCTCAGCAAAGAAACCGTAACAGGAGGGAACTTGCATGCGAGTTTACATGGTAGTGCTGATTACAGTAGTGTTGGCTTTGGGAGGAACGGCCGCTTGGGCCTACCCCAGTCTGGGCGGGGCCACCGGCCTGGTCACTGTACCTACCGCGGAAGTTGTGCCAGTGGGCGCGGTAGATCTGGCCGTGGACTACCAGAAAGTGGATGTCGGAGCGAAGGCCTTGGCTTCTTCGCTGGTGATGTACGAGGAGGAAGCGGAGATGCTGCCAATACGCGTTGTCGCGGGAGTGGCAGATGACATTGAAATCTGGGCCGCGTACAATGACGCCGACCTCGATTCCACAGACTTGAAGGTATGGAACGCGGGCGTGAAGTACATGATCGCCCACGAGGCCGAAGACAACGTCTCTGCGGCGATAGGCGCCTCCTTTGGAAGGCTAGAAAACAGTGATGATGTGGATATCATGACGGCCTTCGCCGTGGCCAGCAAGAGCCTGAACATGGGCGGTGGAGCCGACGTGGTAAGCGCAAAGGCCCATCTGGGCGTGATGTGGATGGACTTCGACTCCCCGATTTCCGAGGACCTGATTGAGCCTTTCGTGGGGCTTGAGTTCACCGGAGAAGGAGGCGCAAGTCTGGCGGTGGAATACCGCATGGACGACAGCGACATTGACGAGGACGCTCCATTCTCCGCGGTATTGCGCTACCCGGTGGGCGGAGCCACACCCTTGTGGCTGGAGGTTGGTACAACCAATGCTGCCCTGGCCGGCGTTGGATTGGATGACAACGACATCTTCTACGGTCTGTGCTACCGCTTTGGTGGTGCAGCGGGAGCCGCCGGAACAGGCGCTCGCACACAGCCTTGGGGTTACTAAGAGGTAAGAGACATCTCGCTTTTGCCTGCCCGCCAAGATTCGTGGCGGGCAGGCTGTTTTTTTTCTACCTGGTTTGCCTAATACAGGATTATCTCGCGGTTCTGAGTAGAATCGCTGTGGAGATTGCAGAAACGCACTAAACTCATTCTTGACCGCGCCATACAGGCGTGGTAGGGTTCACTTCAGTAATCCAGCGATGACGTATTCTTGCTGTAGGCCGTTATTGTGCAACGACACCTATGGATCTCAGCAAAGAAACTTAAACAGGAGGAAGCTCGGATGCGAGTCTACATGGCAGTACTGGTTGCAGTTATGCTGGGCTTGGGGGGAGCGGCCGGGTGGGCCTATCCGACTTTGGGCGGGGCCACCGGCCTGGTCACTCTACCCACCGCGGAGGTTGTGCCAGCAGGCGCGGTGGATCTGGCTGTGGACTATCAAGAGGTTGATATTGGAGCGAAGGCTTTGGGCGGTTCGCTGGGGATGTACGGGGAAGCAGAGATGCTGCCTATCCGCGCCGTCGCGGGAGTGGGTGAGAACGCTGAAGTCTGGGCCGCGTATAACAAGGTCAAGGTCGATCCGGGAGGCGAAGATCTGAAGATGTGGAATGTCGGCGGTAAGTACATGATCGCGCACGAGGAAAAAGACAGTGCTTCGGCAGCCATAGGTCTCTCCTACGGAAAGATAGACAATGGTGATGATGCCAGGGTTACGACGATTTTCGTTGTGGTCAGCAAGAGTCTGGGCTTTGGCGGTGGAGCCGGCGTAGCAAGTGCGAAGGCCCATCTGGGCGCGATATGGATGAACTTTGACTCTCCGATCTCTGAGGAACTGTCGAGGCCTTTTGTGGGTCTTGAGTTCACCGGTGAGAACGGCAGCATTCTGGCGGTGGAATATCGCAAGAGAGCGAGCGGCATCGATGTAGATACACCCTTTGCCGCGGTATTGCGCTACCCTGTAGGAGGTACTAAGCCTCTGTGGCTGGAGGTGGGCACAACCAACGCCGCTTTGGGCGGAATTGGACTGGATGAAGACGACGTCTTCTTTGGTCTATGCTACCGCTTCGGCGGCGCAGCAGGAGCCGCCGCGGGAAGAGCCCCCACCCAACCCTGGGATTACTGAGGGATGGTTGACATCTCGCTTTAGCCTGTCGGGCCGTTTTGAGACGGTCCGGCAGTTGCTTTTCTTGCGGAGACGATTTGAAGTTTTTCCCACTAGAGAAGAAGGTGTTTTCGCGTCCAGGCAGAAAGAGTTACTCGCCCGGTGGAGAAGCCAACTCCAGCGGGCGAGATTCTCATTAATCAACAAAAAGGAGAAAGCAGGATGACCAAGCCAGAGTTGGTGGAAGAAGTGGTGCAAGTGGCCAGTCTGAAGAAGAAAGATGCCGCGGCCGCGGTAGAGGCGGTGTTGGACAGTATCAAGAAGGCACTCAAGAAAGGTGATAAGGTTCAGATTGTCGGCTTCGGTTCATTTGAAGTAAGAAAGCGCAAAGGACGCACAGGACGCAATCCTCGCAACCCTGCTGAAATCATCAACATACCGGCCACCAAGGTGCCCGCCTTTCGACCCGGCAAGGAATTGAAGGATTTGGTCGCCGGCCGCTCTCGCTGAGCGCCGCCGGAGCCAACCAGGCAACTCGGTTCCTTCGGAGGTATGCCGGTGGATGCCCTGAGGGGCTCTTGACCACGGCTAGCGAGTATGGTAGATTCGGATTGGTAATTCAACGCCGACTGCTATGCAAGCCGTCGGCCGGTAAGGAGAACCGGGTTGCCACGGGCTGGAAGAACACAAGATCGGGGTTTCTGGTGGGCCTGCGGCACTTGTCGCAGCCGCAACTACTTGAGCGTAAAGAACAAGCGCAATGACCCTGATCGTATGAAGATAAGGAAATATTGCCCCCGGTGCAAGAGCCATACCCAGCACCGGGAAACGGCCATCAATGCTCGCGCCGGGAAGTCCTAGCGCGGTGAAAAGGGTGCAGGCCCGTAGCTCAGCTGGAAGAGCGCCGGTCTCCAAAACCGGTGGTCGTCGGTTCGAACCCGGCCGGGCCTGCCATCTTTTCGCCTGTTCCTTGGCGGACCGGCGCAAGTTTCATCCCCAGGCGATACTCAAACAATAGGTTGAAGAGAAGGTTCCAGTGAGAAGCAGGCCGAGGTTTGGAAGCAAAATCGTGAATTTCTTTAACGAGTCCTGGCAGGAACTGAAGAAGGTCTCCTGGCCTTCCAGGCAGGATGTGAAGAACTTCACCATGGTGGTGTTGGCCGCGGTCATATTCGTGGGCCTGTGTTTGTTCGTATTCGATACGGTGCTCGGGCTCTTTACTCGCAGACTGTTTGAGACGCGGTGACGGGGGATCAGATGGAAAAGCAGTGGTATGTGGTTCACGCATTCACCGGCCAGGAAGAAAGGGTGGCTCGCACTATCCAGCGCAGAGCCGCCGCGGCCGGCTTGGAGAACCGCTTCGGCCGGGTGCTGGTGCTTAGCGAAGAAGAGCTGAAAGGCACTCGACGCGGCAAACGCCAGATAACCCGACATAAGGTTTATCCAGGCTATGTCTTCGTTGAGATGGTCCTGGATGACTCCACCCGCCACCTGGTGCAGTCCACCTCCGGGGTGACCGGCTTCATCGGGCCCAACCGTCAACCGGTCCCTCTCAGCCAGACGGAGATAGACAACCTCCTGCAAACCGTGGGATCAGACGCCCCCCGCATCAAGGCCGCCTGGCACAAGGGGGATTTGGTCCGCATCATCTCCGAACCTTTTGACGGTATCCAGGGCACGATTGATGAGGTCAACCTTGCCAAGGAGAAACTTCGCGTATTGGTCTCCATCTTCGGCCGGGAGACTCCGGTTGATTTGAACTTCGGAGATGTTGAGAAGATAGACTGACGGCCCAACGGGACACACCTCTTCCGATGAATTTTCGCATACTCGCACTCGATTTAGACCGCACTCTCTTGAATGATGACCACCAGATTTCTTCCCAGGATGCAACAGCACTGCAAGAGGCCGCGGCGCGGGGCCTGCATGTCGTCTTTGCTTCCGGTCGGATGAGTGACTCCATTCGCCGCTATCCTGATTCTTTGGGACTGGACGGCCCTATTATCTCCTACAATGGCGGTATGGCGAGAGACAGCCGGGGCCGCGGGGATGCAGTCCTCACGGAGATACCTCTACCCGCTCAATATGCCGACAAGTTGATTGATTATGCGCGCGCGGAACACTTCCATCTGAATTACTACCTGGACGAAGTTCTATATGCCTGTGATGATCCAAAACTGAGACGGTTCGCCGACCTCTACAATTCCCGCACCGGTTCGCCTTATCAGTTTGTCCCCGATCTGGAGAGATTCAAAGGGCGCAGTCCAACCAAGATTATTCTTCTCGCCGATCCTTCCGATCC
>WVXJ01000098.1:12825-22123 GCA_011773575.1 Armatimonadota bacterium | reverse complement strand
GTCGCCAATGCTCATCCGGAAGTGAAAGCCGCCGCCGATTATGTTTGTCAGGCGACCAACAATGATTCCCCGATAAGCGAGATCCTCGCCCGTTTCGGGGCCGTACCCAGATAAGAGATTAACCGCAAAGACGCGAAGTTCGCAAAGAACTACTGGGAGTGCAAGCCCCCTTGATCGCTTTGGCGATATCCGCGCCGAACTGGCGGCAGGCCTGCAGATCCTCTTCTGAGGGCACGAAGTTGGCCCGCGGCGCGGAGAGGGGAACCTTGAACTTCAGCCCTTTCAGCCGGTCCTCCAGTTGTTTGGGAGCCTCCCCGCTCCAGGCGAATGAGCCGAAAGCTCCGCCCACTTTCCCTCTCACTTTGATGGTGACAAGTGAAGATAATAGATCCCAGACCGGCTTCACCGCGTCAGCATTCATAGTCGGGGAGCCCACCAGTACACCATCCGCCTCCTCCAGCCGATCAACGGCTTCATTCATATCAGTGGTCACGACATCATAGAGGCCCGCCTTGACTCCCTCGGATTCGGCGCCGACTGCTATCTCCTTTGCCATGCGGGCGGTATTGCCGTAAGCGCTGGCATAGAAAATGGCCAAAGTTTTTTGCGTCTTCTCCGGCGAAGTGCTCCAGGTTCGATAGAGTTCCATGTACTTCTTCGGGTCAGAGCGAAGGAGGGGGCCGTGACCAGTGGCTATCATCGAGATTTCCCGCCCGGCGAGTTTCTCCAGCGCGCGCAATACATAGGCTTTGTGAGGGCGGAAGAGACAGTCGAAGTAGTATTGGAACTCAGGAGAGAAATCTCCGGCGCGGTCGTCGAACAGCCTTTCATCAGAGTAATGGCAGCCGAGGAAATCACAGGTAAAGAGTATCTTGTCCGGCTCCAGGTGGGTCAACATGGTGTCCGGCCAGTGCAAAAAGGGGGCCTGGATGAAGGTGAGTCGCCGGCCGCCCAGGTCCAGGGTTTGGCCGTCTTCTACGAGGAGTGGATTAATGTCCTGGTTTAGCAGATTCTGGATGAACCGGCCCGCCGTGCTCATTGCCACCACGCGGGCGGAAGGGACTTTCTGCAAGAAATCCCCCAGCACACCGGAATGATCCGGCTCCGTATGGCTCAATATCACATAGTTAATCTCCGATAAATCAACCAGGCTCTCCAGGTTGGAGAAGAATACCTCCTTAAAGGGGGGTTTCACCAGATCAATGAGCGCGGTCTTCTCCTTACCTTTCACCAGATAGGCATTGTAAGTTGTGCCATGGGGGGCCTCCATGACTATGTCGAAGCGGCGTATTCGAGGATCCAGCGCGCCCACCCAGTAAATGTCCCTCGCAATCTCTACAGGCTTCATCTTGTCTTTCCTCTCTATTGAAGTGGGTAAATCTATCTTACCCCGCGGCAGCAGGGATTCCTTGTTGCTTTTGGCAGGAAGCAAACACTTCTCTTGCGAATATTTAGTGAGTAGAGATGAGCAAACAGAAGGCAAAAGACGAGAAGATTTCCGCGGATAATGCCAGGCCGCCTTTGCCGCGCTTTGCCAAGATTATCCTCGTGGCGATCATTCTGCTTTATGTCGTCTTGTCGGTGTTGTATTCATTTTCCACCCGCTTGAAATGGGGCCCGGATGAGCCCGCGCACTTCGTCTATGTCAAATCCGTGGCCCTGGATTTCCGCCTGCCCAAGATTCAAGGGGATATGGCCAAATACGTACCCGGCGAATCACTTTCACATCAGCGACAACACCCGCCCGTCTATTATGCGCTGGCCTCAATCCCGTATCGAATATTTGCGGGACTACCGACAGATGCCATCTGGATACGGCTGCGCTGGTTTTCGATTCTCATCGGCCTGGCGGCATTGCTGCTGGAATGGAAACTGGCGCGCCTGCTGTTTCCCAAGGATTTCTCCGTGTGTCTCGCCAGTTCCGCAATACTGGCTTTTCTGCCCATGTTCACCTATATCACTTCGGTGGTGAACAATGACGGTCTGGCAATCGTGGCCTTCGCCGCGGTCGTGTATCAATGGGCCCGGATACTCTCCGGAAAGACGAACCTGGCGAACATAGTAATTGCGGGAGTACTAACGGGGCTGGCGATACTGGTCAAGGAATCGGCGCTGGCCCTACTGCCTGGACTCATCATAGTAACGGCCGCGGCAAGGCCGCCAGGCTCGGAGAATATCGGCTTGCGGCGGGTGGGAAGAGCGTGTGCGGCGCTGGGGGTAGCCGCAGTCATCTGTGGAGGCTGGTTCGCCTACAATATGGCAACCTGCGGCACTCCCACCGTCTATGCTTATGTGAGGCCGCTCTATGAGAGCTTGGGGCAGGCCTTACGGGAACCCTATGGAATGGGGGACAGGCCCGGGCTGTTCATTATTCTGGAGATTGCCGCGGAGAGGACCCTCATGTTTCTGTGGCTGCCGTGGTGGGCGGTGGTAGAGCAAGGGGTGATTCCGGAGTTGGGCTATAAAGCCGTCATGGGCGTATTGAGCCTGGTGGCATTTCTTGGGCTGATGCTGGCCCTGGTAGATTACTGGCGCCGCCGCACCGGATTGAGCGCGCTGCAGGCGAACACCCTGTCGCTCATGCTCTTAACGGTGATTATGCTCATCGGAGGGATCGTGCGATATGTGTTGTTCGTGGACTATACCGCGCTGCAGGCAGGGAGATATTTGATAGTGGTGTGGCCTCTCTTGAGCATCATGGGGGTGGTGGGGCTGGCGACACTGTTATCAAAACACTGGGCAAAGGCGGTTGGGCTGACGGTTCTGGCGGCTGCGTGGCTGGCAGGTAATATCGGCGTCTTGTGGTTGGTCTATCTGACCTATCAGACTTGAAGGGCGATCACTCTTCCAGATCGTACCGGGGCGTCTCAGGGTATGGTTTGTGCTTTGCAACAGCCCTGGAATAGACGCCCATCTTTGTGAGCGTCTCCGTCAAGCAGTGTGTTTTACTCCTGTACTGTTTTGCAGCGGCCGCGTAGACAGTCTCATTCATCTTCGCCGGTATTCTCTTCAGATATCCTTCTTTCAACAACTCCTTGAGCGCCTTGTTCATGAACCTGCTGCTGTGCTCTCTCCGATAAAGTTCGTCAATGATTTGACTTCTGCCCAAGTGGGCACTGACTTTGCCGCGTTTCTTCTCGAAATCTCTGGCAAATTCGATGATGGTGTCCTTTATCTCGCAGATTTCCTTTCTCTGCATGAGCAGTATCTCCAATCTGCGTTTGCGCTTTTCAGCGCCAAGGGCGCAACTGGCCCTCAATACTGAGAGAAAGGCGCGGCACTTTCCTGCGCCGGACTCTGCCAGGACTCTGAAGAACGATGTCATTTTTCGGCCGTTCTATCGGCTAACCGTAAAGGACTCCCTTATGCCAATTTCGGCGGCGCGCTCAGGGTTTCCTGTATGAACAATTTGCGATTTCGCGAAGACCCTTATTGACGAGGGCGCTGGGGTAGTGATAGATTGCAGTGGGTTGGGCCGTTAGCTCAGCTGGTAGAGCAGGGGACTCTTAATCCCAAGGTCACAGGTTCGAATCCTGTACGGCCCACCAGCCTTCGCCGAGGCTTCGGCTGGTGAGAAAGGTGAAAGGAGAGAGTGGAAAGTAGAACGCTTCTGTGGTTTCACTTCTCCACTTTCTACTCTCAACTCTCTCGTGCACGCTGGGCGAGTGGCGGAATGGCAGACGCGCGTGGCTTAGGACCACGTGCCGCAAGGCGTGGGGGTTCGACTCCCTCCTCGCCCACCAGCTTTCGCCAAGGCTTCGGCTGGCGGGCCCACGGTATTTACTGAGGAGGACTCATCTTCTTGGAGCTGACCTCTTTACTCCTCCTCCTGCTTCTCTTCTTGTTCACACGGGTGCTCGGCGACGTCGCCGTGGCATTCCTTGATCTGTTCAGGGCTGCAGGTCTTGGGGTCTTTGCCCTTTTCGCAAAGGTTTTCGCTTTCCGAAGTCATAGCAGTAAGTCTCCTTTCTTCTTTTTGGTACTCCTGTGTCGAGGAGTCTTGCGGCATTGGGCCGCGGTGGGACAAGCCGACTTGGGGGGCTCACATACTTGCCCACACCATTGTTCGAATTGTGAGAACAGCGTTTTCAGCGCATTGCGATTCGTCTGGTAGTGCACCCAATAGCCCCGCTTCTCGGCCGTCACCAGTCCCGCCTGGCGCAGCACCCGCAGGTGTTGAGAGACGGCGGACTGCGAGATACCCACCGCATCCGCCAGCGCCGATACGCAAACCGGTCCCCCCGAGAGCGCCTCGAGAATCCGAAGCCGCGTCGGGTCACACATTACCTTGAGAATCTCGGTCAAGTTGCGGGCTGTGCGTTTCATTAGTATATGCGTTGATACTAATATAAATTGAGGGGGCTGTCAATGCCTGTCGCGAGTGAGCGTTACCCGGTTCTGTAGACGGGCGGTGCGGATTGCTCTACCGGAGGCGGTCCTTTTCCCACAGATAGGCGACTCCCCACCCTGCCCTCCCCCACAAGGGGGGAGGGAACGAGACGGCATAAAGACATTCCGCTTAGTGGTGACTCGCTCCAAATCCGGGGCGAGAGGGCTTGCGAGAACCGGGTAAGTTGATGGTGAGCAAACCGTCCGCGCAAGAGGAGTAGAACCGTATTCTGCTTCAATCCGGATGATCACACCCGGGAGCGCCTGAATCTTGACAGAGAGAGGGCGGCGGGATATGATACCAAAGACAGGAAGAGCCGCTTCTTGTGAGGAGCGGGGCGGGCGGGAGTAGCTCAGTGGTAGAGCATCTGCTTGCCATGCAGATGGCCGAGGGTTCGAATCCCTTCTCCCGCTCCAGTATGAATTCACGCGGAGATCCAACCTCGTCCAACATGATGAAGCGGTGAGCGGACGAGGTTGTCTTATTCTTGCCCGAAAGCCGGCCGGCAGGGATTAGGAAATGGAGTGATGAGATGCAAGTCGAGATCGAGCGCCAGGAGGAGGGTGAAGTCGGGCTGAGGATCTCTGTGGGGCCGGATGCGGTGGCTGCAGAGGTGGAAAGAGTCTTCCAGGCGGCGGCGAAGAGTATCCAGATACCGGGTTTTCGGCCCGGCCGTGCGCCCCGCGCTATGATTGAGTCCAGGCTGAATATGGATGAAGTCCGCAAAGAAGCGCAGGAGCGGCTCACCCATTCCGGCTACCTGGAGGCATTGGATGAGACCGGGCTGGAGCCGATTGATCGCGCCCGGGTGGAAGATGAAAGCCTTCAGGAGGACGGAGGCTTCACCTTTCGGGCTGTGGTCCCGATCATGCCTGAGGTGAAACTTGGAGAATATCGGAGGTTAAAGGCGAAGAAGCCGTCAGCGGAGGTGACGGAAGAAGCCGTTGAGGAGGAACTGGAGAGGCTTCGAGGACGCTTGTCGAGTTTCGTGCCCCAGCCCGAACGCGCCATAGAAGAAGGCGATATAGCCATCATTGACTACGCTGTCGAGGTGGATGGCAACATAGTCGAGAAAGCCGGAGTGCAGGGATATCCCCTGGAGGTTGGAAATGACTCGCTGTTCCCACAGTTGAATGAGGGCCTGCTTGGAGCAAAGCAAGGGGAGGCCTTGCGGATAGAGAACCGGCTGCCGAAGAACCATCCTGATACAGAACTCGCGGACAAGGAAGCCGTCTTCGTCGTGACTGTAAAAGATGTCAAAGTACGGAGCCTGCCGGAGTTGAGCGATGAGTTTGCCCGCCGGGTGGCCGATGTCAAAGATCTGGAGGAACTCCGCAAGCGGATACGAGAATCATTGGAGAAGTTGTCCGCTCACTTGGCGGAGGAGGCCCTGCGGGAACGGCTCGTAAATCAAGTGATTGAAGCCTCCGAGTTTGAGCCGCCGCGCCTGCTCGTAGACAGATTCATGGAAGCGAGAGAGAACGAATTGACGAGTGAATTGGAAAGACAGGGCACGAATCTGGAGAGTTACCTGGCCGGGCGCGGGATGACTTATGCGGCGTGGAAGAAGAACCTGGAGACAGAAGCAGAGCGCAATCTCAAGCGGTTCCTCGTCATGCGGGAAGTGGAGAGAAAAGAAGGAATCACTGCCAGTGACGAGGAGATAGAGGCGGAGATTGCACGCCTGGCGGAAAGGGACCAGGTCTCCCCGGCGGCCAAACGGCGCGCATTGGAGGCAGATAATGCCATTGAGGATATCGCCGGCCATCTGCGCCGGGAGAAGGCGCTTCAAGTCCTGCTTGACTCTGCGGAGATAAGCCTGGAGGAACCGGAGGCGAAGGCTCCGGTTCAGACAGAAAGCCCTGAACATGGTAAAGAATAAGAGCGCTCGGCACAATTCCGGGCGGGGAGACGAGGTATGGTGCTAATCCCAACAGTTATTGACCAGACGCCGCGCGGAGAGCGCATCGTTGATATTTACTCTCGCCTGCTGAGAGATCGCATAGTCTTCATCGGCGGTTCTGTGGATGATGACTATGCCAACCTCATCATCGCGCAACTTCTTTTCCTCTCCGGAGAGGACCCCGGGAAGCCGGTGCAGATGTATATCAACTCGCCGGGAGGGGTGGTACCCGCGGGTTTGGCGATCTATGACACCATGCAGCTGCTAAAGCCGCCGATTCAAACCTATTGTGTCGGGATGGCCTTCAGTATGGCGGCGATATTGCTGGCGGCCGGGACGGAAGGGAAACGCTTTGCCCTCCCCCACTCCAGGATTCTCATTCACCAGCCACATGTAGGAGGGCTTTCCGGCCAGGTAACTGATATTGACATCCAGGCGCGGGAGATGCTTTATACGCGGGACATGCTGAATGAGGTGCTCGCCAAGCACACTTCCCAGCCCCTGGAGAAGGTGCGGCGGGACACCGAACGGGACTACTATCTTTCCTCCCAGGAGGCGAAGGACTACGGCATAATTGACGAGGTGCTCAACCAATAGCCATAAGGTTTCTTGATGTCATCAAGCAGCATCGGATCAGAAGCCTATTCGTAGTAAGAGACTAATAGCAGCAAATGTCACACCACGCTGCCTGCTGTTGAGTGAATTCGCAAAAGCGAGCGGCAGAGCAAGCGACGCAGCAAAAGTTGAGGTAACTATGCGTACCGAACGCCGAGAACCGACCTGTTCTTTCTGCTTCAAACGCCAGAGTGAACTTCCCAAGGGAACACGGCTGATAGCGGGCCCGGACGGGGTCTTCATATGTGTTGATTGTGTCAGCCTGTGTAACGAACTGGTCGGCGAAGAAGGTCGCCGGCTTTCACCCGGAGAGCAGCCGGACGAACCTCTCCGCCCTATTCCGAAGCCGAAGGAAATCTACGAGGCGCTGTGTCAGTATGTCATCGGTCAGGAGAAGGCGAAGCGAGTTCTCTCCGTCGCCGTCTATAATCACTACAAGCGTATTCAACTCCGCTCCAGTGATGAGGAGGTTGAATTACAGAAGAGCAATATTCTCCTCATCGGCCCCACCGGCAGTGGAAAGACTTTACTCGCCTCCACTCTTTCGCGCATTCTGGATGTGCCCTTCACCCTGGCGGACGCGACCTGTCTGACTGAGGCCGGCTATGTGGGAGAAGATGTTGAGAATATTCTCCTTCAACTCTATGACGCGGCGGACCGTGATCTGGAGCGCGCCCAGCGAGGCATCGTCTATGTTGACGAGATCGACAAGATAACCCGCAAATCCGACAACCCCTCCATCACCAGGGATGTGAGCGGAGAGGGTGTCCAACAAGCGCTCTTAAAAATACTTGAGGGAACTGTTGCCAATGTTCCTCCACAGGGGGGGCGCAAACATCCCCAGCAGGAGTGTCTGCAGATTGATTCCACGAATGTCCTCTTCATCTGCGGCGGCACCTTTGACGGACTGGAGCAGATAATCTCCAGCCGGATGAACGAACAAGGTCTGGGCTTTACCGCCAAACCCAGGGAGAAGCATGTGTCCTCACTCTCCGAGGTGCTGCCTGACGACTTGTTGAAATTCGGCTTCATCCCCGAATTCGTAGGGCGGCTGCCGGTGATGGCTACTCTCGATGCTCTGGAGCGCGCGGCTCTGGAGCAAATCCTGGTGGAGCCCAAGAATGCGCTGATCAAACAATACCAGAGGTTCTTCGAATGGGATGGAGTGGAACTGGAAGTAACGGATGATGCAATCTCCGCTATCGCTCAGGAAGCCATCCGCCGCGGCACAGGCGCCCGCGCGCTGCGCACCGTCATGGAAGAGATAATGCTCAATATCATGTATGAAATCCCCTCCCAGCGCTCCGCCCGCCGCTGTGTGATAAACGAGGAAACCGTCCTTAACAAACAAGAGCCGCTGCTGGTCACAGCCTCCCCCCGCCCCGCCAAGAAAAAGCAGCCGGCGTAGGAGAGAGTCTGGGAGTCGAAGAGTCAGGAGTTGAGAGTCCGGGAGAAGGTCCCAACCGCGGGATATTTCGAAACCGCAGATGCACGCAGATTGACACAGATTTCACAAGGCAGGAGCAATTGCTCCTGCCTTTTTTATCAGCGCACATTGAAAAGTGCGGCTACCGGATTGGCGGTAGAAGCAAGGGCTTCTGTCCTACCGAATTTCCCTTGGGGTTAATCCGCGTGTATCCGCGGCTAAATCGAATTCGGCGGGCGGGCAGTGAAAGGCAGGAGGCGAGGTGGTGCTTAACGAAAACTTCCATTGAGGATATGGCAGGAGCGAAGGCTCCTGCCCTACCGATTTCTTCTTTGGCGTTTATCTGCGTCAATCTGCGGTTGAATAGTCTTCGGCATAGAGGGCAGGATGCGAGGTTCTGCCCAACGGACTCTTGCAGCGAGGAAGCGAGATGGCAAATCTTTACGGAAAACCGGTTAAGCGAAAAGAGTTGGATGCGCGCGTGTCCCGCATGGGACAGGTTGCGGGTGTGCGGCTGGCGACCCTGGAGGAGGGAACCTCACAAGGTGTGAAGGTAGCCGATGTGCACACCGGCTCCGGGCTGAATTTCACGGTGGCGCTCTCCCGCGCTATGGACATATATGCCGCGGATTATTGCGGCCGGGCGCTGGCCTGGCTCTCACCGGTAGGTCTCGCCGCCCCCGCTTTCTATGAGCCGGAAGGGTTGGGCTGGCTGAGGACATTCGGGGGCGGATTGCTGACCACTTGCGGGCTCACCTATCTGGGCGCGCCGGATGTGGATGAAGGCGAAGCCCTGGGCCTGCATGGGCGAATCTCCAATCTGCCCGCCAGCCGCGTATGTGTGAGCGAAGAATGGGCCGGCGAAGATTACGAGATGTCCATTGCAGGGGAAGTGACGGAAGCGGTGCCGGTTGCGGGAGAGTTTATGCGGCTGAGGCGTAAAATCACCGCCCGCATGGGCGAA
>WVXJ01000098.1:12556-12720 GCA_011773575.1 Armatimonadota bacterium | reverse complement strand
GCCGAGAAGTGGGCGGAGGTATTGCCGCCCGCGGCCGGGTTTGAGGAGCGTGTCTATTATCACAAGATCGGCGCGGATGAAGATGGCCGCACGACAGCCGCGCTGGCCAACTCCAGTCTGGACGGGGGCACGGCGCTCTATGTCAGTTTTCTGCGCAATCAACT
>WVXJ01000098.1:11012-12532 GCA_011773575.1 Armatimonadota bacterium | reverse complement strand
GGCGGCCGCGGGAGAGCGCGGTCGGAAGTTGATCTGAAATTTCTCGAACCCGGCGAAAAGCGCAACTACGAACTGGAGATCGGTATCCTATGCGGCCCCAAAGCCATCGCCGATCTCGAAGCACGGGTTCGCGCGATGCAATAGAACCAGTAACTGAAAGACCCTGAGGGGGAAGCCGCCGGTTTCCCCCTCAGACTCCCCTCCCGGTTTTCAGAGTCTATTCTCGCCCGGTAGGCAAGAATGATAACTTTGAAAGCGGGCGAGGGGGTCTGGGGGAAGAACCGCTGGCTCGTCCCCCAGGAATTCTGAAGTTCTCGGTTTCAATGGTGATAGACAATGTCAATACCGCCATTTGTGTTTACGGTTAGGCAACTGACCCGTTACATACGGGTGTTATTGGAGCGGGACCGGGGGCTGCAGGCGGTCTGGGTGAGAGGTGAGATAAGTGATTTCACCCGCCATTCCTCCGGCCATCTCTACTTCACCTTGAAAGACGAAACCAGCCGGCTGCGCTGTGCAATGTTCAGGAATGAAGCGGAGGGGCTGGTCTTTCGGCCGGAGGAGGGAATGATGGTGCTGGCGTGTGGGCGGATTACGATCTATGAGCCCATGGGCCAGTATCAGTTGGTGGTGGAGGAACTTGCCGCGGAAGGAGCGGGAGCCCTTTTTCTCGCCTTTGAAGCATTGAAGAAGAAGTTGGCGGCAGAGGGACTTTTCGATGAGGCGCGCAAACGGCCTCTCCCCCACTATCCGAACCGCATCGCCATTCTCACCTCACCGGACGGCGCGGTAATCCACGATTTGGTGACAGTGATTCGCCGACGCTGGCCGCAGACGAATCTCCTGGTAATCCCGACTCCGGTTCAAGGTGCGGCGGCGGCGCCTGGGATACTTCATTCCTTTCAACTGCTGGCTGATTGGAAAGAAGTCGATCTGGCCATTCTGGCGCGGGGAGGTGGTTCACCGGAGGAGATGGCGGCCTTCAACTCCGAAGCAGTGGCGCGGGCGATAGTGAAGTGCGCGGTTCCTGTGGTGACTGCGATCGGCCATGAGGTTGATTTCACCATCGCCGATTTTGTCGCCGATTTGCGCGCCCCAACTCCCTCGGCGGCGGGGGAGTTGGTGGCTCCTGACCGCGCGCAGATACAATCTCATCTGTCTCATTTGAATGGCAGGATGGCCGCGGGACTCAGGAGAAGGCTGGAGACGGCTGGAAGCGGGCTTTCTCTGTTGCTGGCAAGGCGGCCTCTCCGCTATCCCGAAGAAATCATCTCTCTCCGGGCACAGCGGCTGGACGAAGCGGCCGTGGGCCTGCGGGAGGGTTTGGTCGGAATGGTGCAGACATCGCTGCAGCGGCTGGACAAAGCGCAGGCTCGGCTGGAGGCGCTCTCTCCGCTGTCGGTATTGAAGAGAGGGTATGCGGTGGTGCGAAAACTGCCGGGGGAGAAGATCGTCCGTTCCGTGAAAGAGATTGCAAACGGTGACCGGACGCGGTTGGACTTCGCCGACGGCCGCGCCCT
>WVXJ01000098.1:10709-10837 GCA_011773575.1 Armatimonadota bacterium | reverse complement strand
GTTACCGGCGTGGATTTGTCTCCGGCGGGCCTGGAGAAAACCCAAAGATATGCAAAAGAGGCTGGAGTTCAAGTTGAGACAATCCAGGCTGACATCACAGCCTATACGCTGAGAGAGACCTATGATGT
>WVXJ01000098.1:10036-10684 GCA_011773575.1 Armatimonadota bacterium | reverse complement strand
CATGTTTCCAAGACTACAAGGATCACACTTCTCCTGACGGAATCAATGCACTTGCCGTATTTGTAAAGAAGCCGTTCATTTCGCCGGCGCCAGACGCGGAGGCAACCGCTTATCCTTACAAGTCAGGCGAATTACTGGGCTACTACTGGGATTGGGAGATTCTCTACTGTGACGAGGGAATCTTCGACTGTACGAGCGGCGGCATTGCACACAAGCATGCGATCAGCAGGATGATAGCCAAGAAGCGCCCGAACGCCGAGTAATAATCGCCGTTGGGCAGGAGATGAGTTCCTGGCCTGCGAAATAAACCAGCGATAAGTATGCCGGTGTGTACGGCTGACGAATTGCAGGGGAAACGGTAAGATACAAAGATCACTGCGACTCTCCATCACTCACAACGGGAGCCTTTGATGATGCTGCTGGTTTCGCCCTTCTTGATGATCGCGGTGGGCCTTGGTTTCGTTCTCGGTTGGAGAGCGAAATCGCGCTTGCCATTCAAGTGGTTCTGGGCGGGNNGTGTTGTTGAAGTTCATCTTCGCCGGGCTGTTCAACGAACCGGTGCTCTCCGGTCTCAAGGCTGACCGGGCAGTCTACCTGTTATTCGGCTCTCTATATATCGGCCTGCTGACAGGTGTCTTCGAGATTGGC
>WVXJ01000098.1:2570-9942 GCA_011773575.1 Armatimonadota bacterium | reverse complement strand
CATCGCCATTCTCTGCCACACTTCCTCTCGTACATTGGTGCTGTTGGGTGTGGTAAAAGGGCAGCGCACTCTCTTCTGGTACGGTTTCTGGCTGATGACAGGTGTGGATGCCGTTGCCGGATTTGTTCACCTTTCCGAGATGCTGGGTCAGGTCCCACTATGGTGGATCGAACTGGCCATTGCCCCATTTGCAGTGGCCAGTGTGCCGATAATCAGATGGTGTCTGCGAAACTGGCCTCCTATCTCGAAAGAAGTCGGGCAGGAGATGGCATCCTCTCCTGCGAATCTAGACTCTGCACTCCCAGGTGAGACAGATGAAACATAGACGAGCCCTACAAATCTGGTTGGCGGCGCTGATGTTGCTGGGGACGGCGGTTTGCGTCTTCGCGGCTGATAAGGAGTTTCGGGCGGGGTGGCTGGAGTTCGTCAGGCCTGCGATTGCGCCGGATGAGTTCCCCACTGCGTTTCATTATCACCGCGCCAGGGAGCGCGCCATTGCCAGTATGAAGCTATCCCTGGAAAACAAGAAACGCGCGGAAACCCTGGAGTCCCTGGCTTATTTCTATCTGCGTGATTTTCAATATCAGAACGCCAGGGAGGGGTTTGAGGAGGCCTTGAAGCGAAAGGGGGACGAGCCTCGCCTGCGCCATCTGTTGGGGCAAACGAAAGCCGTATTGCTGCTGGCGGAGCCGGAGACGAGGAGCGAAGAATGCAAAGAGGCGATCAAGGAGTTCCGCAGAGCCGCGGACCGCGAAGAGAGTAATGCCATGCCCCTGTTTCAAGCCGCGAGTGTGGCCTTCGATTCCAACCGCAGTGATCTCGCCTTGCCTCTGGTGAAAGAAGCCCTGGGGCGGCCGGAGTGCGGTTTCTACACACTGCCTGTGCCCGAGGATTTGGCGGAGGATCGCGCTCAGGCGACAGGGGCCTGGTGGTGGGTACAATCAGAACTCTGGAAAGAGATGATTGTTCGCGCCGCCAATTGCGGGCGCTGGGTGGTTCGACAGGCCGACCGGTCAGCCCTTCGCGGTGAGAAAGAGAAGGCTGAGGAACTCTATCTCCAGGCGGTGCAAATCGGGCAACACCTGTATCGCACCAACCCGCCGCTGGTGGAGGCGCTTGCCGCGGGTTTGGAGATGGAAAGAACGGCTCTGCGCGGCCGGCTGCGGAATCCCGCGGGAGATTCTGCTGATGTTGAAGAGAGATTGAAGCGGCTTGATTCGGCGCAGAAGAACCTGGAGCGGCTTTGGCGTGATTTGCGAGAGAAGGAACGGCGCCAACCCCCCGCCAGCATTGAAGAGCGGGTGGAGAATCAGAAGCGTCTGGTTGAGGCAATCCTCTCTTCTTTGTGAGCCATCTTCGTTTCCTGCATCCCCGTTTTTACCTTCACTGCTCCCAGGCGGGCGTCTCTTCCCAGAGGGTCGCCGGAAACTGTGAAAACCGGCAGCAGATGATTATCTCCGCTGCGATGGCGAACTCTTACGTTCAGGTGGTATTCTCCCGGCTCGGCCTCATAGTCAATGTAAGCAAGGTGTCTCTGCAACAGGGTTTGGCCCGGCTGCCAGGATGACATGGGGAAGATGCCGTGAGCGAGGGCACTTTTTTCTCTCCATGCCCAGATGTTCGAATCCTGTTCCAGGCCTATGAGCACATCATACTCTTCTCCCTCTTGGCTGGGTTGGAGGGATTGCCAATAGAGGGTGATAGAGAACATCTCCGTATTCCCGACTCTGCGAGGTTGGACTTCCCAGTCAATGAGGGCGAGCCTATCGCCGAATATCAGCCGAGGCTGATTTTGGAGATCGGAAAGGACTGTGGTTGGATCCGGCTTATCGACCAGGACGCGAAACACGGGCCCTTCCGGGACCACCAGGTATTTTTCGCGCAGGGCTTTGATGCCGTAAGTCAGTCTTTCTGTAGCATAGACGGCGGGAAAAGTCTGGAGAAAATCCTTTTTTCTGTGGCGCTCCACCGCGCCTCTGGTGGAAAGCGAGAAAGCGGGTGAGAGAGTTACATCCGGCCGCCGCCCTTCCACATGCTTCAGATAGCCGAGAGGGGCCACCGCCCACCAATCGGCGAGGATGATGGAATCTTTTTCCACCAGTCCGAATACAGCGCGAGCGAATTCCTCAGGCTCGCGGTCCCCACTTGCATCCACCATCTTCCAGTGGCCGGTGACCAGCCAGAAGGGCAGCAGCAGCACCAGCGCGCCGGCCAACGCCCTGAGAACAGAGGCGGAAACGTCGTCTTCCGGCCCCTGGATCCTCTCCAGGAGCCACTGCAGGCGCCCAACCGCAAATTCGCCTCCCACGCCGATAAACGCGCACCAGACCCAATAGGAGGTGATGTAATAGCAGTATATGTCGAAAATACTATAGTTGACGGCATAGAAGATGTTGAAAGCCCCCAGCAGAACGAAAAGCCCCAGTACCTTGCGGTCTCTGCGCCAGAGAAGGGCCATGCCGGCCAAGCCCAGGATGATGCCCGCCCAACTCACTTCCCGCTTCAGCCGACTGCCGTATATCCAGATTCTCCCCAGCACTCGCAAGGGAGTGGCACTGAACATCGAGGGCCTAATTCCAGGGGCGGCTACATGAACATAGATTTCTTTCAGATTGTGCGGGTTGTTCACCCTGGGAGGCGGATCCGCGCGGCCTCGAATGGGCAAGTAGAGGTAGATGACCAGGCCCAGAATGAAAGCCGCAACGGCAATAGCGAAGGGCTTCCACGAAAAGCACCTGCGCAGGCCTTTTACAGCAACAACAAAAAGGAGCAGCGCGGGAAGCATCAGCATTGTCAGAGCATGGTTGCCCAGGCTAATGCCACAGAGGAGCGCGACCCAGCCCAGGTGGGGGCGGCCTGAACGGCTCCAGTCCAGTATCAATAACACGATGGCGGCGACGAAAGCGGCGTGCAGGGTATAGACTTCGGCTTCTGTAGTAAGGTCCCAGAGAGTGGCGGTAAAGGCGAATGCAGCCGCGCCGAGGAAAGCGCCTAGGCGGGTGCGGGTGATGCGCCGGAAAACGAGATAAGAAAGCGCCACCGCCAGCGCCCCGAAAAAGCCGGACATGAGGTTCATGCGAAAGGCGATAGTGCCGAAGGGGAGATGAGAGAAAACATAGCCGAACAGCATATAGCTAGGATAGCCGGGGGAATGACCCACGCCGAGATGATAGGCGGCGGTGATGAGTTCAGAAGAATCGCCCCAGCCGAAAGAAGGGCGCATGGTCTGCAGATAGACGGCAAATGAGCCCAGGAAAAGCAGCCCGGCCAAGGTCCAATCGAGCCGGCCCTCTTTGCGGTTGGAGAAGAATGACCTCAGAAATGACAAGATACCCCTGCCTTTGCTCGAAATCTCTGGAAAAGGTTCGCAAGTTTATTCCACAAAATGAGGTGAAGGCGGAGTCGAATACAGGGCGGAATTCCGCCGAAATGGCGCAAACGAGATGGAAAGAAGTAGTCCCGTCAACTATTCACGCGGGATTCTGCGGAGCGGGTTCCTTTGCAGAGGTAATCAGAAGGGCGAAGGTCATTGCCAGCCACAGGCCCAGGAAGCCGAAGGCGAGGTAGATAGGCCAGAATGCGATTGAACTCGGGAAAAATGCCAACAGCCGATAATCCCTTGTGGGCAATGCCAGTCGCGCGATGTAGATCAGTTCATATAGAAGTCGATAGCAGATGAAGGAGGCGAGAAAGGCCCAGCGCTTCTGCCAGAGAATGCGAACACCGGCCTTCACTCCGCCCCAGGCGCCGAGGTTGCGGTCCACGATGGCAAATGGCGCAAGGGTCAACAGCAGAAGCGCAAGCGGAAACACCCAAGCGGAGAAAAGAACGTACGCGATGAAGCGCGAAATCTGATCAATGAAAGCCAAGATATGGAGAGGCAATGTTGAGTCACTATCATAGAAAAGAGGATATAGATACTGTATTGTCTGCGGTACAGCAAAGACAATGTGTATAGCCATGGTGGGTAGGAGGAGTATGACAAACACCGGCAGGTAGTGAGATTTCAGAGAATCCCGGAAGCGGCTGGGCCGCGTCCCTCTTGCCAGGGCAAGCAGCCAGACCAGCAGGCCCACCAATATGAGCGTACCTACTGCAAGTGTTATTCCAGTATCCCAAAGTGGAAACAGCCACAACCAGAAGATTGTGTCCCATGTACTTAGACCTTTCTGTGAATCCCACGAAATCTGTCGCATGATCAGCGGTGATGTGAACAGATCGAGCCATGGATGCGCAGCACTGCTCGCTTTGCTGAGCGGTGAATTGAATTCCTGCTGCAGGTAACTCAGCGGAGCCTGCTGATGAATTCTGTCCGACCAGCGTTCGCCCAGAGAAGTCTCCTCCGGCGGCGACGCCAACGCTTTCCTGAATGCTTCGGGCATGCTTGTACGGTAAACCCTGGCGAGAGCGATCTCGCCGACCCAGGAGACTGTTATCATCAGGAAGACGACAAGGAGAAGTCTCTTTGCCCGGAAAGTGATTCGGGCGGCCTGGCGGGCGACTTGAAATCCGGCTTGCAAACCCTCTCGCGCGCCTGAGAAGCAGCGAAAGAAGGTGAGTGTTTTTTCTTCTACCCGCCAGCCGGCAATTGTGGGTGGAGGGATAGGAGGTTTCTCCGCCACCAAGGATACTTGGCACTTGGGGCACTGCCGGACCTCCGGCCGATATTCATACCCGCATTTCGGACACCAGCCCATCGCTTTCCCCTCTCTCAACCAGCATGTGAGATTATAGCACTGTTCGAGAGAGCGGGCAGATTCCAGGCTTCGGTTGACGCTGTCTGTCGGCAAAGGTATGATTCATCTACCAAGGTATGTGAAGCGGGCGGCTCTGCAAGCCGCCTTTGCAGCCTGACGGGAAGAACCTTAATCCAATGCTTCGCCTTCGGAGCATCCCGGGAAAGAAGGTGCGTAGATGGCCAAAATAATGCTTTATGACACAACTCTGCGAGATGGGGGGCAGACGGAGGGGATCTCCTTTTCCGTGGAGGATAAGATCAAGATTGCGCGGCGGCTGGATGAGATGGGAGTTCCCTATATCGAGGGAGGCTGGCCCGCGCCCCAGAACCGCACTGATACTGAGTTCTTCCGGCGGATGGCGGAAGACCCGTTGAGCAAGAGCAAACTCGTCGCCTTCGGTTCCACGCGAAGGGCGGATGTGTCAGTGGAGGAAGACCCTCATCTTGCGAGTCTGTTGGAGGCCTCCGCGCCGGCGGTGGCGATCGTCGGCAAGACCTGGGATCTGCATGTGCGGGAGACATTGAAGACTTCGCTGGAAACCAACCTCAAGATGATTGAAGAGAGTATTGCCTACTGCAAGAAGCACGGACTGGAAGTGATCTTCGATGCGGAGCATTTCTTTGACGGCTACCAGGTGAATCCGGAGTTCGCCTTGAAGTGCCTGCAGAGCGCGGAAAAGGCGGGGGCGGATGTGATTTGCCTGTGTGACACCAATGGCGGCGCGCTCCCCGACCAGGTGAAGGTCGGCGTGAAAGCCGCGCGGAAGACGGTGAAGTGTTCTCTGGGAATCCATGCCCACAATGACGGAAGTCTGGGCGTGGCGAATTCGCTTGCCGCGGTGGCGGCGGGCGCGACACACGTGCAGGCCACTTTCAATGGTTATGGGGAGCGCTGTGGGAATGCCGATCTATGCGCGATAGCGGCAACCCTTCAGTTGAAGATGGACCTCGACTGTCTGCCGGCGGCGTCAATGGGGCGGCTTTACGAGATGTCTCACTATATCGCCGAGATCGCCAATATGGCTCCATTTGATCGCCAGCCTTTCGTAGGCCGGAGCGCATTTGCCCACAAGGCCGGCTATCATTTGGACGGGGTACTGAAGAGACCTGATACATATGAGCATATCTCTCCTGAGAGTGTGGGCAACCAGCGCAGGCTGCTCATCTCCGACCAGGCGGGGGGCGCGGCTGTGGTGTATAAGGCGCGGGGGCTCGATATCGACCTCAGCAAGCGCTCTCCACAGACTGAGCAGATTCTCCAGCGCTTGAAGGAGATGGAACATGAAGGCTATCAGTTCGAGGGCGCGGAGGCCTCTTTTGAACTCCTGCTGAGAGAAAGCATGGGGCTGCATCAGCCCAAGTTCGAACTGGATTCCTACCGCGTGCTGGCGGAGAAACGGCGGGATGGAAGGATCCTCGCGGAAGCCGTTCTGAGAGTGATTGTGGACGGTGAGGAGCAGTATATGGCGGCGGAGGGGGACGGCCCGGTTCACGCTCTGGATAACGCGCTGCGGAAGGCGCTGGAGCGTTTCTACCCCGGGCTGGAGGAGGTCAAACTGACCGACTTCAAGGTGAGGGTCGTGAATGTGGCGGCCGGCACCGCGGCGAAAGTGCGGGTGCTGGTGGAATCCAGTGATGACAAAGATTCCTGGAGCACGGTGGGGGTGCACGAGAATATCATCGAGGCCTCCTGGCAGGCGCTTTCGGATGGTGTGGAATACGGCCTCTTGCGTCAGGAGATGGATTCCGAGGAGTAATGCTGATTCTCAGCGGCAGGGGCGAGCAGCTGCCCTATGAAGATGTGGTCCAGGTGGAGAGCCACCAGTTCCAGGCCGCTGTCACCCAGGCCCAAACCGGCCCCGGCGCGAGCATGAGAACAAAGGCGGTTACAACCATGAAGGGGCCGAAGGGCATATAGTCCACGCGTTTCTTGCGGCGTCCTATGATAAGGACGATCCCTATTGCCGCTCCCGCCGCCACCGCCAGGCCGAAAGAGAGAAGCGCGGTGGCAGGGCCCAGCAGCGCGCCGATGGCGGCCCCCAGTTTCATGTCTCCTCCCCCCATTCCTTCTTTGCGGAAGAGCAGCCGGCTGAAGAGTTCGACCGCAATGAAGAACCCCGCTCCCAGTATGGCGCCGGCGATGAACTCCGGGAAGGGAAAGCCCCATCCTCCGGGGAGGCCGATTCTGACCAGTCCGCGGTCGGGAACCTCGACGAAGCGCAGCACCTCCCCCAGCCCTTTGATGGTGGCGGCGGCGCCCGCGGCGATTACAAGTTCGTCGGGAATGATCATATGTTCCAGGTCAATCAGGAAGATGGCAACCAGGCAGGCGGCGAAGATGAGATAGAAAGGCAGTTCCCAGAGCCGGTCTGTACTGAAACATGCGAGGAAAAGGCCGAGGAAGACCAGCCCTGTAATGAGTTCGACGATAAAGTAGCGCCAGGAGATGGGGGTTTTGCATTTTCGGCAGCGCCTCCCCAGCCAAAGGAAAGAGATGAGCGGGATGAGTTCCAGCGCGCTCAACTGATGCTTGCATTTGGGGCAGTGCGAAGGAGGCTTGACGACCGATTCTTCTCTGGGCATACGCCAGATACAGACATTGAGAAAGGAGCCGACGGCTGTGCCGGTAAGGAA
>WVXJ01000098.1:790-2504 GCA_011773575.1 Armatimonadota bacterium | reverse complement strand
CTTCCAGATCCGTTCCACCCGAGCTCAGTTGGGAGACGGCATTGATAAGCGGGAGGAACATGGCGATTACGATAAAGCCCACAACGACTCCCAGCATAACGATCATTACGGGCTCCAGGGCGGCAGTGAGGCTTTCCAGAGTGGCGTCCACCTCTGATTCGTAGAAGTCAGCCACTTTCGACAGCATCTGGTCGAGGGCACCGGTCTCCTCGCCGATGCCGATCATCTGGACCACCATGGGAGGGAAGAGGCCTGACCGCGCCAGCGGATCGCCGATGGGCTCGCCTTCACGAACGGCGGCGCGCGCTCCCATAACCGCGTCGCCGACGATTTCGTTGTCAAGGGTGCCGGCGACGGTTTCCATGGCCTGAAGAATGGGCACACCGCTGACGAGCAAAGTGGCCAGGGTGCGTGAGAAGCGGGAAAGCGCAATCTTGTGGTTGAGTTTGCCGAACACTGGCAATTTCAGTTTCAGCCAGTCGAAGTGGCGCTTGCCTATCTTGGTGCTGCGGTACTGAGCTATTGCAGCCGTCACGGCGACCACTATGATAATGAAAAGCCACCACTTGGTGGTGAGCAGGTTGGAGAATTGCATCAATAGCTGCGTGGCGGCCGGAAGGTCGCTTGAAATCCCGAGTTCTTCGAATATCTCCATGAATTTGGGCAGGATGAAGGTGACCAATCCGATAACGACGATTATGGCGAAGATGAGTACCAACACCGGGTAAGTCATCGCCGAGCGTACTTTGCGTCGCAGGCGCTGGTCATCCTCAAGGAACTGAGCCAGACGGGCAAGGGTTTCGTCCAGCACACCACCTGTCTCCCCGGCTTTGATGAGGCCGACGAATAGGCTGGTGAAGACCTTAGGCCAACGCGACATCGCGCGCCACAGTGTTTCTCCGGCCTCGATGTTTGCCTGGACGTCACGGATGATCTCCTGGAGAACGGGGGACGGGGATTGTTCTTCGAGAACGGTGAGGGAGCGAATCAAGGAAACGCCAGCATTCACCATGGTGGCAAACTGGCGGCAGAAGATGGCAAGATCTCGGCCTTTTACCCGCATGAAGATAGAGGAAACTCCGGTAGAACCTTTGGGCGCACCGGCCTGACCGGGGGTCGGCGCCTCCTGCCCTTTGGCCGCGGTCACCTTCTGCACCCAGAAGCCCCTCTCTCGCAGGCGGCGAACAAGCATCTGCTCGTTTTCCGCCTCTGAGGTGCCGCTTACCGTCTTTCCCAGGGAATCTCGTGCCACATAGTTGTAGGTAGCCATACTCACCCTCCTGCGGCCGGGGCAAAACCTATGCCGCGGCCCTCAGGGTTATACACATTATATCCCCAACCATGAGCCCCTGCCAAACGCCTATTGACCCGGTTGTCGGCTGAAGACCATTTTCTTCAGTTCTTCCGGATTCATCGCGCGGGAGACGGCCACTTCGTAGGTAATGAGCCCCCGCAGGTAGAGATCCCGCAGGGCCTGGTCCATAGTCTGCATCCCCATCTGCGCGCTGGTTTGGATGACGGAGGTTATTTGGTGGGCTTTCCCCTCTCTTACGAGGTTGCGAATGGCGGGGGTGGCTATCATGACCTCGACCGCAGGCACGCGGCCCTCCCGGCCTGCGCGAGCAAGCAGTTGCTGCGAGATTACGGCTTCCAAGTTGTTGGAAAGCATTACCCGGATCTGGTCTTGTTGGCCTGGAGGGAAGACGTCCACAAT
>WVXJ01000098.1:396-771 GCA_011773575.1 Armatimonadota bacterium | reverse complement strand
GTGTCCTGTCTCGGCAGCAGTGATGGCGAGGGCCATGGTCTCCGGGTCCCGCATCTCACCTACCAGCAGCACATCCGGATCCTCTCTCAAAGCCGAGCGCAAGGCAGCGGGAAAAGACTTCGTGTCGAGCCCCAATTCGCGTTGGTTGATGACTGACTTGCCGTGTGTGTGCAGGTACTCGATGGGATCTTCGATGGTGATAATATGATGGGCTTTCTCTTTGTTTATCTGACCGATCATGGCCGCCAGGGTAGTGGACTTGCCGCAGCCGGTGGGACCTGTCTCCAGGACAAGTCCGCGCGGTTTGCGACTTATATCCTCCAGCACCAGCGGCAGGCCCAACTCTCGGATGGTGGGGATGGCGGCGGGAATGAG
>WVXJ01000098.1:0-292 GCA_011773575.1 Armatimonadota bacterium | reverse complement strand
AGGTTATGTGGAGAGACAGTCTCGAAATTGGTGGCATAGAGTTCTCCGTCAATGCGGATTATGGGGGCCACCCCCACGGCGAGGTGAAGGTCGGAGGCTTTCTTCTCTACGACGAGATGGAGTAGCTCGTCAATGTGAACACCGTCTAGAGAAAGCGGCTCGCTCAGGCGCGGCGCGCCAAGCAGTGTGGCTGTCGAGTCTTGTCGTGCCGTCGCGGAATGCTCATCCGCAGCGTTGGGAACACCAGTGTCTTCCGGCATGTTCATATCCCCCGGTCAGGTTAAGGTTGTTT
>WVXJ01000111.1 GCA_011773575.1 Armatimonadota bacterium | reverse complement strand
GGGCGCGGGGAATCGGGCACTTCCTGACAACGCTTCATTAATATTTCCAGCAAGAAGGGCACGGCAGAGTGGCTATTGAGTTCAGGTATGGGATTATCTATATTCGCCAACCGCCTTATCCAGTCGGGACGAGGCTGATAGACAAGCGAAGGCTTGGGGTGAATGGCAGAACCACTGCGTGAGATGCCGGGAAGAGGCGGGGGATAATGCCTGAAACGCCCAGAACGCTGCGAGCCAAATAAATCTCTTAGGCTGCGGTTCAGCATGTCGTGATAGTTGCTATAGAGGGTAGGTTCTTCGATGCGCCCCAACGTTACCTCGGCCAGGACCCGCGCGTGCCAGTCTTCGTCTTTCAGTTTTTCCTGTAAGAAGGGAAGGGCCGAATCCCCCATTGCGACCAGGGCCTCCCGCGCCACGACATATTCAAGCCCTTGGGCTGCGAGCATCTTGTCGAAGAGGCGGGCCGCGTCTTGTTTCTCCAAAGCAGTACTCGCCGCGGCAGCAGACAAGCTGACGGCCGGGGCAGTAAGAGTGAGGAAAAGCAGGGTGAAACGCAGCATCGGGCGCATAGTAATTCGTCCTTTCTTTGTTATTCGATAAGACAGGACTTACAACTACTGTGCTTTTAGACGGAACCCCGGAGCAGATTGTTCCAGGAGAATAGGCGCTTTTGCCTGTTTTTCTTGGTGGCGGGAGAAATCGGTATCTATCATATGTTTTCCAGGACGATTTGTGTCTAAACGAGTTGAAGCAGGATTTCGGGAGGAACTCTCGAAGTAATCGATTGCTGAGCTGTTTTGCCAGACCTCTGACTCCATCCGAGTAACTCAGGAGGGCCGCACTATGAAGACCACTGCGACCAAGGTGAAATGCCTGGCTGCCATCATCTGTATCACCATGGTGGCGGCCGCGCTTGGCTATACACCGAAACGTCAGATTGCTGTGACACTCAGCGCACTGCCAGAACCTGGAGGCTACATGCACGGGCAAGAGCTGGCTGTGACGCTGGTAATCAGGAATGGGTTAGACGGCGAAATTGGCTTCCCGACTTTCGCGGATAAGCCGAACTCATGGAACGGTGAGACATACAACTGCAGCCTGGTGGACATCTACCGCGAAGGTGAACCCGGCAATCTTTTTCTCGCGGCACCGGAGATGCATGTGCCCCCATCTATTCCGGGACCGGGGGTGAGATACATAAAGCCGGGAGAGTCCCTTGAAATAGAGTTGGATATGAGTAAATGGCAACTCCGTGACGGATGGCGCACGGGCAAGTACAAGGCAGTCTTCAGGGTTGACCAGATCATTGCAGATGAGTATGTCAGACTATCAGTGCTTTCTGATCCGGTGACATTTGAGATAAATTGAGTGTGCTGCGGCCTCATCTTGCCCGGATGTGCGCGGTATTGCAGGCCGATGCGGGGGCGATTGTGCCAAGTGCGCGGCGAGAAAGAAACAAGGAGTACCTCAGGTGAAGACATCCAGGCAAGAAACTGCCCTCGTAACAGGGGCGAGCAGAGGCATCGGGCGGGGCATAGCATTGCGGCTGGCGAGGGACGGCGTTGTTGTGATTGTTCATTACAACCAGAACCGGAGAGCCGCCAATGCAACTGTGCGCGCTATCGAGAAGAAGGGCGGAAAGGCATTTCCCATTCAGGCGGATTTGAGCAGTCTGGAAGGTGTGAGCGATCTCTTTCGCGGCGTGGATGAATGTCTCAAGGATTCGCTGGGAACGCGCAAATTCGACATCCTCGTAAACAATGCCGGAATCTCCCGCGGCGGTGATATCGAAGAAACCACTGAGGCCGAGTTCGATGAATTGATTGCCGTCAACGTGAAAGCACCCTTTTTCATCATCCAGCAGGCTTTGCCGCGCCTGCGAAACGGAGGAAGGATTATCAATATCTCTTCCGGCACCGCCCGCATCGCCATGCCGGAAGAAGTCGCCTATGCCATGACCAAGCGCGCTCTGGACAGCCTCACTCTTGCTCTCGCGAAACAACTGGCGCCGCGAAAAATCACCGTCAACACAGTGGCCCCCGGCATCATTGACACAGACTTTCAAGCGGACTGGTTTGAGGATCCGCGGGCGCGGGAGTTCGCCGCCTCAGTGGCGGCTTTGGGGCGCATCGGCCGGCCTGAAGACATCGCCGATGTTGTCGCCTTCCTCGTTTCTTCCGAGGCCCGCTGGATAACCGGGGCATTCATTGACGCCACCGGAGGCTCGCTGCTGTAGTCGCGGCGGCGAGTCGTCCGCTGCCCATGATCAGCGTAATTGGCCGTAATAGTCACCGGCCTCGTTCTACGATGAGGCCTGATCTAGAGCATTTCTGCGCTTGACATATCCTTGCTTGGCCGTTAAGCTGGATTTGCTTTGTTGAAACAGAGGCTATCTGATGAGTTGTGTCTTCTTTCAGCAATCTGACGGAAACCTTGTGGGCATGATGATGTCGCGAGTCTGGTCTGCGCCGGGCTCGGGCAGTGTTTTCACATAGCCCCACCCGACAATCTTCCAGCAGACCAGACCCGAGAGCGGAATGTGCTCTCGGGTTTCTATTTTCCCTAACCAGAAAGGAGAGACGATGACACAGAAAACGCATGTGACGACGACTATCCCGTATGTCAACGCTCGCCCACACGTGGGCTTTGCACTCGAGCTGGCACAGGCAGATGCCATCGCGCGCTATCACAGGCTGGTGGGTCACGATACCCGATTACAGACCGGCACCGATGAGAACGCGCTCAAGAACGTGGTCGCCGCTAGTGAACGCGGCATCTCACCAGAGGAACTAGTCTCGCAGAATTCCGGCCTTTTTCGCGCATTAGTTGAGGCGCTCAATGTCTCAGCAGACGATTTCGTGCGCACCTCAGAGCAGCGGCATACAACGGCTGTCGAGTACTTCTGGTTGAGTTTGAAACAGGACGACATCTATCAGGATAGCTACTCGGCTACATATTGCATTGGGTGCGAGGACTTCCTCTTGGAGCAGGACTTGGTGGAGGGCCGTTGCCCTGATCACGGCACTGTGCCTGAGGAAGTGCACGAACAGAACTACTTCTTTCGGCTGTCCGCGTACCAGGACAAACTTGATCGGCTAATCTCAACTAATGAGATCACGGTCTTCCCCGAAACGCGCAAGAACGAGATTCTCGCTTTTATCCGGCGCGGGCTGCACGATATCAGCATCTCGCGGACAGCGGAACGGGCAGGCGGCTGGGGCATTACGGTGCCGGGTGATCCATCCCAGGTTGTCTATGTTTGGACCGATGCCCTAATCAACTATCTAACCGGCCCGGGCTTAGGCGCGAGCAATGATTGGCAGGAATGGTGGAACGATGACATGCTGAAGATCCATGCCATCGGCAAGAATGTCTGGAAGTTCCACGCCATCTATTGGCCTGCATTCCTGCTGTCAGCAACATTGTCAATCCCGAACCAGATCGTGATTCACGGCTTCCTCACGGAGAATGGCCGCAAGATCAGCAAGTCACTTGGCAACGCCATCGATCCCCTCGGGTGCATTAACGAGTATGGGGCAGATGCCGTGCGATACTATCTGCTGCGGATGCTCCCGCCATTCATAGACAGCGACTTCCAGACTGAGCGGCTGCGGCTGGTCTACAACACTGATCTGGCGAATGACCTGGGTAACCTCGTCAGCCGCCTTACCACCCTTTGTGTGCGCGCGGGATACCGCCGTTACCATGGAGAGGATGCCCCACAAGCGCCAGCCGGATACCACGAGGCCCTCGGGGCATGTCTCTTTGATCAGGCCCTGGACACCCTTTGGTCAATCGTCGCAGAAACCAACAAGGATATTGAGTGGGCCGCTCCTTGGAACGCGATCAAGAGCGGTCAACACAAGAGTATACACTCACGGCTGCATGCATGGTTGGGAGAATTGTATCGTGTCGGCTACTGGTTGGCCCCTTTCATGCCGACAACGGCGAAGGCGATCCAGGCAGCGATTCGGGAGTATCCAATACAATCCAGCGCTCCTCTCTTTCCCAGGAAGGCTCTCTAGTGCCTCGGCTGAGGAGCGGATTCCTTGATCTATGATTCTCTCAGGGTTCGGTTCTCCTGCACTGACCACCCGACACTTCGAGCCCGGCAAAGGCGGATAAACCGCTCAAGAAAGTCACCCCGGATAATGTCTATTTCGGCTGCAGGGAAGGGATTCCAAGGCGGCAAAGAGAACCCCACATCCATGCCTTGATTGTTCGCCACGAACACTACCGGGGGGATGAAACATAAGGCGCAAGACATGAGAAGCAAGAGTGCTTAAGGTGCAACTTGTTTTACCCCCGGATTTGCCTCATGAACGCTGACACTCTACATGAAAGGAGGATTATGTGATGACTCGCAACAGTGTCTTACATCTCTGCACGCTGGTGGTTCTTCTCTTGGTCGGTGGCTGCGGTGGAGGTGCACCGGCCCTAACGGCCACTGAGGCGCGTCAGGCCCTGGATGCGATATACGCCGGATCTCTGGCGCCGCTGTCGCTCGAGCCGGTATTCCAGAGGGGGATGAGCGACGCGGTCACCGGGGAAACGGCCAT
>WVXJ01000166.1 GCA_011773575.1 Armatimonadota bacterium | reverse complement strand
ACAACCTTGCTCGGCGGGACTTAAGCCGGGGCTTCATCGTGGACGGTTTTCCTCGCACAATCGTGCAGGCAGAGATGCTGGATCGCTTTCTGTCCGAGCATAAGCAGAACCTGGAGGCGGTGTTTGACCTGAAGGTGGAAGAGGAGTTGATTATTCGCCGACTTTCTGGCAGAATAATCTGTCCGGCCTGTGAAGCTATCTACAATGTGTATACCCTGCCGCCCAAGGTCGAGGGCAAATGCGACAACTGCGGTGTGGACCTGGTTCAACGGAAGGATGACCGCCCCGAGGCCGTCGCAGTCCGGCTTCGGGTGTATAGGGAACAGACCGAGCCATTGTTGAAATACTACCGTCCGCGCAGCCTCTTGCACGAGGTAAATGCCGGCACAGGGGCGGAGTCAGCCGCGGATGAGATATTGAAGGCCCTTAACAGCAAACGGCAGGCAGTAACGGCGAAGGAGTGATGTGATATACTGCTAGACCGGCGAACAGCAAGAACTTCGAGTCGCGATGGGAAGTAAGCCGGTACTGAAAACTCAAGAAGAGATTGAAATGATGCGCCGCGCGGGGCGCATTGTTGGCGTCTGCCTGCGCAAGATACGGGAAACGGCCGTGCCCGGGATCAGCGGCGAGGAACTTGATGCCCTCATGGAGGTAACCATCCGGGGACTTGGCGGGCGGCCCTCTTTCAAAGGGTATGGAGGCTTTCCGGCAAATTTCTGCCTCTCCATAAACGATGAAGTGGTGCACGGGATACCGGACTGCCGAGTCATCAGAGAAGGGGACATTGTAAGCGCGGATGTGGGAGCAGTGGTAGATGGTTATCACGCCGACGCCGCCATAACATTTGGGGTGGGAGAGATCTCAGCGGAAGCGAAAAAATTGATCGGGGTAACCAAAGCGGCGCTCTTCATGGGGATAGACCAGGCGCGAGTTGGCAAGCGACTGGTGGACATAGCTCGGGCTATCCAGAACTATGTGGAGAAAGCGGGTTATTCGGTGGTAAGAGACCTGGTGGGGCATGGTGTAGGTCGTGAGATGCACGAACCTCCCCAGGTGCCCAATACTGTCATTCCTGGGCGCTCTCCCTCGCTCAAAGCGGGGATGACCTTGGCGATAGAGCCCATGGTCAATATGGGGGACTGGAAAATACGGCGAGAGGCGGATGGATGGACCTATCGCACCTGTGATGGTTCGCTTGCCGCTCACTTTGAACATACTGTAGCGATTACTGAGAAAGGCCCTCTTATCCTCAGTCGTGAGGATGAGGCTGAGGCAATCGCCACGTAATCGAGGAAATCGGAATGACAGGGCCGGGAGGCGGAAGACTGAAGAGAAGGCGGGGACGTTCAAAACGCAAATCCGGGAAGACATCTACTGGCCCCCGTCAGGGGACGCAGGCGCAGGCCGCCGGCCTGGAGGTCGAGGGGGTAGTCGTGGAGACACTCCCCAACGCCATGTTCCGGGTGGAGTCTGACCAGGGCCACAAGATTCTGGCCCATGTGTCAGGAAAGATGAGGATGTATTTCATCCGCATTCTATCTGGAGACAGAGTGCGGGTGGAAGTGTCCCCATATGATTTGACGAGAGGAAGGATCATCTATCGCTATAAATAGGCCTGGCGGTCACAAAGCGACCTGGGCATGGATGCTGCAAAGGTAAAGAGATGAAAGTGCGAGCTTCGGTTCGAAAAATCTGTGAGCAGTGCAAAATCATTCGCAGACACGGCAAGGTCAGGGTGATCTGCGAAAAGCCTAAACACAAACAGGTGCAAGGATAGCGCGATGGCGAGGATTGCAGGTATAGATTTGCCCAGAGACAAGCGGGTGGAGATCGGTCTTACTCGCATCTATGGGATAGGGCCTTCTGTGAGCAAGCGGATACTCGCCGCCTCCGGAGTGAGCCCGGATACGAAAATAAAAGACCTCACGGAGGCCGAGGTTTCTCGGCTCAGAGAGATCGTGGAGCGCGACTACCGCGTAGAAGGGGATCTGCGCCGCGCCGTCACCGGCAACATACAGCGGTTGGTGGAGATCAGTTGCTATCGCGGCATACGTCACCGCCGAGGATTACCGGTGAGAGGCCAGCGCACCTCCACAAACGCGCGCACTCGCAAAGGCCCTCGCCGTAGCGTAGGGATAAAGCGCAGCAAGAAGATGCCGTAACAGAAGCGGCGGTTTACAGGGCGTCATTGGATTGAGCGCACTTGAGAGGATACTGCCCGGCGGCGAACAGGAAAGAAGAATCATGGCGAAAAAAGGCGGAAAGAAGAAAGAGCGCAAGGGGGTCGTTCACGGACGTGCTTATATCAGATCGACCTTTAACAACACCATCGTTTCCATAACAGACCCGGCAGGAGAAGTGATATCGTGGGCCTCCGGCGGCTCTTCAGGTCAGAAAGGCACACGCAAAGGCACTCCCTTCGCCGCCAGGCAGGTGGCGGAGGCGGCCGCGCGGCGCGCCGTGGATCAAGGGATGCGGCGGGTGGATGTGTATGTGAGAGGCCCCGGCGGAGGTCGGGAAACTGCGATTCGCGCCCTGCAGACGAGCGGTCTGGAGATCACCTCCATTCGGGACGTTACGCCCATTCCCCATAATGGATGCCGCCCCCCCAAGCGCAGGAGAGTGTGAAGACAAC
The DNA here is from genome assembly GCA_011773575.1 of Armatimonadota bacterium. GTDB lineage: Bacteria > Armatimonadota > Hebobacteria > Hebobacterales > WVXJ01 > WVXJ01. The sequence continues at coordinate 5,831 of WVXJ01000166.1, read as the reverse complement.
AAGAGGAGAGGCTTGAGTTTCGATGGGAAGATTTTGCGAACCAATGTGCCGGATCTGCCGTAGGGAAGGAGCGAAGCTCTTTTTGAAGGGCGAGCGTTGCTATACCCCCAAATGCGCCTTCGAGCGACGCACCTACCCTCCCGGTCAGCACGGGCAGGCGAGAAGGAGAAAGATTTCCGACTACGGAGCCCAACTCCGGGAAAAGCAGAAACTGCGGCACACCTATCGCCTTTCCGAGAGGCAGTTCCACCGCATCTTCGAGCAGGCCTCCAAGATGAAAGGCGTCACCGGCGAAGCCTTCCTCACACTGCTTGAGCGGCGTTTGGATAACATTGTGTTTCGGTTGGGCCTGGCGAGCAGCCGCAACCAGGCGCGAATACAGGTAAGTCATGGACATTTCCAGGTAAACGGCCGATGGGTGAACATCCCCTCTTATTTGGTGAAGGCTGGAGACGTTATTTCGATAGCCCCCAAGAGCCGCCAGAAACCGGCCATTCAACACGCCCTCTCTATGGGGAGACCTGTGCCCGCTTGGCTGCAATGGGACCCTGATTCTTTCTCCGGCCGCGTCATCAATCTCCCCTCTCGTGGTGAGATTGATACTCAGGTCGCCGAACAGTTGGTTGTGGAGTACTATTCCCGGTAACGAGGCCGACATCGTCAGGCCTCTTTCCCATCAGGAGAAGCGCGTATGGCAATGATGGAGACAATGCCGCACACAGAGCGGCTCGATTCAGGCGAGGACAAGACCTATGGCAAGTTCTCGGTGGAGCCATTGGAGCGCGGCTACGGCCATACTCTCGGGAGCGCACTGCGGCGAGTGTTGCTTTCCTCCATTCCGGGACTGGCCATCACCTCACTTACTATAGAGGGCGCCTCACACGAGTTCTCTGTGTTGCCGGGAGTGGTGGAAGACACCACGGAGGTCCTGCTCAACCTTCGAGATGTGGCTTTTCGCCTTCTGCCCCCGTCTGAAGAGTCCGCGCTGCCCGCTTCCGAAGCCGCGGAAGGGCCCTGGCGGCTGCGGATCGACCGCAAGGGAGCAGGCGAAGTGCTTGCCGCGGATTTGGAATGTCCAAGTGATGTTGAGGTCATCACTCCCCACGTTCATATCGCAACATTGGACAATGACGAGGCCTCCCTGGTGATAGAGATGGAACTCCGCCAGGGCACCGGCTATATGCCCGCCGAGGCGCAGGACCGAAGCGGCCATCCTATCGGTACCATCCCCGTGGACAGCATCTTCTCTCCGGTGCGCAAAGTCGCCTACTGGGTGGAATCCTGTCGTGTGGGCCAACAGACTGACTATGACCGGCTCATCCTGGAGGTGACCACAAACGGCACCCTGGAGCCCGCTGAGGCCATTAGTGAAGCCGCGAAAACACTGGATCGATATCTCATCCTCTTCTTCGACTTCATGCAGCAGCCAGAGGAGATGGCCGCGCCGCAGGAGGAGGCGAGACCGCGGGTTCTGGATACCCGTGTCGAAGAACTGGACTTCTCCGTACGCACCTTCAACTGCCTGCGCAGAGAGGGAGTGGCCACTGTCGGAGAACTGATTGAGAAGACGCCGTCGGACCTGCTCGCCATCCGCAACTTCGGCAAGAAGTCTCTCTCCGAGGTGCATGAGAAGCTCGAAAGTATGGGCCTCGCTCTGCCCGGAGGAGAAGCCGTGGCGCGGGAACCGGAGGAGGAAGAAGAAGAAGAGGAGGAGGTATAGGTCCGCATGGCGCACCGCACTACAAGAAGAAAACTGGGCCGCGCCACTGATCAACGGATGGCTCTCCTGAGGAGTCTGATAAGCGCACTGCTGTGGCATGGGAAGATCGTAACAACCGAGGCGAAAGCCAAGGAAGCCAAATCAATCGCAGAAAGACTTATCACACTGGCCCGCACCGATACCGCAGCAAATCGCCGGCAAGCCCGGCAGATACTGTATCCCGTCAAGACCACCTATACCGTGCAGCGGTCCGAAGGAGACCCCGTCGAGGTGAAGCGCCGCCGCAATAAACCCGGCTCAGTGGATACCGCCATCTCAAGGCTCTTCAACGAGATCGGCCCACAGTATGAGGAGCGTCAGGGAGGCTATGTCCGAATGGTAAGGCTGGGGGCGATACCCCCTCGTGAGGGTTCACTCCGCACAAGCCGAGCCGCTCGGCGTGGCGATGGGGCGGTCATGGTCAAACTTGAATTAGTTGACTATGTGCCTCCGGCCGCGGCCTAGACTGCGCGATTATGCGGAATCTTCGGCTAACATTGGAATATGATGGCAGCGGTTTCAGCGGATTTCAGCGCCAACCGAACCGTCGTACGGTTCAAGGAGAACTGGAGGGAACACTTTCTCAGTTGCTGAAAGAACCTATAAAGATAATCGGCGCAGGCCGTACGGACGCAGGCGTCCATGCTACCGGTCAAGCGGTGAATTTCGCCACTACGAAACTGATTCCCGTGGAGAGCGCGGCGGAGGCATTCAACACCGCCTTGCCTGCAGATCTGGTGATAAGGAAGGTCGAAGAAGTAGAATTGAGTTTTCATGCCCGGCGAATGGCGAAGAGCCGCACTTATCGTTATACCGCGCTGAATCAACCTATGCGCTCCGCCAGGCTGGGCCGTTTCGTCGGATGGGTGGCTCGTCCTATGGCGCTGGAGCCGATGAACGAGGCCGCGAAATTGCTCCTGGGCGAGCACGATTTCGCCGCCTTTCAGGCCTCCGGCAGCCCGACGAAGTCAACCTTCCGGCGCTTATTGCTGACCGCCTGCAAGCGGCTTGGCAATCTGGTGTGGATTGTCCTGGAGGCAGATGCGTTTCTCTATCAGATGGCGAGGATAATCGTTGCCTCCTTGTTCTTGGTCGGAACCGGTGAGCGAAAAACGGAATGGATTGCGTCTCTGCTGGAGAGCCGGGATCGCCGTCTTGCTCCACCTCCGGCGCCGCCGCAGGGACTCTGTTTGGTGAATGTGCGTTATTGAGGCTTTGGTGACTTATGGTGAAATCAGATAAGAGTTATTCTGCAAACCCGCAGTCCGCGCGCGCCGCGCGAAAATGGCTTTTGGTGGATGCTGACGGCAAAGTCCTGGGGCGTCTGGCCGCGGATGTCGCCGCCATCCTGCGGGGCAAACACAAGCCCATCTTCACTCCACACGTGGATTGTGGAGACCATGTGGTGGTGATAAATGCGGACCGCATCCGGTTGACCGGAGACAAAAATGAAACGAAGACTCGCTACCGACATTCCACCTATCCCGGAGGCCTGAAAGAAGAGCCTTACGGGTTGATGCTTAAGAAGGACCCGGCGCGGGCCTTCCGGCTCGCCGTCCGGGGGATGCTGCCCCGTAACAACTTGGGCAGAATGATGCTGCGAAAACTGAAAGTATATGCCGGAGCCGAGCACCCACACAGCGCCCAAGGCCCAGTGGCAATAGACCTGCCTCACACTCGGAAAACGGCAAGAGCGAGTGAGTGATCATGCCAAATAGTCATTACGCGACTGGACATCGAAAAACCTCCGCCGCAAAGGTGTGGCTTTTCCCGGGAACGGGAGAAATCACAATAAATGGCAAGCCCGCGCGAGAGCATTTCCAGCGCGACTCATTGGAGAGCATGGTTCAGGAGCCATTCGAAGTCACTCAAACAGAGGGTCGCTTTGATGTCAAAGCCACCTGTGTGGGCGGGGGTATCGCAGGCCAGGCAGGTGCTCTGCGCCACGGCATCTCCCGCGCGCTTGTTGCCTTCGATGAGAGCCTTAGAACCACACTGCGCCGGGGAGGATTCCTCACCCGTGATCCCAGAGTAAAAGAGCGCAAGCACGCCGGCTTCCGGCGCGCCCGCCGCGGCAAACAGTTCTCCAAGCGCTGATCCTTCAGCAGTGCTTTCCGATAAGGTTGCCGACTATTTCCTCCGAAGAGGCCCCCATGGCAGAGGCTCGTTTCCGCATTGGAGTTGATGTCGGCGGCACTTTCACCCACGCGGTGGCGCTGGAGGCTGAGAACCTTTCCCTCCTGGGCAAGGCGAAAGTACTTACTACCCACGGTGCTCCCGAAGGGGTGGCCCTCGGAGTTACTCAAGCCCTCTCTCTGCTGCTGCAAGAGACCGGTATTTCCCCCGCCGAAGTCGGCTTCATCGCCCATTCCACCACCCAGGCCACCAATGCCCTGCTGGAAGGAGATGTTGCGCCGGTGGGGATTCTCGCCACAGGAAGAGGCCTGCAAGGCTGGAGAGTCCGCGGCCAGACCCGGCTGGGGAACATCCCGCTTGGCGGAGGGCGGCATCTGCCCACTTTCCATTCCTACCTGAACACACAAGGACTTTCTGAGCAGGCGCCACAGGCAATCCAACAACTGAAATCCGAGGGAGCCCGCGCCCTCGTTGTCGCCGAAGCATTCTCTGTGGATGATCCGGCGCGGGAACAATCACTCATCGAGCAGTCCCGCGAGGCGGACCTTCTCGCCACCGGCACACACGAAATCTCCGGGCTCTATGGGCTGAAAATACGCACTCGCACCGCCGCGCTAAATGCCTCCATATTGCCCCGCATGATGGAGACCGCGGCAATGACCGAAGCGAGTGTGCAGCAAGCCGGAATCACTGCCCCCCTTATGGTCATGCGCTCTGACGGCGGAGTGATGAGCATGACCGAGGTTCGCCGCAGGCCTCTATTGACCATCCTGTCCGGTCCCGCCGCAGGTGTGGCCGCGGCGCTCATGTTCGTGCGCATCAGTGAAGGAGTGTTCCTCGAAGTGGGAGGTACCTCCACCGACATCTCCCTTATCAGTCTGGGACGGGCGCGCCTGCGCAGCGCGGAGGTCGGCGGCCGGCGGCTCTTTCTGCGTACCTTGGATGTGCGTACCATGGGCCTTGGCGGCGGCTCCATGGTCAGATTGAAGGGAGCGGCTCCGAGAGATGTTGGGCCCCGATCCGCCCATATCGCGGGCCTGCCTTATTGCTGTTTCTCTTCTCCGCAGCAACTTCGAGGCGCGAAGATAGTCCTCGGTTCCCCTGTCGCCGGTGATCCCGCCGATTATGTATTGCTGGAATCTCCCGCCGGGGAAAGATTCGCGCTGACTCTCACCTGCGCGGCAAATGCCTCCGATGCTTTGCCCCCAGAGGACTATGCCAGAGGTAACGTGGAATCCGCGGCCATCGCTTTCTCCGCCCTCGCGGAGTTCTGTGGGAGGCCTTCCGATGGCATCGCTCTGGCGCAAGAAGTACTGAGCATCGCGGCTGAGAAGACTCGGCAAGTAGTCGAAAAACTGGCAATGGAATATGAAGCGGACCGGGAGACAATGACACTTGTCGGCGGCGGGGGAGGAGCCGGGGCGCTCGTGCCGACACTCGGCAAGGCGATGGGCGTGGCCCATCAGATTTGCCCCCAGGCGGAAGTGATCTCCGCCATCGGGGTGGCTCTGGCACTAGTGCGGGAAAGCATAGAGCGCACCATCCCCAATGCCACGCCCGAGGACCTGCTGCAGATTCGGCGGGAGGCCGAACAAGGAGCCGTCCGCTCCGGCGCCGCGCCGGAAACCATTTCGGTCGAGGTGGAAGTGGATCCACTCAGGAATATCGTGCGCGCCATCGCCAGCGGCGCCACTGAACTAAGAGAGCGGGATCTGTCGAGCCGGGAGGTGACAGAGGAGGAGCGCCTGCAGGCGGCCGCGTCTTCCCTCAATGTGCCCGGAGAAGAAGTCCGATTGCTCGCCGGGGCGGGCCGCATGTACGCCTATGGCGCGGCCATCGAAAAGGCCGCCGCGCTGGGGCTCTCCCGGTCAGTGCAACAGCCGGTCAGATTGCTGGACGCGGAAGGGATCGTGCGCCTGCAACTCGCCCATGGCGA
>WVXJ01000105.1:31836-36217 GCA_011773575.1 Armatimonadota bacterium | reverse complement strand
AATCCGACCGCCCGGGCAGCCTGGCTGAGATAGGCACACAGACTACTGAGACCCGTTCTCTTCCAGGCAGGGCCCGGAGGACGGGTCTGATTTTTCTGGGACAGAAAACTAGAGTCTCGTGTCGCATTGAACCTTCGTCATGGCGGAGACGGGGTTCTGACCGGAACCTGCGGGCCGATACCCCCCAAAGGTTTCGAACAGCCGGGGGCTCACCCCAAGCAAGCGACTTCCAGTGGTGGCCTGGATACGCAAGCAAGTGAGCCCCCGACTCCATTTTCCACCGCATTCCGATGCCCGAAGACGGATTCCCTTCGGGCATTTTTCTTCTGTGTGTTCACTTCGCGGGCAGCATTCCCGTGAGCGCGGTGAGACACAACCTTGAGGCTTCTTCTTCCACCCGGGAAGCATCGGTGCCTTCGGGCAGTTGTATCATCCTCGAATGGGTCTCCAGGGAGATCCAGCCCCCATAGCCGTCTTCAGCGAGGGCCTTCAGTTGACCTCTCCAGTCAATGCTTCCTTTGCCTACGATGGCGACATGGGGCTGGCCCGCGTCATCCCGAAGGGCGTCTTTGACATGGACATGGGCGACATATGGCTTTATGCGCTGATACGCATTCGGATAGGGCGCTTCCCCGCCTTCTGCAAAGACCTCGTTTGCCGGATCCCATACCGCGCGCAGGAGGGAGTGGTTGAATTTCCCGAGAAACAGGGCCACCGAGGCGGCCGTGCCCGCGGTGGTATCGTGCTCGTTCTCGATTGCCAGGATGGCTTTTTCCGCCTCCAGGATGGGGATGACCTTGTGATAGAGGCGTTCCACCTCGGCCCAGACCTCTGGCGTGTCTTCCGTCTTCCAGCAGGTGAACCCGCGGATTATATTCGTGCCCAGGCTCTTTCCCAGGGCGATACAGCGGCGGAGGATGTCGAAGTGCTGGCGATAGGCCTCCTCATCCCCCAGATTACATTTAAGGAAAGGAGAGGCGATGGCGGCCGCCTTCAAGTCGTGGGCCTGGAGGAGGCGGTTGAGTTCGGTGATTTGTGATGCGGAAAGGTCCTGGGGTTGAGTATCCCAAACGGAGCGAATTTCCACTCCCTGAAGGCCGAATTCCAGGGCCAACTTGACGGCTTTCTCCGGATCCTGAGAGACCTCATCAGTGAAGACGGCCAATTTGAGCATCATTATCTCCTGTGAGGTGATGGGAGCAGACTTACGGGCCGGGCAGGGTTTCCGCGATGAAGTGGATGTTCTTCCAGGTATGGCCGCTCTTGTTGGTAATGCGGAAGAAGTCATAGTGGGTGCCGAAGGGGCCCGGCTCGGTTTCGATCTCCAGCAAGTAATCGGTTGCGGGAATCTCTCGATCCTCCTCCGACAGGGTCACGCGGAAAGGTCCTCCCAGCCTGGTTGGAATCCAGATGGACTGCTGGCCACTGCGGATTTCAGTATTTCGTTCCGATTCGCAGTTGCGGGTGGCGCGGCGACCTTCGGCGAAGGTTACAATTTCACCTTCGACNNAATTTCACCTTCGACTTTTCTCCGGATGGGACCCACTTGCCTCTCCATAGTGAAATCGCGCGTGGAAGCCGAGGTGAGATCGAATTGTCTGCCGGGCGTTCCCGGCCCTAGATGGAATCTCCCTCCACTNNCGGCAAAGGCTAAAGCGAGGGGTGGCACGATATAAGCGGGGCTGCCGTTTGCATCGTTAATCTGTGTCTCGTGGTCGTATTTTGCAATGAACTCTCCCTGGGGAGAGAATACCTGTAAACGAAGCGCCCGCAGGCCGGTATGCGACGTATCTGAGACATAGACATTGCCTTGCGGATCAATCCCGGCAAGGCAGTGTTCTTGCCAGTGGCCGTTTGCCGCGGCGGAGACGGAATACACAGAATCCGTGAAGGTGCCGCCCCAGCCGAGTACATCGCTCTTCCCGAAGGGGGTCTGCTCACCGGTGGTCAAATCGAAGCGCATGATGAAATAAGCGCAATCCACATACAAGCGCCCCTCCGGCCCCACGGCGAGACGCGCGGGGCGATCCAGGCGATATTTGTTTTCCGGGTGATAAGCGCCGATTTCCAGATAACCGAGGTCCTCTCGTCCGATCCAGCCCCATGGAACGAACGGGAACGGCGCCGGCTGCATCTGTAGATCAAACCTCAGCACACGCCCCAGTTTTCTATCCGCCAGGTAGAGATAGTTGCCCTGCGGATCAACCGCCAGCCCGGAGGCCTCAATGAACTCATTTCGCCCGCGGCCTTCTTTCAATTTCCAGTGAGCGACGGGGAGCCCGTCGCGATCGAAGCGGCTGAGGAAATTCTCCTCCTGAAGGACATACAGATTCGCTTCCGGGTCGGAATCCAAAGCCAGAATGCGTGTGGGGAAGACGAGGGTGAAGCGATAATTGAAATCGGAATCAAAGGCGACAATACGCCAGGGCCGGATGTCTTGATAGAGCCAGAAGTTGCCGTGTCTGTCTCGATGGAGCCAGGTTGGAGCGGAACTGAGATAGCCCGCGCCCCCGAATGTCGAGACTGGAATACCGTGGGGGAGCCGCTGTTTCCCTGAGAAATTGGATTTGGTGAAATCGTCGAAGAAAGCCGGGGCCGACCTTGTGCCGCGGGAGGGACAGCGCAGACGCTGCTCTGGCTTGAGATGACGATCATCCTTCAACACGACAGTTCCGTCCGCGGCGGGCATTAGGTTCTCCCAGGTGAAGGCGGCGCCAGGCCCCTGATAATGAACTGAGTAGAAGTCTGGCTGCACGCCCGGAAGGCGAATCTTCAGTTGGTGGGGCAGAGCGGAGATGATCTCGATTCCAGGTTCTTCAGTATCGGACAAGCCTTCACCCAACGCGCCTCCCGGTTCCACTACCCGCTGAATCTCAGGCCTGGAGAGGAGAATCGGAGAACCACCGTCTGCGCCCTCCAGCAGTGCCTCGGCGATATCGCAAAAGGCGTGTGCGCGACGCAGTGGGTCAATGATTTCATCGGCGCATTTCCTGGCGAGGGCGGGCTGGCGGCGCATGAGCCTTTGCGTGAGCACGTGGCCGGCAGTGCTCTTTTTCATGATGCTTGAAGCGATGGTGAGGGCCTGTTTGAGATCTCTCGCAGCAACGATTTCAGCGATGTCGAGCACAGCATCTGTTTTCTCCGGAGAGGGCGGGCAGCGTTCTGCAAGACGCAGGGCTCCAGGTATGTCGTAAGCAGCCAGCGCGCGCGCGATATGGAGCAAGAGAACCTGGGCCTGCCGGCCGTCTGCGGCGAGGCCGGTGAGAGCGGCGGCCTTCTCCACATCATTAGGGGCTACGGCAATGACGAGCGCTCGCAAAGCCGAAAAGCGTAGGTGAGGCCTCTTGATTTCAAGCAGAAGGTCTTCCGCCAGTTGCGGTGACTGCCGGGCGAGCGCGCCGGCTATCTCGGCCAGAGCCAGATCCCGGTTGTGTGAATCAGTGATCGCCCTGGCGCGGTTGAGTGCGGATGAGGAATCCGTCTTCACCAGAGCCGAACAGAGCGCGGGAAGCGCCCAGGTGGGGACCTCTGCATGAGAATCCGCGAATATGGCTGCGGCGGCCGCGTCTTCTGCCGCGAGATCTATGAGGAAGAGACCGAGCGTATCTCGCCGCGTGCGCGCGGAGGCTATCTGAGCGATGAGGTCGGCCGCCTGCCAGCGGTCTCTCACCGCTGCAGCTCGCGCAATACCGGCAAGCGCGGAGTCTCTGTCGGCGGAAGTATAGTAGAGCGCCCCCAGCGCGGCGATAGGGTCTGTGGCGGCGAGCCTTTCCGCTGCGCACCGGATTGCCTGAGCGCGAAGAAGGTCATCGGGAATGCGCAGGGCAACCGCCAGAGCATCTGTTGAAGACGCGGAGAAGGAGATTTCGGCCAGCACCTTTGATTTTGCCAGCGAATCGGTAATCTCATCACTGAGCGAGAGCGCCTGGAGCAGATCGTCTGCGGCAAGACGCGGTAAGAAAGCTGCCAACCGGCGGGAACGCTCCGAGGACGAAGGAGGGTTCTGGGCAAGGTCCTCAAGGGCGGCGAGCGGGGCCAGCCGGGCTATCTCACCCCAGGCATACTCGAAAACCTCCGCGTCCTTGATCTCCCGCGCCGTGCGGAAAGCGTCCTTGGGATCGAAAGCCGCCACGCTAATGGAAAGAAAAGCGAGTTCCTGGCTGCGTTGATTATCATCGGTCAGATCCCGCAAGAGCTTGGCTGCGGCAAGTATGAAGTCTTGGGCCTGGACGGGGTCTTGAGGAGCGATCGCCGCGGAGACTGCGCCTCGCGCGCGTATGGCATCCGACGCCCCGGAGATGCCTCTGCACAGGTCAACCGCCGCCTGTGGGTCAATGCGGCTCATCAGTATGGCGACACGCCGTCTCAGGGCGGAGCGATC
>WVXJ01000105.1:29979-31758 GCA_011773575.1 Armatimonadota bacterium | reverse complement strand
AATGACAACCACGCGTGGAATCACGGCGGGAGGCGAACCCGCGCCGAACCGTTGCAATCGCAGTCGCACTCCGGCAATCGGGCTCTGAGACCTGCACGCAAAACGCCAGAACACAAGGAATTCCTTCTGCGCGGAGGAGGATTATTCCTTTCCACCTTGCGCCGGGACACCCCCGCTTGGGGGCTTTGTGAGAGAGTGAGCAAACCAGATCAGGCTTTCGCTTGACATGGACCCAAGAGGCGGGATATTATGCCTCCACACCAGACAGTACCGGACGGGCAAGTGGACCCGTTCTTGATGTTTTGATCGCAGCACACGAGAGAGCAACGGAAATGGGCTGGAGGATCTTGCGTGGAGCGATAATCCTGTTGTTGTCCATGGCAGCAGGTTTCGCCTTCGGGCGATTCGGGCTCGGGGAGGGATATCTGAAGCGCTCTGTTGCCTCCATCCAGGAACAGCCTGAGCCGAAGCCTATCCACCAGCCTTCTCTACCCCCAGAGAGAGTCCCTGAGGTGATACCGGACATCCCCGCTATCGTCGTGGATGAGACGGAGCCTTCATCAGAAGAGGAGAACGGGGAGAGTCCCTCGGAGAGACCGGAGGAGGAGGCTACAGAGACGATGCCGCCCCAAGGCGCCCAAGATGACACCTCATCGGGACAAATCTCGCTTCAGGTAGGTTCTTTTGACAGGAAAGAGAGCGCATATCAGCAAGCGGAGGCGCTTACGAATCTCGGTTATCCGGCGCGGGTGGTACCGGGGACGGTAGGCTCTAAAGTGGTCTATCGGGTACTCGTCGGCTCTTATGCTACCGAAGATAACGCACGAGCAGTGGCAGAACAATTGAAACAGAAAGGCATTGAAGCCTTTATCAGCCGTTAAATAACGCGAATCCGGAGTCCCTCTTGTCAGGCGATCTCAAGCAAACCTCATCTATGGAAGTGGATGAACGCAGGTCGGCCCTGCTGAGCAACGCGGCAGCGATCGCTGCGGTTGCCTCCGCTGTCGAAGGGACACTGGGACCGAAAGGCCTCAACTGTATGCTGGTGGACCGCTTCGGGGAGGTGACCATTAGTAATGACGGGTATGCCATCCTGGAGAGGATGGAGGTTTCCCATCCGGCGGGACGGCTGCTGGTTCAAACCGCAAAAGCGCAAGATGCCGAGGTTGGAGACGGCACCACCACAGCGTGTTTGGTGGCGAGCACACTCATCTCAGAGGGAGTGGGCCATATCCTGGGCGGCATAGCCGTGGCAAAGGTAGCGGAGGGGCTGCGGGCCGGCATCAGGGAGGCGATAGATGCACTGAAATCGCAGAGCAGGCATCTGAAGGGTTTCGATGATCCCGCTTTGCAGCAAGCCGCCCTCATCGCGGGCCGGGGTCAAGAGGAGATCGCCCAGTTGGTCGTGGATGGAGCGAAGATTGCGGGGAAGAGAAGACTGGCGCAAAGAGGTTTTAGACTCGCCGACTGGGTAGTGGCGAAAGAAGGCATAGGGAATGAAGTTTTCTGCGGAATCACGCTGGAGAAGTCACCGGTAAACCGGCGGATGTTGCGGAGCATTGAGTCAGCGCGTATTCTGATTGTAGATGACGCACTCTCTCCCATGGAGGTGGAAGGAGAAGCCTTGGCGACGGAAGCGGGATTCGGCCGTTACCAAGAACTTCAGGAAACCTTTCGCCGGGGACTCGTCAAGCTGATAGAAGGCAAGGTCAACCTGGTGATAGTAGGCCGGGGGGTATCAGAGACGGCGGAACAGATATTGACCGAAGCCGGGGTAAT
>WVXJ01000105.1:29074-29967 GCA_011773575.1 Armatimonadota bacterium | reverse complement strand
TCTCGTTAAACGCGGCTGGATAGGGCAAAACGAATCCGCGTTGGAGAACGTGCTAGGTCACGCCCGGCAAGTTGATTATGATGAGAAGTTGGATCACCTGAGGATCAGCGGAGGCAAGGGGAAGCGGGTCGCCACCATACTGGTGGGAGCCAGCACTCCGGAAGTGAAGGCGGAGCGACAGCGGATAGCCCAGGATGCGGCATGTGCAGTGCAGCAGTCACTTTTGGGGGGCGTAGTGGCGGGGGGAGGCGCGGCTGAAATGAGTATAATTCCTCAGGTCGAGCGGCTGCGATGTCGGATATCGGGAATGGCTGCCTATGGAGTTGACTGTGTAATTGCGGCTTTGAGGCGCCCGCTGGCCCAGATTGTGGCAAATGCAGGTTTCAATCCACTCGAAAAGGTGGAAGAAATAAGAACGGTGGCCGGAACAAGCAAGCAAGCGTTTGGCATAGATTGTGATACCGGGGAAGTTTGTGATATGCTCGAACTCGGTGTTGTGGATGCCACAAATGTAAAAATAGCAGCATTGCGAACAGGGGCTGAGATGGCAGAGGCCGTGCTGCGAATTAACACGATCATCCGCAAACGAGAAGAGAGCTTCCCTCCAGGCCCCGATATCGAGAAAGGAAGCCGATGAGCAGCACTACCAGGAGCAGGCAGATGACGGAAGAGGAGAAACAAGAGAGCCTTACTCGTCAACTTCTCGAACAGACCCAGGAGGAATTGGCGGAAACCAAGGATCGCTATCTGCGCGCGCTGGCTGATCTGCAGAACCTGAAGAGGAAGATGTCACAGGATAGGCAGGAGGCCTGGGAAAGAGGAGCGATTTCGATTGTCGAAGAAATCCTGCCCATTCTGGATAATTTTGAGCGCGCCTTGAAGGCTCTCAGTGA
>WVXJ01000105.1:22576-29024 GCA_011773575.1 Armatimonadota bacterium | reverse complement strand
GATGAAGCCGAAGAAGGCAGTGTGGTGGGAGAAATCCGGCGGGGCTACCGGATGGGAGACCGGGTTGTCAGGCCCAGTCGCGTAGCGGTTGCAACCAAGCCGGAACAGAACGAATTGAATCAGGTTGCCGCGAGTGAAGAGCCTTCGGCGGACTCGTCATAGGCGGCCTCTTGAGCGATGTAATCTTTCACCTCGCGGGCAGTCGGCAGCGAGCCCGGAGCTCCGGAACGAGTAATGCGAAGCGCCGCCACGGCCGCACCCAAGCGAACACTCTCCAGGAGTTTCATTCCCCAGCTCAGGCCCGCCACAAAACCGGCTTGGAAAGTATCTCCCGCCCCCACATCATAGACCACTGATACTTTGTAGGCCGGGATGAAAGCCTCATCTTCCTCTGAGAAGAGGCGCGCACCTTTTTCTCCGCTCGTTATCACCAAAGCCGAAGGGCCCAATTCCCTCAGCATGGAGGCCGCTTTTTCAAGTGGTTCCCCGGTGATGACACCGGCCTCCTCGTCATTTAAGATGAGATAATCCGCCAGCGCAACCGCCCGTTTCTGCGCGGCCTTCATCCGCTCTTCCCCGTCTCGCCACAGGCCGCGATAGTTGGGACAGTAGAGGACACGGCCCCCGCGGGCGCGGAATCTGGCAACAATTTGGAAAACAATATCTCGCAGCCCCGCCTCCCGGATACATGCCTCCGAGAAATGCAGCAAACGTCCGTCAGCGATAAACTCATCCTCGAGATCCTCGGAGCGGAGCTCACAGAGAGGGTCGGAAAAACCCGGGAAGCGATAATGATAGAAGAACTTCTTGCCGGTTCCGTCCGCCCAACACAAAGAAAGCGGGGTGAATTGGCCGGGGGTGGGGAGAATGTGTGATACCTCCACTCCACTGTCTTGAAAACGCTTCTTAACGAAGGTCCCCAATTCATCCTCTCCTACTCTGGAAGCCAGCGCCACCTTCAAGCCCAGCCGGGCGGCGGCAAGAGCGAAATTGCCGGCGGCGCCGGAGGGGAAGATCTCCAGGGGACCTCCGCAGGCGAGCGGCTGCCCCGGCCTGGCGGGAGTGAGTTCAGCGATACACGAGCCTATGGAGATTACATCCAGCATGTAACCGTACTTTCCTGCAGCACAATTCTAAGTCTCGAAGGAGCAGAGCAAAAGAAGCCCGTTTAGTCATACCTTAGCACAAAAGGGCTATACAGAGGCGGGCAAAACTGTTATTATACTGTTGTTTAGTAGGATTAAGCAGGTTCCTCTCAACAGATACGCGTAATCCACTGAAATGACCAAACCTTCGGCCGAGAGGCGGCCCCGGGCATGGGGGGCCGCTCATCGCGAAACCTGGGTGTTCACTGTTTGCCCATGGCCCTTATGAGCCAAACCATGGACAACCGATGAGCACCCTCANNGATAAAGAGAAAAAAGAGCGAAGCGCGGATCCGGCCAGCCGCAAGGTTCTGGAGCAGGCGGCAGCGCGCGGGCTTGAGACCGCTTGGGACCGCCTTGAGGCACAACTACCGCAGTGCCGTTTCGGGCTTGCCGGCATCTGCTGTCGCATCTGTAGTATGGGCCCTTGCCGGGCGAGAAAGGAATTGGTCGGGGTATGTGGGGCGACCGCGGAAACGATAGTCGCCCGCAACCTGGCGCGGATGATAGCCGCGGGTACGGCGGCCCACTCCGATCATGGACGGGCTGTGGCCATGACCCTGCTGGCAATGGCAAAAGGAGAAGCGAAAGACTACTCCGTCAAGAGTGAGAAGAAACTGCTTGCTCTGGCGGCGGAGTATGGCCTGGAAACCGAGGGCAAGGATTCGCGTAAGATTGCTGCCGAGGTCGCCGAGATTGCGCTTGGTGAGTTCGGCCAGCAGGAGGGCAAACTGCGCTTCCTGAAGCGGGCGCCGAAACGCCGCCAGGAGCGCTGGGACGATCTTGGGGTGTCGCCCCGCGGCATTGACCGGGAAGTCGTGGAAGTGATGCACCGCACCAACATGGGTGTAGACAATGATTTCAAGAACATCCTGCGCGGGGGTATGCGCGCGGCCCTGGCCGACGGCTGGGGAGGCTCCATGATCGCCACCGATTTGCAGGATGTCCTCTTGGGAGCGCCGGAGCCCTTACGGGCAAAGGTCAACCTGGGAGTGCTGAAAGAGGACCATGTGAACATCATAGTCCACGGCCATGAGCCGCTCCTCTCCGATATGATCGTGGAGGCGAGCTTGGACCCGGAACTCATTGCCTTGGCGAAAGAGAAGGGCGCCGCGGGTATCAATCTCGCCGGTCTTTGCTGTACCGCGGCGGAGGTACTTATGCGACGCGGTATCCCTTCGGCTGGCAGTTTCCTCCAGCAAGAACTCGCCCTGGCCACCGGCGCAGTGGAGGCCATGGTAGTGGATGTGCAGTGTGTTATGCCCTCCTTGCCAAAGGTGGCCTCCTGTTTCCATAGCAAGTTGATCACCACTTCCCCGAAAGCGAAGTTCCCGGGGGTGGAGCATATCGAATTTGACGAGCATCACGCTATGGAGGTTGCGAAGAAGATAGTCCGTACGGCGATCGAGAACTTCCCAAATCGCTGCCCGGAGACGGTGGATATTCCAAAAGAAACCATGGATATAGTGGCCGGATTCACCGCGGATTATGTCTTCAGGCTGTTGGGTGGAACTTTCAGGCCCTCTTATCGGCCGCTCAACAATGGCATCATCGAAGGACGGCTGAGAGGGGTTGTCGGGGTAGTGGGCTGCACGAACCCAAGATATACGAGTGAGGCGGAGCATGTCGACCTGGTGAAAGAACTCATCCGCAATGATGTGCTGGTGGTGCAGACCGGCTGTTCAGCGACCGCCTGTGGAAAGGCGGGCCTGTTGAGACCGGAGGCGGCCTTTGAATACGCGGGCCGCGGACTGCAGGAAATCTGTGAGGCCGTGGGTATCCCGCCTGTGCTGCACTGCGGCGCCTGTGTTGATAACAGCCGCATCCTCATCGCCTGCTGCGAGATGCTTGCCGAGGGCGGTCTGGGAGAGGATATCTCGGATCTGCCGGTGGCCGCGGCGGCGCCGGAGTGGATGTCGGAAAAGGCCGTAACCATCGGTTTCTACGCCATAGGCTCCGGCATCCTTACGGTCTTCGGCCACTCTCTGCCGGTGAGCGGCTCGGAGCAGGTAAGCGAGTATCTCACCGCGGGGATGGAGAAGGATTATGGCGGCAAATGGGCTTTTGAGGCCGATGGCGCAAAAACCGCGAAACTCATCATTGAGCACCTGGACCGGAAGCGTGAAGCGCTGAAATTGCGGCCCATGATGTATCCCCCCAGGGAGGAGAAAGTGGCCGCCCTAGCATAGGTGATAGACCTTCATTGGTTTGCGTTTCTGTAGCATCAATAACTGGAAATGAGAGGAAAGGGAATGGCTGCAAAGCTTCTAGAGGGTGCTCCCATAGCGGAGCAGATCAAAGAGAAACTGCGGGCTGAATTGAGTGAGTTGAAGAGTCAAGGAGTGGTGCCTTCCCTGGCGGCGGTGATGGTGGGAAGCAACCCGGGAGCGGTTTTCTATGCGAAGATGCAGGAGAAGGCGTGCAGCGAAATCGGCATCGAATATGAGTTGAAGACCCTGGAGGAGAGTACCGGCCAGGCGGAACTTGAGGAAGTGATTGCCGGGCTCAATGCAGATGAGAAGGTAAATGGAATCATCCTGCAGATGCCGGTACCCAAGCAGATTGACGGGCGGGTTATGCAGGCAAAGATTGACCCCCGCAAAGATGTGGATGGAGTGAACCCCGCCAATCTGGGCTCCATCGTGTTGGGAAATCCGCGGCTGGCACCATGTACAGCCATGAGTGTGATGATGATGGTGAAGGCCTCCGGAATTGATGTGTACGGCAAGGAAGCGGTGGTAATCGGTTCCAGCGAGATCGTAGGGAAACCCGCGGCCCTGCTCTTGATGGACAAGTGGGCGACGATGGATGAGACGGGGAATACCGACAAACTCGCCGGCGCCACTGTGACGGTGTGTCATATCGGCACAAGTGAGAAGGGGGATTTGTCGTCACATACGCGTAGGGCGGATTTGCTGGTTACAGCAGTGGGGGTGAAGCCGGGGCTGATAAGCGCGGATATGCTTAAACCCGGCGCGGTGGTGATAGATGTCGCCACCATCCGCAAGAAAGACCCGGAGACCGGAAAGAGCCGCACCCTCGGAGATGTGGAGCCCGAAGGGGCGAAGGAGATCGCCTCCGCGATTACTCCGGTGCCGGGCGGAGTGGGAACAGTAACCACCGCATTGCTGTTGAAGAACACTGTAGAAGCCACTAAGTGGCAATTGGGCAAGTAACCGGGAGAGAGAAATGATCATAAGTGAACCCAAATCATTAGAGCAGATACTGGCCTCCATTGAAGGTGAGAATAAAGTCTTCCTTATCGGGTGTACGGAGTGCGCGACAGTATGTCAGGTGGGGGGAGAGCCGCAAGTGCTCGAGTGGAAGAAAACCCTGGAGGAGAACGGCCACGAGGTGACCGGCCATCTCATCGCGGAGCCCGGCTGTCATCTGTTGGAACTTAAGCGGCAGTTGCGGGCGCGCCAGGCGGAAGTGGACGCGGCCGACGGATTCCTCATCTTCTCCTGTGGGACCGGCGCCCAGGTGGCGGCACAGGCTCTTGCCGGCAAAAGCGTGCATCCGGCGACAAACACGGTCTTTTTGGGCTCAGTCCAGCGCTTCGGACAGTTTGCCGAGTTCTGTTCCGCCTGCGGGGACTGCATCCTGGACATAACAAAAGGCATCTGTCCGGTCACTCGCTGCGCCAAGGGCCTGTTGAACGGCCCCTGTGGAGGCACCAGTGAGGATGGGAAGTGCGAGGTTGACCCGGAGACAGATTGCGCCTGGAAACTTATTTACGACCAACTTTCGGCTGAGGGCGCACTCGATAGAGTGAAGAAGATGATGGAGGCGAGAGATGTCCGCCGCAAGCCGGGACGAAGAGTATTGGCAAGAGGAGGGACGAAATGAGTCTGCGACCGGCCTTGCAGTCGGATAAATTCGTCATTACCGGAGAGATAGGGCCTCCCAAAGGCACCAATGTTGAGCCGGCCCTGCATGAAGCGGAGTATTTCCGAGGCCGGGTGGATGGGATAAACGTCACTGATATCCAGGCGGCGGCGATGCGGCTGGGGTCAATGGTTACCTGTCATCTGTTGAAGGATGCCGGGCTGGAGCCGGTGCTGCAAATGGTTTGCCGGGATCGCAACCGGCTGGCTCTGCAGAGTGATTTGCTTTCCGCCTGGGTGCTGGGGATCGAGAATGTTCTTTGTCTCACCGGAGATTACCCCACCTTAGGTGATCATCCGGGGGCGAAGCCGGTCTTCGATTTGGATTCGGTGCAATTGCTGAAGGCGGCAAAGGGCCTGAATGAGGGCCATGACATGATGGGCAATGAACTGGACGGCAAGCCCGATTTCTGCCTGGGCGCAGTGGTCACCCCCGGCGGCAATCCGGTCGAGATGCAGATAATGAAACTGGAGAAGAAGGTGGAAGCCGGGGCGGAGTTCATCCAGACCCAGGCGATATACGATATAGATCAGTTCGCCGAATTCATGAACAAGATAAGCCACTTGAAAGTCCCGATCCTGGCGGGGATCGTCCTGCTGAAGTCCGCGGGAATGGCGAAATATATGAATTCGAATGTGGCCGGGGTAAGTGTGCCGGAGGAACTGGTGAAGAGGATGTCAGCCGCCGGAGCCGCCGACAAGGAAGCGAAAGAGGCGGGCCTAAAAGCCGACAACAAGGTGAAGACGAGTATCGAAATTGCGGCGGAACTGATTCAGAAGTTGAAGCCACTCTGCCGGGGGATCCACATGATGCCCCTGGGCTGGGATAAACATGTGCCCCCCATTCTGGATGCGGCGGGGCTGTAGTATAGAAGGGTTGAGAGTTCAGAGTTCAGAGTTGAGAGTCCGGAGTTGAGGAGCATGATATCCGCGCGCGTCTTGCGGACCATGCGCGATGTTGTGGCTTTCTAGTTAAGGAGAGACCGTTATGTCCAAGATTGTTGCAGCCGCG
Source organism: Armatimonadota bacterium (assembly GCA_011773575.1). Classification (GTDB taxonomy): domain Bacteria; phylum Armatimonadota; class Hebobacteria; order Hebobacterales; family WVXJ01; genus WVXJ01. Next base: position 22,980 of record WVXJ01000105.1, on the reverse strand, counting down.
GCGGTCAGAGGATCGCACGCGTTTGTGAAAGAAGCCGATGAACTATTGACCGCGGCGATTGCCGAAAAAGGGCCGGACTGCACAATCGAGTTCCCGGAGACGGCCTTTTATTTCCCCATGGCCTATGCGCTTCTGGGGGAAGAGGTGAAGAACCTCGGGGACGCCCAGCGGGTCCTGGAGTACACCAAGACACTGCTCTCCAATGAACCCAGTGATTCCATCTGGCTGCCTTATCTCTCCTCCGCTCTGGACGCGGGGATCGCTTCTTTGCTGGGACAGGAGATCATCGAGGGAGTCCGCTACCTGAACGGGGCCGAACCACAGGATGGCTGGCACGGCTTTATTTCAGACACGATCCTGCGCACTCTGGGCATCCAGTTGGTGGACGGGCGGCTGCCCGGGTT
>WVXJ01000105.1:17299-22531 GCA_011773575.1 Armatimonadota bacterium | reverse complement strand
GGGATCAACTGGTGGAGGCAAGTGTCATTCCCGGCGATCCCTCACAAGCGCCGGAGGGTGATCTGAAGAAGGCTTGGTGGGGGATGTACATCGTTCCCCTGGGGCCGGATACCCATTCCATCATCTATGCACTCAACTGGGCGATACGCGGCGCTCTCACCTTCGGCGGTCATAAGAAGGGTCAGTGGAAGGAATGTCTGGATTACACGCGGGCCCGCATCTTCGCTTTCGGGCTGGGATTGGGCCCCATTGATGATATGAAATATGCGAGCGGCGCGGGGGCCATCAATATGGGATTCCCGGTAATCTGTGATACGGAGATACCGGAGATACGCCCCACCGGTGTATGCACCTATGAAGAACTGGTGAGGGAACTGGATCATAAGCGCATCGTTCCCGTGTGTGTTGAAGTGCGGGGTGTGAAAGTCAAGATGAGCGAAATTGATATTCCCGTCCCTGTTGCGGCGGCTTTCGAAGGTGAGACGGTTCGCAAGGCCGATATGCAGGTGCAGTTCGGCGGCAAATATTCCACTTCATTCGAGTTCCTGCGGATGAAAGAGTTGGACGAGGTGGAGGACGGAAAGATCGAACTGATAGGCGCGGACTGTGATTCTGTGGCGGAAGGTGAGGCGATGCCTCTGGGCATGCTGATTGAAGTGGCGGGCCGCAAGATGCAGAAGGACTTCGAGCCCATCATGGAGCGGCGCATTCACAATCTCATCAATTACGCGCACGGCATCTTCCATATGGGCCAGCGGGATATTAACTGGATTCGCATCTCCAAGGAGGCCTTCGGTGCGGGCTTCCGATTGAAGCATTTCGGCGAACTGCTGAGGGCGCAGTACCTGGAGCATTTCCCCGCGCTGGTGGATAAGGTGCAGGTTACAATCTTCACTGAAGAAGAGAAGATGAAGCCCATCCTTGCCGAGGCGAGAGAGGCCTATGAAGCGCGCGATGAGCGTGTTGCCGGTATGACGGATGAGAGTGTGGATATCTTCTATTCCTGCACCCTATGCCAGTCCTATGCCCCCAACCATGTCTGTATTATCAGCCCGGAGCGGCTGGGGCTATGTGGGGCCTACAACTGGCTGGACGGCAAAGCCGCTTATGAGATAAACCCGGCAGGAGCTAACCAGCCGGTGAAGAAAGCAGACTGTATAGATGAAGTCAAGGGGCAGTGGAAGGGTGTAAATGAGTTTGTCTATCAGACCTCCAATAAGAGCGTGGAGCGCTTCAATGCCTATTCCCTGATGGAAGATCCCATGACCTCCTGCGGATGTTTCGAGTGCATTATGGCGGTACTGCCGGAGGCGAATGGAGTGATGATAGTGAACCGGGAGTATCCCGGCATGACCCCCCTGGGGATGGCTTTCACCACCCTGGCGGGAAGCGTGGGAGGCGGCTTGCAGACCCCGGGCTTCCTGGGTATCGGCCGGCTCTACATCACCAGCCGCAAGTTCATCTCCGCAGAGGGAGGCCTGCCGCGTATCGTATGGATGCCCAAAGAATTGAAAGAGGCGATTGCCGAGCGCTTCAAGGCGCGCGCGGAGGAGTTGGAGATGCCGGATCTCTTGGACAAAGTGGCGGACGAGACCACCGCCACCTCCATCGAGGAACTGCTCCCCTGGCTGGAGAAGGTGGAACATCCCGCGCCCAAGATGGATCCACTGTTCTAGATTCGTTTGGCTGAAGGAGAAGAATATGGCCCTGACCGGATTGGAGATTTACAAACATCTGCCGAAGACAAACTGCCGTGACTGCGGGGTGCCGACCTGTTTGGCCTTTGCCATGAAACTGGCTCAAAAACAGGCGACACTGGATCAATGCCCGCATGCGACGGATGAGGCGAAGGCGGCCCTGGAGGGCGCCGCCCAGCCGCCGATAAAACTAATCTCAATCGGCGCGGATGAGAAGAAGGTCGAACTGGGCAACGAGACCGTGCTCTTCCGTCATGAAGAGACCTTTCATCATCCCACCGGAATCGCGGTCATGGTTGATGCGTCAATGGCGGAGGCGGAACTTCTCGACCGGGTTCGCAAGATAGGTGAGATGGCCTTCGAGCGGGTGGGCCAGAACATAGCAGTGAATCTGATTGCTCTGCGCGGCGAGGGAGCTGCGCTTGCGGAGGCGGCGGCGAAGATAACGCAGAATTCCCCCCTGCCGCTTATTCTGATAAGCGAAGATGCCGGCGCGCTGGAGAAAGCCCTGGAGAAATGCGGAGCGAAGAAGCCTCTGATTTATGCCGCCACCGAGCAGAATGTGGAGCAACTCGCCCCCCTGGCAAAGAAGTTCTCCTGTCCATTGGCGATCAAGGCCGAAGGCCTGGAGGCCTTGGCGGCACTGTCGGAAAAGGCACAATCTCTGGGTGCCGCCGATCTAGTGCTCGACAGCGGAGCGAGAGAGCCGGTTGAAGTGCTCGCCCATCAGACCTCCATCCGGCGGGCGGCTTTGAGAAAGAAGTTCCGGGCTTTCGGGTTCCCCACCATTTGTCTTGCCACGGGGAAAGATGCGTCAGAAGAAGCGCTGCTGGCGAGCCAGTTCATCGCCAAATACGCGGGTATCGTGGTGCTGGACAAAGCGGAACTGTGGTCACTGCTGCCGGTGCTTACCGCCAGACAGAACATCTACACCGATCCTCAGAAGCCCATTCAGATCGCAGAGGGCTTATATCAAATCGGCACCCCGGATGAGAACTCCCCTGTGCTGGTGACAACCAACTTCTCACTCACCTACTTCACAGTGGAGGGAGACGTGGAGGCGAGCAAGGTGTCGAGCTGGGTGGTGGTGGTGAATACCGAGGGGACCTCTGTACTTACCGCCTGGGCTTCAGACAAGTTCAATGCGGAGATAATCGCGGAGAACATAAAGAAGGCCGGGGTGGATGAAAAAGCGAAACACCGCAAGATAATAATCCCCGGCTATGTGGCCGTGTTGAGCGGCAAGTTGGAGGAACTCTCCGGCTGGAAGATAATGGTGGGCCCAAGGGAATCCTCGGGCATCCCCAGTTACCTGCGCAATGAGTGGCAAGCCGCCGCCTAGATCGTATACTGTCGCGGCAGCCTTTTCTACTTCGGACGGTTGCAATTCGTCCCTGCAACTGCTTTACTGACAGGTGAAGGCAACTTCAAGGAATCTCCGGTAAAGCGAGATGGGTACCCACATCATCGTTTTTTATCCTGAAGGCAAGTGCGCGGAGGCGCAGGCCGGTGAGACACTTCTCTCGGTGGCTCACGGGTTGGGGGTGGCACTGGATTCGGCGTGCGGCGGGCAGGGAGCGTGCGGAAAGTGCAAGGTCATACCGCGCCTGGGGAAGGTGGATGCCGAGAAGAGCCCGCTTTTGAGTCCTGACGAGGAGAAAGAAGGCTATATACTGGCCTGTCAGGCGCGCGTAACCGGAGATGCAGTGGTCGAGGTTCCGGTTGAAAGCCAGCGGGGACGGCTTCAGATACTAGTCAGGGGTGAGCACGGGCTTGAGACAGGCGCGCCAGAGGGGCCTCTGGCGGAGCGGATAGAGTTGGAGATGGAGGCACCAACCCTCAAGGACAATGTGGATGATCTCAACCGGCTCACCCGCGCGATAAAAGAGCAGCGCGCCGTGGAAGCCTCTCCAGGAATAACCCTGCCCGTTCTCCAGGCCCTGCCCAAAGTGCTCAGAGAGGCCGGCTGGAAGGTTGATGCCCTGGTAGGCGAGATGGAGGGAAAGACACATATATTCGGGCTCCAGCCCGCCTCCGAGAGAAAACCGGTCTATGGGCTGGCGATCGATGTGGGGACTACTACAGTGGTGGTGCAACTGGTTGATCTTGAGACCGGCGCGCTTGTCGGAACCGCGGCGGGATTGAATGATCAGATTGCATTCGGCAATGATGTGATCTCTCGCATCATCGCCTCTGAAGAGCAAAGTGAGCGCGCCGCCGCGCTGCAAGAGAAGATCCTTGAGACCATAAACCGCTTGATAGAAGAACTCATCACTAAACATGAACTGGAAAGAGAGCAGATAATCTGCGCCTCCTGCGCGGGCAATACCGTGATGACTCAGTTTCTTCTGGGGATCGAAGCGAGCGCGCTGCGCAGAGAGCCCTATGTGCCCGCGGCGAGGCACTTCCCCGGAGTAGAGGCGGATGAAGTCGGGCTTACGATTCACCCCCGAGGGCCGGTGCGGGTTTCGCCGGCGGTGAGCAGTTATGTGGGAGGCGACATAGTTGCCGGCACCCTGGCTACGGGTATGGATGAAGTGGAGGCGGTGCAGGCCCTGATTGATTTGGGCACCAATGGCGAAGTGGCGATAGGAAACAAGGATTGGCTGGTATGTGCCTCCTGTTCCGCCGGACCCGCCTTCGAGGGTTCCGGAATCAAACACGGGATGTATGCCGGACCCGGGGCGATCGAACGGGTTGAATATGATGCGCTCAGTGATGAAATCCGCTGTCGGACAGTGGGAGAAGCCAAGCCCCGCGGCATCTGCGGCTCCGGGCTGGTGGACACGATTGCCTGTCTGCTGCGAGCCGGCCTGATAGATAGGGCGGGGAGAATTGATCTCGGACGGCCCACTCGCCGCACCCGGGTGGTTGATGAGGAGCCGGGATTCGTCCTTCTCTGGGGAGAGGAGATTGGCCGGGAGGAGGATATCTTCCTGGGGGAAAATGATATTCAGAATCTGATTCGCTCCAAAGCCGCGGTCTATGCCGGCTTGTCCATACTCCTGAAGCGGGTGGATATGAAGGCGAGCGAGTTGGAGCAGATACTGGTGGCGGGGGCCTTCGGCAATTACCTGGACGCGGAAAACGCGGTGACCATCGGGATGCTGCCGGACCTGCCGTTGGAGAAGATCCGATTTGTCGGTAACAGTTCAGTGGCGGGGGCAAGAATGGCCTTGCTTTCAGCCGAGGCCAGGAAGAGAACGGAACATATCGCCGCCAAGATGACTAACTTCGATTTGAGCGCGGAATCAGACTTCATGGAGGCTTATGTGGCCGGACTCTTCCTGCCTCATACGGATACCTCTCTCTTTCCATCGGTGATGGAGAAATGCGCGGAACGGATATGAAGACACTCTATATAGTTTCAACTTCCGCCTATGCCGGTAAATCTCTCGCCGCCATCGTCATCGCGCTCCACCTGCAAGAGCGCGGCCTGAAGGTGGGCTATTTCAAGCCTCTGGGCAGTCTTCCGGTTCGTATCAATGGTCAGACAAGTGATGAAGATGCTGTCTATATCGCGGAACAGATCGGC
>WVXJ01000105.1:4486-17241 GCA_011773575.1 Armatimonadota bacterium | reverse complement strand
ACGGCCTTCCAGCGCGCGGCAAAGGGAAAAGAGGCTACGATCGTAGGCGGTATCGGAAGGCTGTCACGCGGCGCGCTGGTGGAAATGTGCGCCTCCAGTGTGGCGCGGCTCCTGGATGCCAAGGCTCTGGTGGTGGCGCGCTATGAGGCTGATTACTCGGTTGAAGATGTGTTGACCGCCCAGAACCTGCTGGGAGAGAGGATGCTGGGAGTTATCTTCAACTGCGCCGCCGAAGGCGCCTTTGAGAATCTTCGGGATGTCATCACCCCTTGTCTGGAGAAGAGAGGCATTCAGGTCTTCGGGGTGCTGCCCGAGGATGATGCACTGCGCGCCATCTCCATACGGGAATTGGCCGAGGGCCTGGGGGCGAAAGTCTTGTGTGGAGAAAAGGGGCTGGAGGGCCTGGCGAAACATTTTCTGGTTGGGGCGATGGGCCCGCAAAGCGCGGCGAAATATCTCCAACAGGTGGAGGATAAGGTTGTAGTGACAGGTGGAGATAGGCCTGATATTCACCTTGCCGCGCTGCAGACCTCCACACGGGCATTGATATTAACCGGCGGCTTACACCCCTCCGCGGTCATCCTGAAGCGGGCGCGGGAATTGGGAGTGCCGGTGCTGCTGGTCGGGGGAGATACTTTGAGTGTGGTGGAAGAGGTGGAAAGCCTGCACGGCCGGCTGCGAGTAAGAGGTGAAGCAAAGATCAAGCGGGCGCGGGAGTTGTTTGCAGAGCATGTTGATATGAAACGACTTTGTACAAGTCTGGGGATAGAAGAGGAGAGCTAAGATGGTATTTGAGGTCCCGGTAGAGAAATGGGCAAGCGCGGTAAACACGGTGACTCTCGGGGCGACAGCCGCGGAAGGAGGCACCCGCGCCAGCACGGTTACGGTAGGCGGGTCAACGACACTGCCGTTCTTGCATTTTGAAGGCGAGATTCCCAACCGACCGGTCATTGCCATGGAGGTGCTGGACATGGAGCCACAGAGCTGGCCGGAGACGCTCTCAGCTCCATTTGACGGTGTGCTGAACGACCCCGCGGCGTGGGCGAAAAAATGCGTAGAGGAGTACGGCGCGGAGATGATCTGTCTGCGGCTGCTCAGCGCGCATCCGGATTCCTTGAATACGGGGCCCGAAGAGGCGGCGGCGGCCGTCAAGAAGGTGCTCGGTGCCGTAGGGGTTCCGCTGATTATCTGGGGATGCGGCCAAGCTGACAAAGACAATGAGATCATGCCCCGGGCGAGTGAGGCGGCTGCCGGCGAGAACTGTCTTCTGGGCAGCGCGGAACAGGATAATTACAAGACCATCACCGCGGCCTGTCTGGCGGATGGACATAAACTCATCACCGCCGCCCCCATTGATATAAACATCCAGAAACAGGTGAACATCCTGGTCACCGAGATGGGGCTGGATGCGGGGCGTATCGTTATGTTCCAGGCCACCGGCGGGCTGGGCTATGGGATGGAATATGCCTATTCCATCATGGAGAGGACCCGTCTTGCCGCGCTTGGCGGTGACAAGATGCTCTCCATGCCCTTGTTGGCCGTGGTGGGCCCGGAGGCTTGGAAGGCGAAGGAAGCGAAGACCCTGGAGGCGGATGCCCCCCAGTGGGGTGCTGAGAAGGAGCGCGGCGTCCTCTGGGAGGCGATGACGGCGACCTGCTTCCTGCACGGGGGAACCGACATCCTGGTGATGTGGCACCCGAAGGCCGTGGAGATGGTGCGGACGACGATTGATGGATTGATGAAGAAATAATTTGCCGAATAGACGGCACACACATAAAGGGGAACAGGCGATGTATGTGATTGGAGAGAGAATCAACGGGATGTTCAAGGATGTGCGCAAGGCCATCCAGGAGTGCAACACTGAAATAGTCCAGAACCTTGCTAAGGCACAGTTGGAGGCGGGCGCCAACGCGCTGGATGTTAATGTGGGACCGGCCGCGGCGGATGCGACGGAGGCGATGGTCTGGCTGGTACAGACGATCCGCCAGGTAACGCAAGCACCGCTGGCGATTGACACCACCAAGCCGGAGGTTATGGAAGCGGGGCTGGCGGAGGCAGGAGCCGGCTCCATCATCAATTCCACCACCGGCCAGGAGGAAAAACTCACCGTCTTTATGCCTATGGCACAGAAGCACAAGGCCGCAATAATTGCTCTCACGATTGATGAGAAAGGCATCCCCCGGGATGCCGCAGGCCGGACGGAGATCGCCCTGCGCATTGTCGCCTCTGCTTTCGAGAATGGTATCGAGGACATGCAGCGACTCTTCATTGACCCCGTGATTCTGCCGGTGAATGTGGCGCAGACAGTTCCCCAGCAGGTCATGGACGCGCTGCGTGAGGTGAGGCTTCTCTCTGATCCGCCGCCGAAGACCGTCTTGGGTCTCAGCAATGTCTCCCAGGGAACCGCTTTGCGCAGCCTGATCAATCGCACTTACCTGGTGATGGCGATAGCCGCGGGACTGGACGGCGCCATCCTCGACCCCATGGATGAGGAATTGATGAACGCCGGGATCACCGCGGAACTCCTGCTCGATAAGCAGGTCTATTGTGATGATTATCTGAAGGCCTATCTCTCCTCTGTGAAGAGCGGCTGAGTGTGAAGAGCGGCTGAGAATGCGGGTTGAAGTTGTCCATACCGGGGGGCGTTACGCGGAGCGGGTAATCGCCGCTCTCGAGAAGAACTCTCCCGGCAGTGTTACCGGCTACCAGGTACCGGCACAACTGCCGCTGATGGTGGATGATCCGGAAAAGTTCTTGCCCGCGGAACTGGGCGGCGCGGAGGTCCTCATAGCCATCAATCTTCACCAGGACCTGCTGCTGGAGATTCCCTATTTTGTCAAGGGAAAGGCCACCCGCGCGCTGATTGCGCCCATCGAAGACCCCTCCTGGATACGGCTCGGCCTTCAGCGCCAGGTTACCGCGGCCTGTGCGCAGGCCGAAATCGAATCCGCATTTCCCAAGCCCTTCTGCTCTCTGGAGCCCACTACACCGGTGCTCGCCGAGTTCTGCCGCATCTATCGGGCAGGCCGACCGGAATTCAAAGTAACTGTCAGAGATGGGAAGATTGAAAGTATTGAGGTGGTGCGCGGCTCTCCCTGCGGGCTCAGCGAATTCGTTGCCGAAGGTCTGGAAGGGATGGCGCTCTCTGCAGATCTAGTTAAAGAGGCCGGCACCCTGCACCACTCTTATCCTTGTCTGGCAAGTATGAATATGGATGAGGACAGTGGTGATACAATAATGCACCATTCGGTAGATATCCAGAAAGAGGCGGTAAGAGAAGCGCTGGAGAAAGCGGTTGAGCGTTGAGAGTGCAGAGTTCAGAGAGCCTCTCTCAACACACAACTCTCAACTCTGAACTCACAGGATTCTGACGATGAAGATAGCGGTGGCGGGAAAAGGTGGAAGTGGAAAGACGACTTTGAGCGCGGGGCTTTGCCGGTCTTTCGCGGATGCAGGGCTGAAAGTGCTGGCCGTAGATGCGGATTCGAACAACTGCCTGGGATATGCTTTGGGCTTTCCGCAAGAGATGCTGAACAAGGTGGTGCCACTGTCTGATTTGCGGGAGACCTTGAAGGAACGGGCGGGCAGCAAAGACAGTGGAGGTTTCTTCCTGCTGGCGCCGGAGGTGAGCGATTTATTGGATACCCACGCCGTCGAACATGGCGGCCTCAGACTGCTAGTGATGGGTATGGTCACCGAGCCGGGGGGAGGCTGTGTCTGTCCGGAGAATGTCGTTCTGCGGGCGCTGACCAGGCACCTGGTGAGCCAGGAAGAGGCGGTAATCCTGGACATGGAAGCGGGTGTGGAACACCTGGGCCGGGGTACGGCGACCCATGTTGACTGGCTGCTCATTGTGGTGGAGCCGAATCCGGCGAGCATACGCACCGCGCAGAGAATCGCTTCACTGGGCAGAACAATGGGGGTTCCCAAGATCGGGATAGTTGCCAACAATGTCAAATCATCCGCAGATGAAGATAAGATTCGCGCGGAATTGGCCAATCTACCCTGCCTGGGAGCGATTCCTCATGACCCGATGTTGGAAAATGCAGCGGCCGTGCCGTGGGAGAAGGATGAGTCTTTCCGACAGGCGGTGGGAGAAGTGGAAGCCGCGCTGAGGAAATGACGGTGGATAGATGGGCAAAGTAATCGCCATAACCGGTAAAGGTGGCACTGGAAAAACGACTGTGGCTGCGCTGGCGGTGCGGGCCTTGGCGGAACGGGGCGACGGGCCGGTTTTGGCGGTTGACGCGGACCCGAATACCAATCTGGATGCGGCCCTGGGGATAAAGGCGACGGAAAGCGTGGGGGCCATTCGCGAGGAGGCGCTTGAGAAGGTCACCAGTCTGCCTGGCGGGATGACACGGGCGGAGTTCCTGGAGTACCGGCTGCGGGAGTGTCTGGTGGAAACGGAGAAGTTCGATTTGCTGGTCATGGGCCGGCCGGAAGGGCCTGGCTGTTATTGTTATGCTAACAGTATTTTGCGCACTTGTGTTGACCGGCTGAGTGATTCCTATACCTATACGGTGATGGATTGTGAAGCGGGGCTGGAGCATATCAGCCGCCGGACGACGAAGGATTTGGATTTGCTGGTAATTCTCTCTGATCCCACCATGCGGGGCCTGGAGACCGGCTTTCGCGTGACGGAGTTGATGGCAGCCTTGAAGAATACCGTGGGAGAGACCCGGCTTTTGATTAACCGCTCGAGCGATTCCATTCCTCTCGCGCTCGAGAGTGCGGCACAGCAGCGTGGAATCGAAATTTGGGGGACCATTCCCGAAGATGAAGAGATAAAGCGGCTGGACGGGGAGGGGAAACCGCTGATCGAAGTCTCCGCGGAGAATCCCGTTTTTGCAGCCGTCAAGAAAGTGCTGGATTCCTCTCTTTGACCCTTGTCTATCTTTTGGCAGGAGCGGGGCGCTCCTGCCCTACGAGTTGCCCTGAATACGGCGGGAGTTGCGAGCCCCGGCCCAAGAGCACAGCGATGACCAAATTCCTCGTTATTCGCCATGGTGAGACACAATGGAACCGGGAGATGATCTTTCGCGGGAGGCAGGATATACCGCTGAGCGAGAAAGGCTGTGAGCAGGCGCGCCGATTGACGGAGTCGCTTTCAACCGAACCTATTGCTGCTGTTTATTCCAGTCCGCTTTCCCGCGCCGCGGACACGGCGGCTGCGATTGCCTCCGGCCGGAATGTGGAAGTGTGCCTGCGCGAGGAATTGATTGATATGAATTTCGGAGAGTGGGAGGGGCTTGCGGTTAATGAGGTGCGTGAGCGCTATCCAAAGGAGTTTGACCATTGGGCGCGCAGCCCGGAAGAAGCCGTGCCTCCCGGCGGCGAAGGTTTGAGCGCCATCCGCGCCCGGGTGAGAGAGGGCTTGGAGGAATGGAGTCAACGACATCCGGAAGAGACCCTTGCCCTCATTACCCACCGCGTGGTGTGTAAAGTCATCCTGTGTGAGGCGCTTGGGTTGAGCAATTCCGCTTTTTGGAAGATTCAGCAGGATGTCTGCGCGCTGAATGCCATCACTGTGGAAGACAGCAGATATGTAGTGCTCAAGATGAATGATACCTGCCATTTACAGGGAATGGGCGGCGACGGGGTGGACTTCTGAATTGCAGTCAGTCAGAAGAGTTAGCGATCATTTCTTCAGAAATCGCAAGAGGGTGGATACAGGGCCTGATTCCAGCCCGGTGTGCCAGTAAGGCCTGGCGCAAAGCGGACAGCCGGGGAAGAGCGAGTAAGGTCTGCGGCGGAGGCTGAGGGTAGTGAACTCGTGGCCGCAGTGCAGACATTTGAACACGCGGAAAGCGTTCCAATCCGCCGCGTTACAGAATGAACATGTGCGCGGTACTCTCCCGGAATCGAGAGCGGTCCATATCCGCCGGCAGCGGCGGCAGGTTATCTTCCCTCCGCGAGGGAGCCTATCGGTGCGAACTTCCACTTCCCCTCTGATCCTCAGTTCCCTGTAGAGCGACTCGGGCAGGCCCAGCCGATTGCTATCCACCGAGGTTTTTGCTTTGCGCTGATGGGCGCGCCCACTCGGAAAGAGCCTTGCGCGGCAAGCACCGCAGACAATCTCGTTCTTGCCCACGTCCGGACGGAGCTGATTTCGCCGTCCACAGACGGGACAAGTAATTTTGTTCCGCCTCCTTGAAGACGAACCCCCGCTTTTAGATGATGACGCGGTCGGAGAGAGCAGATCCTGCCGCGCGCGGTCATAGGCTTCCCGCAGGTGAGCATCACTCAACACCCGGTAAGCATCATTTATCAGCACCGCGCGCTCGTGGCTGCCGCCGAGGTCGGGATGGGCTTGGAGTTCCCGGACTATGGCGCGGAAGGCGCCGCGGATCACCGCTTTGTCAGCTTTCGGGTGAACTTGAAGAACTTCATAATAGTCAATCTGAGGGTTGAATTCCGACGTCATGGCTTTTCCAGCACGAGCGCGAGAATGAATTCGGCGAGAAGACGGACTTGATCCAGAGAGATACATTCCCGCACACTGTGGGGATTCTCATAGCCGACATTGGCAGTAACACAGGGAATGCCCGCGGCGGCGAAGATGGCGGTATCCGCACCACCCCCGGAGGTTCTTGTTTCAAAGGGTAAGCTCAATTTTCGGCAGACTCTTCTCGCAAGCCTCACGGGCAGTGAGTTCATCGTTACACGACAGGCCTCGAACTCTCTCTCCACCTCCACCTCGATTGAACCACCGCCTGCTGCTGCCGCCTCGTGGATACACTCCAGCATGTGCTGTACTTGGCGTCGCAGAGAGGCGGAGCTGTGGCTGCGAGCTTCGCCTTTCAGAGAGCAGCGATCGGGGATCACATTGCGGGCGGTGCCTCCGGAGATAAGGCCGATGTTGGCCGTGGTCTGTTTGTTAACCCGGCCCAGGCGCATCCTCGATATTGCCCGGCCCGCCATCCGGATGGCGCTGGCACCTTCCTCCGGCGAGGCACCGGCATGGGCCGCGCGGCCCAGGATGGTGGCATCGATGGAGTCATAGGCCGGCGCTTTTGTAATGATACCTCCCACGGGACCGAAAGCATCGAAGACGAAGCCCGCCTTCGCCTTGAGCCGACGACAATCAAATTGCTTTGCTCCTTGCAGGCCCAACTCCTCGGCCACCGTGAAGACGATCTCCAGAGGCGGATGGGGCAGTTCGCCTTTTCGCAAAACCCGCAGAGCCTCCAGGAGGGCCGCTACCGCGGCCTTATCATCCGCCCCCAGGACGGTCTCGCCGGAGGAGCGTATTACGCCGTTTCTTATGCGCGGCGAGATAACCTCCTTGCCGGTTTCTACCGTATCCAGATGCGCGCTCAACAAGAGTGTGGGGCGGCCCCTGTCTCCGGGTATGCGAGCGAAAAGGTTGCCGCAATCTCCCCCTATCTTCTTGCCGGCGTTGTCCTCCCGGCATCTTATGCCGAGGGTTGCGAGGGCGCGCTTCACCCGCTGTGCGAATCTCTTCTCGTGCAAGGAAGAACTGGGGATGCGGATGAACTCCTGAAGTTCTTTTGCTATACGTTGAAGATCAATCATCGTTTAGAGTCGAGAGTTGGAAACACTTACTGCTTATTGGCGCCGGACCTTCACTCCAATCTCCAAGAGAGCCTTTTCCATGTCTGTTATGATTTGTTCGATTTCGGCCTCGGTAAGAGTGCGCTCTCGCGCGCGGAAGGTGAGTGAATAGGCGAGGCTGTGAGTACCTGTGGGCAGAGACTTGCCTTCATAGAGATCGAACAAAGCCAGGTTCTCCAGTAATTCTCCGCCTTTCGCGCGAAGGGTCGCTTCGACCTTCGCGGCCGGGCAATCCAAAGGAACGAGTAAGGCGAGGTCTCGCTCGACAGAGGGGAAACGGGAGATCTGCTTGTATGCCGGAGTCTCTCGCTTCAGGTGAATAACTCTTTCCAGGTCGAGTTCGGCGAGGAAGGTGTCTTTGGGCAAATCATAGTTTGCCAAGACGGATTCACGCACCTGACCCAAAATACCAAGCGGCTTTTCTCCGATTAGAACCTGTGCAGCCCTACCCACGGCGAATGTTGGATGCTCCAGAGGGGCGCAGGAGACTCCCTCCACCTGCAGCAAAGTGAGGAACTCTTCAACCATCCCCTTGATGGCGTAGAAGTCAATCTCGTCTTTGCCCCATCCCACGGGGCGAGGGCCTGCCAGCATGGCGATCCCCACACTCTGGCGCTCCCGGGGGAGTTGCTCTTCCGGCCGGGGAAGATACAACCGGCCGATCTCGAAGGCCCTCACCTCTTGCAGACCTCTTCGCCAGTTGCGAGAGAGCAAGGCAAGAAGGCTCGGCAACATGGAGGTGCGCAGACGGCTGTATTCCTCCACCTTCGGGTTTCTGACTATCACCGGTTGACAGAGCGGATGGTCGGGGGAGAAACCGGCGAGCTGCATATCCCGGGGGCCTTCCAGGTTGTAGGTGATGGCCTCATTAAGCCCGCAGGCGAGGAGTATCTTCCTTGCCTTTGCCTCCAGCACCAGACCTTCTGTTGCGGGTTTCCCCACAGAAGCGCCGACCATCAGGGGCCGGGAGGGGATATTGTCATATCCGTGCATACGAGCGACTTCTTCGATGAGGTCTTCCTCAATGGCAAGGTCACCGCGAAGAGAAGGCACTTGCACCTTCAGGCTCTCTCCGACGATCTTCACCTTGAGCTCAAGCCGGGAGAGGTAGTCCGCCATCTGTTCCGCGGAAAGGTCGGTCCCCAGCAGTTCATTCGCTCTATTCACGTGCAAAGAGAGTTTCGGCTCTTCGACTGGCTTGGGGCAGACATCAATCACACCTTGAGCAATCTCTCCGCCAGCGAACTGGAGAATCAGGTCCGATGCAAGATCAAGCGCAAAGACAGTTCCTCCCGGATCGACCCTTCTCTCGAAGCGATAGGAGGCCTCGCTCGTAATTCCCAGTGCGCGGGCGGTGCGCCGGATGCTGGTGGGGGCGAAATGGGCCGACTCGAGAAGTACGGTGGCGGTGCCATCGTGCACTTCGCTATTACTACCTCCCATTACTCCGGCGAGGGCCACGGCGCGCTCTCCGTCGGCAATGACCAACATATCCTCATTCAGTGTGCGGCTCTCTCCGTCGAGGGTTATGATCTCTTCGCGCTTCTTGGCGCGGCGCACGATTATGGCAGGAGGGCCTCCATCTGAAGCGGGACGCAGCAAGTCCGCATCAAAGGCGTGCAGCGGCTGGCCCTGCTCCAACATTACAAGGTTCGTCACATCCACAATGTTATTGATGGGTCGCACCCCGCACTGCTCCAGGCGCTGCCTCACCCAACCGGGAGACAGTCCCACCTTGACACCGCGAATGAGCCTGGCGGAATAGCGCGGGCAGAGATCCGGGTCTTCGATGGTTACTGAAACGGAGGGGGCGGCTGGAGGGCCGGATTCACTTATCTGTGGGCTGGGAATATTGAGTGGAAGCTCGAGTGAGGCGGCAAGTTCCCGTGCCACCCCGATGGCGCACAGACAATCTCCGCGCTGTGGAGTGACTTTGATATCGAAGACCGGACTTCCCCAGATCTCCTCTTGAGACTCAACCTCCAGACCGAGCAGGGTCAACAGATTGGCGGTCTCTTTGGTGGAGAGGGAGATGTCAACAAACTGCTTGAGCCAATCAAAGGGCAAACGCATTTACGGCACCGATAGGATGGATTCGAGTGAATTCTAATGTATTCGGGTGACTGCTGGCAAGAGGGAGTGGATAGCAGAAAATCGCAAACTTGGTAAGGGAACATTGATGCGTATGATTTCAGGGAAGCAAGGATAAGGTTCTGAGAAGCTCACTGGTCTCATTTTCGAGAGATATATATGGAATACAACAGCACCGGGTTCGACGTGGCATTGGAAGCCAAAGTGGAGCAGACTCTGCCACCCTGAGCTGCCCCGGAGTATCGCCCCGGAGTGGAAGTGTGTATAAAGATGACCGGCTGATCAGTGATACCACTGCGATATTTCTGCGCGCAATCATCTTTGCGGCCGCCATAATCGCCACAGTCACATCTCCGCTCAGAGTCGCCGAGGGGCGAACAGTCTTTTTCCTGCTGGGGGGAGGGATTGTCTGGGTACTGCTTTCTTCTTTGTCTCTTCTCTCCTCCTCCAGAAACCCTCTTGATACGCGCAGCCACATGGCCCTGGTGTGCCTGGATGTCGCCATGGTGAGTGTCATCGTCTGGGCGATGGGCCCTCAGAGCTGTGTCTACGCGATGTTCTACTATGTCCCCATCCTCTATGCAATCACGCGTCTGGACATTCGTTCTTGCATCGCTTCATCTGCGCTTGCCGCTGTCGCCTATTTCTTCATCAGCCTGGTGGCGAACACACTGCGACAGAACCTCTTGGAAGTGATCACCTTTAGTTTTTCTGCTCTTGTGTTGGCGACCATGCTGGGGATACTCTATGCGGAACTGCACTCCAGGAAGACATTGGCTGAATCTCTCCGCACTTCACTGCAGCGTCTCTCCGCCATCTATGATGTGGCTCGAACCGCGTGGAGTGAGTCCTCTTCACTGGAAGATGTCTTGAAGCGGGTCTTGCAGGAGATTGGCGATTTGGCGAAAACACATGAATGCTACATCGCGCTCCTGGACAAGGAGGGCGAACTTGCGATAACCGCTCACGAGCAGGCGGAGGGAGAATTCTATTGGGAGGCTGCGCTCGAGTCGATAAGAGAGCGGGGCCGATCCCACCCACTCCGGGAATCCACCATGGGCGGAGGAGGCGGCACGGGAACCACATTAACCCTGCCGCTGTTGACCTCGCGAGATGTGCTTGGGGCCGTGCAGATCCAACGCAAAGGCGGCTTCTGGAAAAGAGAGCTTGAAACCATCCAGGCACTGTGCGCGGAGGTGGCTGTAGCAATTGAAAACGCCTGCCTCCGCCGGGAATTGGTCCGGCTTGCCACCACGGACCCGGTTACCGGGCTCTACAACCGGACAGAACTCTCCAACCGCATGTCAGAGGAAAGAGCACGCGCCCTGCGCCAGGGTCATTCCCTCTCTCTGCTGATGATAGATGTTGATGGCTTCAAACGGATAAACGATCGCGCCGGACATGCCGCGGGTGACAGTGTTCTCTATCGGCTGGCGGAAGTGCTGCGGGGCCAACTGCGAGAATGTGACAGCGCAGGGCGATGGGGCGGAGATGAGTTCTGTCTGTTGCTGCCGGAAACCTCATTTGAAGAATCCCTAGCGGCTGCAGAGAAACTGCGCAGAGATTTCCGGGAATGTGCCAACAAACATCTACATGCTCCTAAGAAAAGAGAAATAGAGGACCTGCTTTCTTCCGCGACTGTGAGCATAGGCATTATCTCTAACAGCGACGGCTCTCTTTCCGCGGAGCAATTGTTGTCTTTCGCCGATCGGGCGCTTTATGCCGCCAAGAGCGCGGGGCGAGATATGGTGAAGGCATTCTTGGTAGGGGCTGATTCCAAAGAGTCCCCGCCACCGCCGGATGAGGATGCCGCTTACGACCACTTTACTGATGAAAGAGAGAAGGTTGGCAGTACAGGCCCAGAAAACGGGCACTGCTCACTCACATGAGAAGGCCTCAGAGCCGCTGCCGACCTTGGCGAAAGAGAAATCTATCTCTCCCCGTAATCCGGGTTTTGCTCGGCCTCTCGTTGTATCTTGTCCGCCTCTTCCTTGAGCTCTTTGCGGCCGAAAAGGTTCGTGATGGTTCTTCCTACTCCCTTGGCGGTTCCCTTTGCGGCCTCCGCTTGACTTCCGCCCCATGAAGCCAACAATGATTGGCCGATGGTGACGTAGAAGACAACCAGCACGGCCAGTATGGCGAGCCACCAGACAGTCTTCCGCAGTCGGCGCTGGCGCATGCGCTTATGGGCGGCGATCTTCGCCTTCCGGTCACTGACCCGCCGCTTCTTCTCTTCGGGCTCGAGATACTGCATGTAATCCTCCAAATATTGGATACAGATAAGATGAAGATACCGATTCCAGTTCTTGCTATCTTCTCTTTCACCTTCCGGGAGCCGAAACTTGACCGGTTTTCCGTTTCGGCAAAGAGCGGAATCCGCTCTCCAGAAAGAACTGCCGCGCCGGAGGGCTGGCGAGGAAACCGACCAGACGGCCCGCCTCTTTGGCATGAGTGCTGCTGGCGGTAACCCCGGCGGAAAGGATTATCGGATCATGACTGGAGGCGGGGAGATCGGTGATGATGCGTATCCTTCTGGGGCTGATGGGCTTCCCCTGAGAATCCACGCCCAGCTGTACGCAAGAGCGGAAGAGGATGGCCGCCTCCACCTCTCCTTTGCCCACCAGCGCGGGGAGCGAGTCGGCATGTTGAGGCACAATCTGCTGCGCAGTAATCTTTTCTTCCAGCCCCAACTTCTTCAGCGCCTGGCGGGTGTATTTGCCGGGGTGAGATTTGGCGGGAGCGATGGCGAGTTTCTTGAGGCGTGGGGAAGCCAGATCCTGAAGTGATCGGAGATTCGCCGGATCATCAGCGGGAACGACCACGGTGAGGATTTGCGCGGCTATGGGAGAGTGATTGTCGGCATCAATCAGCCTCTTCTCGACGAGCGGCTCCATCTCCTCCGGCCGGCCGATGAAGACATCACATTCCTCGCCCTTTTCAAGTCGTTTGGCGAGGGGTTTCCCCTTGTCAACTACTTCGTGGATCTCGATATCCGGATTCTCCCGGCTGAAAGCCTCCAGCGCCTGGCTTACAGGGCCCACTGTCCCACAGGGAATGAAGACTCGAAGCGGTGTCGAAGGTCTCGA
>WVXJ01000105.1:3313-4476 GCA_011773575.1 Armatimonadota bacterium | reverse complement strand
AACAGGACAAAATCCACCCAGGGCGATGACTTTTGCTTCGGAAGGTTGTTTGTCATTGTCTCTGCTGCTACTCGTCCGCGGGATAGGTTTCTGCAACCACCTGCGCTACGGCCGCCTCCACCTCAGGCTTCGTCCAGTAGACCCATTCTCCTCCGAGAGTGTTTATCTCCTTCGATTCACCCTCTATGTCTACGGTGAAATCGCTTTTCCCGTTTATGCGGATACCGCCACAGATCTTCCCAAAGGCCTCTTTACATGCTTCTCCACCTTCTGGTGTGCGGAAATCCCAAAGGGTTACCTGCACCTTGTCGGGGTACTTATCCACCATCGCCACCAGGAACTCCATCATCTTCGTATGTTTCTCATTTAGCGGATAGTAGGCCTCAATCTGAACCTTAGCGGTGTCAGGGCCATAAACATACTTGGCGGTTTCGGTGGTTGCAACGCGCGGGCCCGTAGAGGGCGTTCCATCCGTTGTCGTATCTTCCTGAGGACCACATCCGAAGGCCATTATCATGAGGATGCTCAATACTGCAAACGCGATGAAAACTCTCAACTTTTCCTCCTTTTATTACATAGAGAAGTTTATATATTATATCCTATTTTGCCCGCATTTGAGAGGGGCTATCGCAGTTCCAGGGCTTCCGCCTGGGGCTCGGCCGTGAAGCGGACGGAGATGAAATAGCGCAGTGCGTCCGGGCCGTGGTCGGAGATGTCTCTGGTGGGGGCTTCGCTGCCTTCCCGATATGCATAAGAGGACATTTCCGCGATGAGGCGGGGACAGCGGGAAGAGATGAAGAGCCGGCGGCGGTCCCGCTCTGGCGGCCGAAGCAATTTACGGATAGCCAGGATTCCCTCCGCCACGTGGCTGCGGCGGGCGACTGCAGGCAGGCCGTTTGCCCGCAGTTCGGCGATTTCCGCGGCACCGGAAGGATCGCAATACCATTCTTGCACATTGTATCTTTGCGCCGCAGGCACATACACCTCTCGCACTAGGGAAGATATGGGCCGCTGGGTGTGATAGTGCTCCTCAAAGATGAAGACCTCCTCGGCGGGGCTTACCTGGATGAAAAGGGCGACGGCAGGATTGGTGTAGCCGAAATCCTGGCCTACATAAGTGGGCCAATCCGGATTGTGGGAGAAATCGGCGACGTGAAGCATGG
>WVXJ01000105.1:2861-3300 GCA_011773575.1 Armatimonadota bacterium | reverse complement strand
CGCCCATTGTTCATCTGTATAAAGTGAACGGTGGCGCTTGTACCAATCGGAGGCGAGGGCTTCTTCCAGGCGTTCGTTTTCGTCGGCCATATTCCAGCCGTCGGGGTTGTAGTCCGGACATTCGCTCCAGTGAACACGCATAAGGCGAAATTGACTGCGGTCGAGTGTTGCTTGCTGAAAAAGCCGGAAGAAGGCATTGGCCTTCCCTTTAGGGGTGGAGACAATGGTGAGGCGGCCCCCGCGGGCGGTGGTCGGGGCGGCCGCCTGGTAGATTTCCTCCGCCCAGGGGGAGTGAGCGAATTCATCCAGATAGACGGCGGAGGCGGCATAGGTACGGCCCGCGTTTTCGCCGGCTGCAAGGGAACGGATGACGGAGCGATTGGCAAATGCGATTTCGGATTCATTCTTCCTGAGGAGCGCGGGCAGGTTGAAATCGGAT
>WVXJ01000105.1:0-2808 GCA_011773575.1 Armatimonadota bacterium | reverse complement strand
CAGGCAGGAACTTCGCCTGTGCCAGAGCCTCCCCAGCCAGGAGTTGAGATACACCCACCTGGCGGGCTTTCACAATCAGCCGGGGAGGCCCGCTGCGGGCCTCCAGTATCTCCCGCTGATAAGGATAGAGGGAAAACCGGACTCGCCCTTTGGTGGGGTGGACTACTTTTCTCCGGGAAAGATAGAGGGCGGAATCGGGCTCCTCATTTGCCCGGCTCCACTCTCCCAGGCGCGCTTTTTGTTCTTGCGTCAGCTTCTGCCAGGAGTGAAACAATTTCTCCGACAACAGTCTGTTCGAGGCCGGAGAGGAGGTCTTTGAATTCCTCGAAAGCGGTGTCCGAGTTTTCATCTTGTTCTTTCCCTTTCCCCGCGCCAAAAACTGGGGTTTGACAACTGATAGGTAACTTGTTCCATCAAGAACTGTTCCTGGCTAATCAGTGGACGCATCATTCAAAAGCTGTCACTCAAGTAACAGTGTTTCGTTAGATTGTCGCCCTCCGTTTATGAAACGTGCTCAGGAACAGTGTGTAGTAGGGAGACCAAACTTCCATGGCGGAGCAAGAGTTTAAAGAATCTCAGCCCAACCCGTTCAGATACGCGACCAATCTGTCTACTGAAGTAGAAGGGTTACGGACAATCAAGCCGACTCTTCGCGCGGGGCTGCTCGTTTCGTGGTGCCTTCTCAGAGATTGAGCATTCTGGATTGCTGTATCCTGCAGCTTAAGAAGATGCTCATATACATTCTTAGCCTTCGTATATTCAGGTATATGCTTCTTTCTCAGCAAAGAGACTGCCTGCTTCGACGTACAAGGAGCACTCGAATAGTCGAAATGAAGAATATACCAGAGTTCAAAGCAAGGGTTGGAGAATGCGATCTTAAAACCCAGATCCTTTGCCCTATTTATGGCTTCCGCAAGTCTCTCATGCGCATCGCAGTCGAATACGCACCACACTCTATCGTAGGGATTCTTGTTGACCTGGCCCTCCTCGTTTTTCTTCTTGTCAATATGATCGACGGCGAATTGGATGAGTGCGGACGGATCACACCCGGCGCCGTGAACTTCCACCTCGGTAGCGGTCAGGCGCCTGTCCTTGCGCAGTGCCTTGAAGTAGATCGGCTCAGTCTTACCCCCTTCACAGACAATCAAGACGCGGGCACGAGGAGCAAGAAATGGTTTACGCCTCGCAAGAGATTGGCGTGTATGGTATCCCTTTACCTTACTCCTCCTCTTCCTCAAATCTCATCTCCTCTAATAGCGGGATCGCTCCGTAACGCCCTTCAAGGTATCTGGCTCTGAAGTCCTCATTTTTTCGGATCGAGCGAATGTCTGAGAGTGGGTAGAGCTGAGTTGCCCCAGTTCTGTCCTTCTCCGTTAGCCAGAGTTGGTCTCGCCGCATAATTTTGGAGTCCAGCAACGTCACATCGTGAGTTGTGAAGATTAACTGTGGATTAGTATCTAAGCTCTTTAAGTGAAACAACTCAACCAGTTTCTTGGTCATGAATGGATGAAAATGTGAATCCAATTCGTCCACAATTAAAGTGCATCCCCTTGCCAACACATATAGCAGCGGGCCTGCAACTGCAAGGAAGCGCTGAGTGCCAGCAGATTCCTCCTCGAAATTGAAGGCTATCTCCGAACCATCGCTCTTTTTATGAAAGGATTTTATGTTGATTTCCTCTAGCTCTTCCGGTTGTTCCGCTGGCATCATTCGAATAATTTCCGCGGGAAGTCCGGCAATCCGTCTTTGAATTTCATCGCTAGTCAGGGGTACGCGTTCCGCCTCAACTCTCTCAATCCCAAGATCCGCGATCTTGAGGAATTTCTGGAAATACTCGGAGGTCTGCCTGTCACCTGCAAGCATTTTAAGCGTGTAAGACATCTCCGAGGACTCTTCCGGTCGGTTGGAAATGCCTTTGAGCCCGTCCTCGAACCAGTCATGTACGGGCTCAGCGGTCTTGTTCTTGAGACCAATCGCGGATGATAAGACTAAGGCTTTTGGG
The DNA here is from genome assembly GCA_011773575.1 of Armatimonadota bacterium. Classification (GTDB taxonomy): domain Bacteria; phylum Armatimonadota; class Hebobacteria; order Hebobacterales; family WVXJ01; genus WVXJ01. Next base: position 806 of record WVXJ01000105.1, on the reverse strand, counting down.
TGCAGAAGATCCTTGAGCTTCTGCCTCTCTCCCTTCCAACTGGAGCCGAACTCCACATCGTTATCATGGCGATAAAACAGCCTTCGCGTCCTGTGCCGCGCGGCTGTGAGCCATTCCTCATGAATGGCTCCCTTGTCAGCGCTAAAGCCGTAAGCATAACGTTGTCCTGCGGCGGCGAAGACAACTTCGAATTCACTTGGCTCTGCAGTCGTCTTAGGGTTCAGTTTGAAAGGCGTAACGTTGATCGCCTTCCTTTGTTGCTGCTCTCCGAATGGTGTCAGCACGAATTCTCTCATGAATGAGATTGCTTTTATGAGGTTGGATTTCCCTGACGCGTTGGGGCCGTAAATGCCCACGCTCTTGAGCAGAGAGAGCCCTTTGAGCGTACCGTCTGAACTAAAGGTGTTTTCCAGGTGTGTTGGGTCCGCGGAGGCAACAAGACTAAGCGTCGCCTTATCTTTGAAGGAAAGGTAGTTTTTCACACTGAATTCGATTAGCATTGGCTCTCCTTCCCAGCACGGTCTTACCAATGAAATATTGTTTCAGCAAGCATATATACCCTATTTTTGCAAATAATTTACGAAAAATCAAACTAATTTATATGATGATTGTTATTTAGTGTCTATTTACAAGCATTCTATTCGCATCCATAGCACTTGATTGGATGCAAGAACCCCGAGGAACGCCAAACGATTGTATGCTGCTGCAATTCCACTCTTGTCAAGCTTACTCTCTGGTGAAGCCCTATGGATCAATCCCATGAGATGGCGCCTCTGCTCTTGCATCAGCCTCTGCCAGGAGTGAAA
>WVXJ01000190.1 GCA_011773575.1 Armatimonadota bacterium | reverse complement strand
GTCATCGGCGCGGTGATGTTGGTTGATACTCGCTACTCAGGAGTCGTAAAAATGTCCTGGCAGGTCATTGTGGCAACAACGATACTTCTCGGAGGCTTTTTCATCTTTGCGATCGGCGCTGCGGTGCGGGCTCATTTGCGCAAGCCCACCACCGGCAAAGAGGGAATGTTGGGAATGAAGGGGAAGGCTGTTGAGGCGCTTTCCGAGGACGCGAGAGGCGAGATCTCCATTGCAGGCGAACTCTGGAGAGCCCGCAGCCGGCAGGGAAATATCGCCTCAGGGGAGAAGGTGGAAGTAGTGGCAATGGAAGGCCTTACCCTTGTCGTCCAACCACTTCCCGAGGAGCAGCATCAGTAGTATTGAATATGAACTCGAGATATCTGCGAATTCCAGGCTTATCTTAGACCAAGGAAAGGGGATTGAAAAATGGAGAATGCCGCAACCGGATGGCTGATTGCCGCCTTGATTTTCATCGCCCTCGTGATCATCTCCGGAATCCGCATTCTGAGGGAGTATGAGCGAGGTGTTATCTTCCGTTTGGGTAGATTGGTCGGAGCCAAAGGGCCCGGGCTGATTTACGTTATTCCCGTAGTAGATAAGATGCTGAAGATTGACCTGCGCGTCGTCACCATGGATGTGCAGAAACAGGAACTGATGACCAGAGATAATGTCCCCACTACGGTTGACGCGGTGATCTATTTCCGCGTCATGAACCCCATGGATGCCGTCGTGCAGGTGGAGAATTATGTCAAAGCCACCAGCCTCATTTCCCAGACCACCTTGCGGAGCGTCCTGGGCCAGTCGGAACTGGATGAACTCCTCTCCCAGAGAGAACAGGTGAATAAGCGCCTCCAGCAGGTGATTGATGACCAGACCGAACCCTGGGGCATCAAGGTTACCGCGGTGGAGGTGCGTGATGTGGTGCTGCCGGAGGGGATGAAGCGGGCGATGGCAAAACAGGCCGAAACCGAACGAGAGCGCCGCGCCAAGGTCATTCACGCGGAGGGAGAATTCCAGGCTTCACAGCGGCTCGCCGACGCCGCCGAAATCATCTCCAAACAGCCCGCGGCCATACAACTGCGCTTCCTGCAAACCCTTACCGAGGTCGCCTCAGAGCGCAACTCAACCACCATCTTCCCGGTGCCGGTTGACCTGCTGACCCCGTTCATCAAGAAAGCCACCGAAGGGCCGAAGTAGGAGACAGCGGTTGTCATTCTGAGCGGAAGCGAAGAATCAGGTATCCCCGTTGGGCAGGAGCATTGTCTCCTGCCCTCTTCTACTTGCCCTACCACCCCAAATTCAATTTCGCAAACTCGCCGCCCAGCAGGCTTCGAATCTTTTCCAACTCTCCCTGTGACAGCCGCCTCTCCGCGCCTTCGATATTCTCTTCCAGGTGTTTGATGTTGGTGGTGCCGACAATGGCGGTGGAGACCGCATCAAATGACAAGACAAACTGCAGGGCCGCCTGGGGCCAATTACGATCCGGCTTCTCCAGGATTGAGCGCAATTGCTCCATATACTCCTGCCGCTTTTTCGTGCTTTCCTCTCCCCAGCGCTGCCGCGGGTCATAGCCTTCCTTGAAGGGAGCGTCGGCCGACAACTCCCCGCTCAACATCCCCGAATCCAGCGGCGATTTCGCAATCAGGCCGACTTCCGCCTCTGTAATCATCGGAAACGCCCGCGTCACATCCAGGTTGAAAAGGTTGAAGGTAATCTGAATCACATCCGGCTGCCAGCGCTCGATCGCCTCCGTGCAGAAATCCACCCCGTCCAGAGAGATTCCGAAAAAGCGAACCCTGCCTTCCTCTTTCAACTTGTGCAGCGCGGCGAGCAGTTCCTCATCATCCAGAATCGGCGGCAGCGGGCTGTGGAGCAGATACACATCAACATAATCGGTCTGCAGCCGCCGCAGACTTCCCTCCAGAGCGCGGTGCATGTATTCAACACCGAAATCCTTGTGCCAGCCTTGGTCATCTATCACCGTCCCGAATTTCGTGGCGATAATCACCTCCTCTCGCTTGGAGGCAAAGGCTTCGCCCAGCAACCTCTCGCTCTCGCCGCTCCAATACATATCAGCCGTATCATAGAAATTCACGCCCAAATCAAACGCCCGGCGCAAGTAAGCCACCATATCAACATCCGGGGCATAATTGGGCCAGCCGCACCCCATTCCAATCTCGGAGACCTTCAATCCCGTTTCCCCAAAATCTCGATAATCCATCTGCTTCAAACCCTTCCATCCCGTTGCATTCAATCGCTAACATGTACGGACGAGACGTAAAGCAGGAAGTTCCCTCCTGTCACACAGACTATCCCAAGGTCTGCCTCCCCAAATCTATGTAATACTTCACCTTACATACGTGCTCCACTGAGCAGATATTGACAAAGGCTTCTTCGACGATCTTGCCGGTGGCGATGGGGCCGTGCCCACGGATAATACAGGCCTTATGGTCAGAGAGCGCGGCGGCCGCTTTTTCCGCCAATTCCGCGGAGCCGCTGGGGGCTTCAATCAAGGGAATCTCGTGCAGTAAATGGAGGCCCTCGCTGTTTGTGAGAACGAGTTTGTCCTCTTCAGCCAGCATGGACAGGGTCACCGCAAAGGGCGAATGGCAGTGGATGACGGCCAGCGAGGAGGTCTTCTGATATATCGCCCGGTGCACAATAGTCTCAACAGATGCATTGATGTCGAATGAGGTGGGATTATTCAGGTCAACTTCCACCACCTGGTTTTCATCCAGTTCATCCAACATGCTGCCTGAGCGGGTAATCAGAATCTTATTCGCCACCCGCAGGCTCATATTGCCAAAATGCGAATGCACCAGCCCCGCAGCCACCAGTTTCTTGCCAAAACGACTCAGTTCTTCCCACATTTGTTCGCTCCCGTTATCGGAAAAAGAATCCACCGCAAA
>WVXJ01000060.1 GCA_011773575.1 Armatimonadota bacterium | reverse complement strand
GAGCACGTCGAGGCCGCGTCCGACTACTACCTGGAGCACAACCGCCTACCGACCGACGCCGAGCTCGCGGCGTACCTGCCCGAGTACGAGGCCAAGGTTGCCGCGTCGCAGAACGTGCTGGACGTGCCTGGTATGGCGGAAGAGGGTTGACGGATGCAAGACAAGCTGGACCGGTTGTTCGGTCGAATGGACCGGGTGATCGAAGCGATCCGAAGTGGCAAGCCCCTGCCTACTTCAAGGCGGTCGCTTGAGCTAGCCGAGCGGGTTGCAGCTAGGCAAGCGGCCCCATTCGGCAACGTTGATACGTGGGCTGAGCGGCTTGCGCGTGACGTATGTCGATTGACCGACTAGCTTGAGGGTTGACCGATCGCGGCCGGGCTGTCACAGGATCGGTGGGAGGCAATAATGAGCAAGCCCGTTGACGTCATTTCAATTACGCCGATCGACGACAGATTTGCTGAGTACCGACGCGCCGCGACTAACCGGATCCTATCCGCGTATCAGGTGCCAGCGTCAGCGTTGCGCGATCACGCGACCGAGCGATTTGGACCGAGTATGTATGCGGCGGTAGTCGCCATGCATCACTGGCAGCGATGGCTAGGATTTCAACCGCCTGACCGTTGACACCGCGCCACGCAGCCGTCACAGAACAGGGAATGGAGGAACCGATCATGTCGAAGGACAGCAAATCGTGGCTGCGCATGTGCAAGGGCGGCGTCAACCCGTCACCACTGCCCGGAGCAATGAGACCACCGCCACCACCGCCGCAACGACGACTCAAGGCAGGACAACTGCATAGCTCCGGTATCACAGAGTTGGGATTATCGTTTCGCGAGCTTGACCTTCACTGTACGTGCGGTGGAATATTCAAGACCAATGGGATTTCTCGTATCTGGTGTAGCTGTGGTGCGCAGTACGAGAGGCTTGCTACCGGTAAATGGAAACAAGTTGAAAAGCCGCCACAACGGATCGATCACCGCCTTTCCGACTGGGTAGCCGGAGAGCAAATCAGCCGCGGCGAGGTCGTATACTGGGAGCCGAGCAATGAACTAGTCTGGCGCCTAGACGTTGACTCGGTGTGGTCCAAGCGAGATCAGGTAATCGGTATCGCCGTGAGTGACGCAAGCAAGGGCGACGTAGTTGAAGTGGTGACGGCTTCTGCCCTCGGCACGCCGGAGAAGCTGCCAACCGAGTTCGCGTGCAGCACACTGAAGCTGTATATCAATGGTGAACGGATCGCCGAAACCGTGACGTACAACCAAGGGGACGGGCCGCTTGATGCGGCCAAGCAAGTAATCGCAACGAGCAACGACCGTCCCAATGAAATCGAGTTGGTTTGCCGGTGCGGCAAGCGCCACAAGATCGTCGGCGACATCGGACGGTTCGACTGCGAGTGCGGTCGGAAGTGGTGGCAGGATGGGACGGCGTGGTACAGCGGGTCTGCGTTTGGCGATCTAGTCGACGAGATGAATCTGCGCCTGTCCGGGTATGTTGGCGCCGCTCAGCAACCGCGCAAGCTTGAAACCTTTGACGACTTCGTGGACGCGTTCGGTGGTGAGGCTCCAGCGGAGCGACCATTGTCCCGCCATCAGGCGCGACTCGCCAAGCACTCGGCGCGACGACCGCTTCCGGGTGACAAGCGTGCCAAGACCGAGAAGCCTCGCCGTCGGTGGCTGCTACCTGCGATCGGTGCCCTGCTCGCTGCTGCGCTGGCCGTCGTATCCGCGCTCGACGGTGGCCTTGGTCTGTATGACCGGTGGCGAGACAGCACGCTGCCCGAGTACCCCGTTGCGGCTACGGCGATCAAGGCGGGTAGGGCGACGGTAAGCTGCGACTGCCCGTGCGAGTATCCAGAGCTCAACGCCTGCTGCGTGCTACGGGATCCGAACGGCGATCCGATCATCGTTCTGCCCGACCTGTGCAAGGAGGATCCCCATGCCCGCTAAGACCTGCGGACGCTGCCGTCACTGTCGCTGGCAGCGCGACGACTTCGTGACCGGTACGTGCTACCTTACTAGGAAAGCCGTTCAGACGGCCGCAGACGCGTCACAGTGCCACGACTACACCGAGCCTATTATTGCGCCCGAGGACATCGAGAGGGGCTGCTACGGCGACGACGAAGGCCGTGTGTACGTCGTCACGTCCGCATGCGAGCGCGTCAACTGGCTGGTAATCGGTACGAGCTGCACGTTCGAGGGCTGCCTACGCATGGACCCGTCCGGCCAGTACCGAGGACCGGCGCCGCGGGAAGCCTTGGCTGTGCGGATCACGAAGCGGTTGGAGACGCCGGAGCTGCCGTGGCGGAAGGTCGAGTGACCGACCTGCTCCAACGCGTTCGCCCGTACCTTCGCAACGGCAAACGCCAGCTGGTACAGCGCCCCACCGGCCTACAGCGCGTCATCTCCTACCGGACCGAGGTCTGCATAGCTTGGAATATGGCTGGAGAAGCCAAGGAAGAGTGGGACGTCCTGGACTACCTGCAGCACGAGCACGACTGGGCACTGGCAACCATGGAGGCGGCGGGCATCTCATTCGACGGGCCAAGGCGAGGGCAGCTTGGGTTTACGTTTTGAAGGTGGGCCACTCCACCGCGTTCCCGTCGCGGTCAATTGGAGCACACTGCACCCCGTTAGCAAGCTCGCTTACAGGTAGAAATTCCTGGTCACCGCGCCACCCGTCTACAACCACTGCACCGTCGGAGACCTGCATCTCAAAAACCCGTGGCTCGCGTGGCCCGTCATCGTAGACGATCCTGATCATCCATTGGCCAAGGAGCGGATTGCCAAACATCCCGTGGACGCGTCCGTGCTCAACAACCTCGCGTGCGGTTGGCCATCCGTCGCGGTATTGGAGCTTCATCGCGATACCTCCTCCTCGTCTCTTGACGGTCGCCACCGCGTACGTCAACCGTAGATCCGCCCTTGACGCGGCCGAGCGTCGCGGTCACATGGATGGTGGAGGTAACGCATGAGCAACCATGGCTCAATAGATGAGCATCTCAAGAAATGGTGGGGAGAAGTACCGCCACAAGCTGCCTACAAGCAGGACGTAGAGATATGGCGTTTCAGGTGGTGGGTGCCTAGCCCTGTGCGCCGCGTATGGTCTGCCGCTCCGTCGTGGATGCAAATTCGTGTCGCGCAACGTGTCCTGATGCGCAAGACTATGACGCTCCATGGCGCATACCCGGCGGCGTATCGCGAGGGTATCCAATGACCGACCGCAACCGCACCGCCGATCCCTGGCGCGTCCTTGACGCCGTACGCCGTTGGATCGCCGCGCACCAACTGGAGCCCCACGTCAAGGAACACGCGGCCGAGCTACTCGAAGACATGCGACGGGCCGGGTTGGCCGAGCTGATCGCAACCGGTGACCCGGATGATCTCGACAGCATGATGCGCGGCGACTATACGCTCGAGCGTACGAGCTACGTCCTGCGGCACTGCGAGAACTGCTGCGGCGACATGGCCGATCCGACACCGCTGGAGCTGCGCTGTCCGAACTGTGGGACGGTGCATGAAACGGGGCAACCATGAACGACGATAAGCTTGACGCTCAGCTATTAGCAGATCTACGAGAGGAAGCGGAGGGCGACGTAGAAGGCTACATCGAGGTAGCTGCGGCCAACCTACTGTGGATCCTTAACCAGCTGAATGATACGCAACAGCAACGCGACGAGGCCGAGCACAACGCGTGGCGGATGCTGGTGGAGTACCTAACGCACGAAGCAGAGGTGTTTGAAGATACAGCACGCGGCGGCTTGGATAGCGAGCGAAAGCAACGGACCGCTAAGATCCTCCGGTGGCAGGCGGACCAGATCGAACGCAAGAATCACAAGTATCGAGCCAACGTAAACAGGCAATGGGCGAGGGACAGGGAGCGTAGTCAGGTAGTCGCGTTTCTGCGTATGTGTGAGGACGTCGAGCACCGCTACGCAGAACTCAGTCGCAGCGCTGCAGACGTTGCCCGCGCCGAACAGCGTGATGCGGCTGCAAACGGGCTTGGCAAGCTCGCCGCAAGTATCGCCGCCGGGGAGCATACATGCATGCGTCCGTGGTCTCGTCGGTACAGAATGATCTACCTGGATGGACAAGCGATCGGAGCTGTTGCCAATGAAGTGGCAGACAGGATCGCTGACGGGACCGTGTTCGAGCTAGGCGACGACGAAGTGCGCATGGTCTACGTCGACCCGCGTTGTCCGGAGTGCAAAGAGGTGCTTGACGACGCGGGCGTATGTCCAGAACACGGGAAGCAATCATGACGCTCGCCGAACGCATCGCGCGTTTGGTGGGGATGGAGGAGATGCATGAGCAAGCGAGGCCGAAAGCCACTAGCGAAAGAGGACAGAAAAACCGGCTCTACTCACTTGGTCCTTGTCGAGGCCGATGAAAAGCGTTTACAGGCATTCATTGCCGCACAACCGGTACCGCCTACAAAGAGCAGTGTGGTGCGTGTGGCGGTATTGGATTTCCTCGAAAAGCATGGCTTCTAGGTCCGCTACCTCGCCGCGGTGCCGATGATGGTGGCGCGGGCGGAAAGGAGACGGAGATGATTCGCAGCGGCAAAACGTATACCAACGTAGACGGCCGTACGCGCCACGTGACCCACGTTCAACACGATGGAATTATCTGGTATCGCGAAGGCTCGTCCAGGCTGGAGTACGTGTGTTCGGGACACCAGTGGGTCCAATGGATGCAGGGTGAGCGCAAGCCAGAGGCGCGTAGCGAGGCGAGGGAAAATGACTAAGCAAGACCCCCGTGCAATCCTGGAGCGGCTGAGGGAGG
>WVXJ01000039.1:14675-16680 GCA_011773575.1 Armatimonadota bacterium | reverse complement strand
TGTTTTCATGGCATCTCCAGTCTGAATATACATAATATAGCACTCTAACTAAATTATGTCAATAGGTTATACCATAATATTTAGGTCATATTCACAAATATTCATGAAGATACCCATCAGCGGGCAGCGGCAAGGTTGCAGGACAGCATCGCGCGCAGTATCATCCAGAGGAAAAGAAGGGTCCATTTCGGAGCAGATCAAGAGTCTCCGGATGAAGATTCTGTGTACTTACGAAAGGTCAGGCTAGGTAATGGCGGAAAAGCGTGCTCATCTCGGTCTCCGTCTGGTTGTGGGCCTCCTTGTAGGGTTAGCGGTTCTCGCCATCTCCGCTCATTCCAGTTGGCGGGGCTACTCAAGCTCGATCGTTCGATACCCACAATACGGCACTAGCAGAGACATCGCAGAGATACAGAAAGCAATTGATGCTTACCAACGAGAGAAGAACTCCTTGCCTGATACGCTGACTGGCCTTGCTCCGGTTGGAGAAGGTGACTGGCGGATGAACGAAACCGGTGCTGCTGTTGATGGGTGGTGGCGGCCCTTCCACTACTGGACAGATGGCACTCGCTACCGAATAATCTCTTACGGCCGTGACGGTAAGCCTGGAGGGGTAGGCCTCGATCGTGACATATCGAGTGATAATCTCCGGCCCAAGGACACTGCACCGACTTTCAAACAGTTCTTCACCGATCCACGGGCCAGGCGTATGCTTGTGGTCTGTGCCATGAGTGGTTTGATAGGCTTCATCTTGGGCTTTCGCTCGGTTACGTTTTCTATCTCAATGCGAAGAGGTTTCTTGACTACTCTGATCAGACTGTTCATTACGATTGCGGCTACTTCAATCCTAGCCATTATGATAAGCGCTGCACACGTTCCGTCGGGGCACTGAATAATGAAATTCCCATACCTGCGCGATCCCCTTTTCATAGGATGTTTGATTCTGTACTTCGTCAACAGGTGGCTGATCAAGCCGCTCGTTGCCGGGGGCTTCTTTCATGACTACTTAAACGACCTTATCTGCATCCCATTCTGGGTGCCGATAATGGTGTTTGCCCTCCGAAGACTCGGCCTACGAAGCGATGACGGCCCACCGAGGGCTGACGAAATACTGATTCCGCTGCTGATGTGGTCTGCCATCTTCGAGTTGTTCCTGCCGCGAACGAGATACTTCGAAGGTCTCGCAATATCAGACTATGTGGACGTGCTTTGGTATGCGATTGGCGCTCTCGTCGCGTCAGTATTCTGGAACATCAGGTACAAGAGACAAAACGAAACCCCTGAGCAAATGGTTCGCGCAGAGCCGGGCCGCCCCGCCAAGCATTTGACAGAACACCCTTGATGTTACTCAGGGCAGGCAAGGGTTTTGCCCAACAAGTCTGGTCGGTTTACGCCGAACCCTGAAAGGATAGTGAAATGTACGTCGGACGAATTGTGGCAGTTGGAAAGACGAGCCGGCCTTTAGTCGCCTANNGGTTGCGCGGATAACTGATATCGGTGTGGCGATCGAGCCGCTCGACCCGGAAGAGACGAAGAAGAATCCTTACATTGCTTATAATTGCATCAGGGTCTCAAAGCATGGTGTGGTCGTCTCCAACGGTTCCCACACCGATCCCATCTTTGAACTGCTCGACAACGGCACGCCTCCCCAGGAGGCACTTCGACAGGTGTTGACCGAGATGGGCTATGAAGAAGATGACTACAATACACCGCGCATCGCAGGTGTCGTTACTGAGACCACAGGCTTCATCGGCACGGTGCGAGCCGATGCGCTTGAGGTCGAAGCCTTTGCACTCAAAGAGAACAGGTGCCGTATGATCTGCACCTATGAGATGAACCGCTTGGAGGAAAANNAGTGAAATGTACGTCGGACGAATTGTGGCAGTTGGAAAGACGAGCCGGCCTTTAGTCGCCTACCGAGTCTCTTCCCGGTCATTCCCAAACCGGGTTGCGCGGATAACTGATATCGGTGTGGCGATCGAGCCGCTCGACCCGGAAGAGACGAAGA
>WVXJ01000039.1:8280-14548 GCA_011773575.1 Armatimonadota bacterium | reverse complement strand
GCACTCAAAGAGAACAGGTGCCGTATGATCTGCACCTATGAGATGAACCGCTTGGAGGAAAAGGACTATAAATTTATAGCAAGGACGGCGCAGGAGGCTGCCAGATATGTAGTTGATGGCGGCGTCTTCAGCGAATTCGAGTTACCGGTTTGCTCGGCGGCGTGGTTGGGCGAACTGGCGGTATATAACCCAAACGAATAGGCGAATCCCCCGGCTTGATCAGCCATCGGCGGATGCATCCAGCCTGATTTCATAGCGCGCCACTGTGTACTCCCCAATTTCTCTGAGGCTGTGGAAGACGAACCCGGCGGATTCATAGAAAGCGCACAGACGGGGCCGCTTCGGATCACAGTCGAGCCGGAGATACTTCCTTCCCGCGCGCTTCGCAGTGTCCTTCGCCCATTCAATAAGAGCCTTGGAGACACCGCTTCTTGCCACCGCGCGTCGGACGGCAAGACGATGGATGAAGGCCGATTCACCACTTGGCACATCCGGCCAGAAAAGTTCATCTTCCCACTGGAATATCATTGTGCCGACCGGCTCTCCCTTCACTTTCGCAAAGTAGAGTTCAGCGCCGGCCTCAATGCGCCCCGCAAGAGCCGCGGGGGCAAACTCCTCCGGTTCCCACATCGGATCACCGAGTTGGGCGCGCCAATCCATCGCCTCCTGCATGATGGAGGAGGCGGTCACTTCATCGCCTTTTGTAGCACGCACGATTAATATGTCTTCAGCGTTTTTCATCAACGGACAAGGTGGCTATCTTTCATCTTTCGCCAGAGTTGAACATCTCCTCTGAGATGACACCCTCGGCAACCTTTATGACAGGGCCTGTCATTGAGACAGAGAAGTCATTTGAGATGACAATATCAATCTTACCTCCAGACATGTGGACGGCCACTTCGGAATCGCAAAGCCCCAGACGATGAGCGACAGCCGCCGCTGCGCTGGCACTGCTCCCGGAAGCCAAGGTGTAGCCTGCCCCTCTCTCCCATATCTCTATCTGGATGTTGGCACGGTCTATGACCTTCATGAACTGAACGTTTGTCCGATTCGGGAAACGAGCATCATTCTCAATCAGGGGGCCCCATTTTACAGCCTCTTCCGCGGCAACTTCTTCGTGCAGAATGACGCAATGTGGATTTCCAACAGTGGCTGCGCAAAATCGCAATTCCTGTCCCTCCACGAGGATGGTCTCGTCTATGACTTCCCGCGGTGGTCCCTCTACAGGGATTTTCCGGCTGTCGAAACTCACTCTACCCATCTCAACCGTGACAGTTTCCCCTCCCTCGTGGACTCGGCAGATGACCTTGCCGCCCGGCGTCATTATCGCAAATGGCTCACTCTTGACTAACCCCTTGTCCCAGAGATAGCGAGAGAAGATACGCAGACCATTGCCGCTCTTCTCGGCTTCGCTGCCGTCGGGGTTGAAGATGCGTAATCCGAAGTTACATTCTTGAGTCTCGAGCGGACCCAGCAGAATGCCATCAGATCCCACTCCATAGTTACGATGGCAAATCAGCCGAATTTGAGGCTCGCTCAATTCGCCGGCAATGTCAGAAGGCTGCAAGACAATGTAATCGTTTCCCAGCGCGTGGTATTTTAAGAACTCGATGGCCACTTTCCGAGCCTCCGATTGTGAATACAGGGTACATATATATAGTGTTCCCGCCAGGAGTCTCAACTCCTGGCGGGTGATTCCAAATCTGCGAGAGAATCTGCTTGTCCGCAGGGCAGGAGCCCCTGGGCTGAAACCCGGGCCGGCGTCAATACTCTCCCAATGCCTTCTGCAAAGTCCCCCACAGCCAGGCTTCCTTAGCCTCTGCTGACAGTTGGCTGGTGACGCGCTCGAGAAGCGAATACGCACAATCCGCGTTTTCATCCGGCTCCAGGTGTCGCCATTCGAAAAGATCACTCCCGAAACTGATGCGCCCGGCGAACTCCTCCAGCAGCGGCACCCAGACAGCCAGCCAGTCCTCCACAAGGTTCTTCTCGGCGTGGTCGAGCGCGGCGAAATGCAGTCCTGTGCCGATATCACAAATCAGATTCGGATAGCCGCCCAGCAGGCGGCGGACGCTGTTAATGTACCAGTCGGCATGCCCCCAGATGATGGTCGTTGCCGGGTGACGGGAAACCAGAGTTTCCATCACCTCTTCGTCATCACAATGAACCAGGGCCGGAATCCCATGCTTCGCGCAGACTTCAAATACTTCGCCGAAGTGAGGGTCCAGCGGGCCGTTGGCCGGAACCGGATAGCGAAACTCTCCCGTTTCGCCGTCACTCGTCTGGTATGTCATGACCGGGTCGTTTGTCGTGACAAAGATCTCCCCCAAACCGCGCCAATCGCCTTCAGAGAGCCGCTCATCCAGCCATTCCGCCATTTGGGGATGTTCTGTATCCAGTTCGCAAGTGAATGGGGTGAAGCGATCGGGCCAACGCTTGTGGGCCGACGAAGCCAGCGAATCCGGGGCCTCAGGGTCGCCCTGCACACCAAAGACTATGGCGCGGCCGACACCATTGCGGTCCATCGCGCGCAGCAATGCTTCCACATACTCCTCTGGCTTCTCATCACTCAAATGCACGTGTCCGTCGAAAATAGCCATCATACCGCCCTTCAGATTACCCGATGCTGCGCATATTATGTGAAGGCGGTACCTCTGTCAATCTGCGAGTATTACCCATAATGCTGCTATCTGCGTTCTGCAGGGGGGGCTTTGGAGTGCGGTGGCTTGCCACCGCTTTCACGGGCGGGTGCTTGCTCCCGCCCCGCACAATCCGCACGAATTCCTCTAGGGTGGGGGCTTGTTCTGTAGGGCGAGGTTTCCGCTTGTCCTGAGCGCAGTCGAACGGGTGCCCCGCCGAAGGAATCGCCCCTTACCGCCGCGCCTGCTTTGCCTCAGCAGCATCGGCTCTGGCGACTAAAGGCCCTGTGCGGAGGACAGGGGTAACCCAAGTTTCCCACGGGCAGAACACCCTCAGCTGATGGGTTGGATATGTTCCCCCTCCAACTCGGGCTGCCCCCCGGAAGGGGCTTCGGTTTCGCAGGAGTCCGCTTTTTCATACGGGGCCTCAGTTGGCAAGGGCCAGATCTGCGCCACTTCGGGCATTTCTTTAAGGATCTTCAGCGTAGTTTTGGCCACTGCGCAAAAGACCTCGGTTGGGCGGAACACGCTTCCACAGTTCTGAAAACTGGTCGCCGGACATCCGCCGGTGCAGTACTCGTGGTATTCACATGCCAGGCAGTGGTAGCGTGTTTGTGGGTCATCGTAGGAGACTCGCCTGCGAGCTGCCCACTCTGTAATGCCGTCCTCCAGGGTGCCAAGCTGATAGACACCCTCATCGTCCTGCAGGCCGGCGAATCGCGCACAGGGGAAGATCCTGCCATCACAGTCAATCGCCAGGCGCCCGCGGCCGGCATGGCATCCCCACAAATGGGTGAATCTCTTCTGTTTGACTTCCAGAGGCTCCATGAAAGTAGGTATCTGCACGCGACGCTCCTTCTCATTGACCTTGATATAGAAGCGAGCCACTTCTTCTAACTGACGGCCATACTCATCGAGGTCCTCGCGAGACCACGTTACGTCTTCATTGGCGGCGATGAGAAAGAAAGTGAACCCTATCTCCACCAGCTCACGGATTCCGCGGGCGAGGCGGCCGATAGTGTCCGGATTAACTGTAACGCGTCCTGCGGCCCCGTGGCCGTCCCACCTTTGCACGAGAGGAATCTTGTCCACGATTGTATCGAAGGATCCGCTTCCGTCTGGCATCTTGCGGTGCAAGTCATGAGAGCAGCGGTCCCCATCTATGCTGATGAGATAATTAAAGCCGAATTCATGAGCGAGTTCCAGTGCATCATCATCAATCAGCGTCCCATTAGTGGTTAGCTCGAAAATCACCTGCTTTCCCGTTTCGCGGCCGCGCCGCCGACTATACTCTGCCACGCTGCGCACGAGATCCTTTCTCAATAAAGGCTCCCCTCCAAAGAGCACGAACTTGACTTGCTTTGCATTGGCGCTCTCCTTCAACACGAAATCCACTGCTCGATGCAGCTGTTCCTCAGTAGCATGGCGGGGCTTCTTGCGGCCGACAAAACAATAGTCACAGCGCAGATTGCATGCCTGTGTGATAAAGAGATCCACGGTGTTGGTCGGCTGGAACTCGCTTTGCCTGACTGCCGTCACCATGCGGCGAGAAAGCTCGCCCATATCCTCCTGGCTGAGTTGCTGCAGTGCCTCGGAAATCTGTTCTAAGTCCATCGAATTCCTCCATAATGGGCTGGTAGCCATCACAGCCAGAATCTTGGCACCGGAGAACGCGGCCATCCGGTTCCTTCAGACATCAACTTCCGCCATACTGCTCGTCAGCAACCGCAGTACCAAGAGCCTGGGCAGTTGGGAGAGCCGCAAACGCCACAGTACGGCCCTATGCAATAGTTGCTCGGGCAGCCGTTGCAGAAGCACCACATCTCATAGCCTGAGCAGTTGTACGGAACGCTGCAAGAATGGTAGCTCCAACCGCTATCGCAGCAAGCAACTTCCGTTCCTTCACCTACGCCCAGGCCTCTACCTTGGGCAGACTTCTTCGAGCCAGAGGCAAGGTAACCTCCGGCTACAGCCTGTGCCAGCGTCTCAAGTCCAGACATTGCAGTCGCCTCCTTTCTGTGAGGAGTCACGAGACTTAGACAGACTTCTCCGGTTCCGTGCGTATTAAGTGCCGCGTTCTCCGGTCACAACTCGGATACGACATCATCTCCCGGTCGCCGCTGTGTCGGCGGCGACTGATTGGGCGCCCTCATTCGGAGGCGCAATCGGAAACAGGTCTGAGCAAGGAGGTTCATCGCCACAACATGGCTTCACCGGGCTTTCAGCGCCCCAAGCGTACTTTTCCAGCGCTTCTGCTCTGCTGTCGAGTATGCTTGCCAAGGCTCGTATTTGCGCACAGTAGACAGGTGGAACAGTATAGATGCTTGCGCATGTGGCAAGATTGGCGGCCGGGCAGCCTCCCTGACAGTAATCGGCCACAGCACACTCCCTGCAGCTCGGCCGGATGAGATGTCTGTCATCCATGAGATCGCGCAGTGGTGCGTAGTTTATGAAACCCTCTTCCAGGTCTCCGAGCCTGCACTCGCCGTTCCCTTCTCCCAGACCTGGGAACCGGTTGCACGGGTAGAGAGAGCCGTCCGGGGTTATGGTGAGCCGCCCTCGACCGGCGTGGCATCCCCAGCGGCCCGCGTAGCGATGGCGACGATCCGTTGGCTTGGTCTCGAATTCGAGTATGCGGATGGGCTGGTTACCCGAGCGGAGTTCGATGTAGAGATCGGCCAGACGCTGGTACTGCTCTTCATATGCGCTGATCTGCTCAGCAGACCAATCGGCAAAGAAGTCGGGCTCTATGAAGAACTGGTTGATACCAAGATCGAATAGACTCTGCACGTCTTCGGTCAGGGTCGCCGCTGTGTCGGGCGAAATCGTCATACGCGCGGCAAGCCAATCCTGGCGTTGTTTGAGCAATGGAATGTTGCGGGCAATTCGATCGAAGGTGCCGCGGCCGTCGACCGAGCGGCGATGCAGATCATGAGTGCGCTTGGCGCCGTCCAGGCTGAGCATGTAGAGGATATCGAACTCCTCCGCGAACTCGAGGGCCGCGTCGTCAATCAGCGTCCCATTCGTGGTGATCGAGAAGCGCATCGCCTTCTTCTTCTCCGCCGCGTGGACGCGGGCATAAGCGGCCGCCGACCGCATGAGCTCGAGTTCCAGCAGCGGCTCGCCGCCGAAGAACACAATCTCCAGGTGGCTTTTGCGCGCAGAGTGTCCAATAAAAAAGTCGATGGCTCGTTGGGCGGTGCTGAGAGACATCGTCGTGGCGCGGTCCTTACCCGCCACAAAGCAATAATCGCAACGCAGGTTGCAGTTGAGGGTTACCACCAGATCAAGCGTCGTCGCGGGCCTGGTCAGAGTTACCTTCATCACTCTGCCGAGCACGCGCTGTATCACATCCTGCAGATCCCAGTCTGATAACTTCTCCAATTCCGCTACGAGAGCATCAGCATCCATGACCTTGCTTCCTCCCTGGGGAATAAGCTGATTACGCGAAAGATTCGCACAAGTCCCAAACTAGCAGAGTGCTGTGAAGGTTGTCCTCCACCTAAAGGATTATTCTGAATGGCAGCTGTAGTGAATTTAGAACAATGGTGGAGGTCGGGATAGTACGGCAACGCCATGGCACCATGTAGTCGCGCTCTCCAACCGCTCATCAGGCACTGACTGCATGC
>WVXJ01000039.1:5008-8255 GCA_011773575.1 Armatimonadota bacterium | reverse complement strand
GCGGCTTTGGTGAAGGAGACTAGATTTCAGTGGAAGGCTCGCCCGAACAGAAGAGCCGGAAACGCCAGAAAAGTCGAGGGCAGACAACCGATTCAAGTAGCTCCCAGCGCGCAACGAAAACCGAAGTGATGATGACAAAAGCTGGGGTGGCTGCTGTGGCGATAGGCGCAACGGAAGATGTCGGGAGCGTCGAATGGCCAAGCGCCTCCTCGGAGGACTTTCTCTTCTCCGATCGTCGAAGGCGTGAAATCCCCTTTCGCATAGCGGCGATAGGCGTCTTCGTCATAGCAGTCTATACACCACTCCCAGAGATTCCCTATCATCTGATAATGCCCCCAGCAACTTCGCCCCTCCGGATACGCCCATACAATTGCAGTGCGCTCATTGCCCCGGTTCTGCAGGTTGCGGCACTTGGCGGCATCCCACTCATTCCCCCATGGGTAGGTTCTGCCGTTCTCTCCTCGTGCTGCCTTTTCCCACTCCAGTTCTGACGCCAGTCGCAGCTCAGCCCATTCGCAGTAAGCCTGCGCTCCTTGCCACGATACCTGCACCACCGGGTGGTTGGCCCAGCCGCTCGTTTCGCTTTCTCCTTGTCCGGCCTGGGCCGGGGGCTTATCTTCTTCCCCGCGCACCCGGTAACCATCTCCCGCCCGCACTACGCGGCAATTGTCGTCCAGGAGTATCCACTTCTTCTGATCAGCCTCATCGGGCTGTACCTCATCCAAGAAGCAGGCGTATTCCTTGTTGCGTACGGTGTATTTCCCGAGGTAATAGTCCGGCAATTCGACTTCAATCTGCGGGTCGCCCAGCAGGCATTTTCCTCCCGGTACCAGGAGGAGTTGATACCCGTCCTTCGGGTTTTCAATGAAAGAGGGAGATTTCTGAGAAGCCATAACTGTCTTCTCCGCAGGCTGAGATGCAACTTATTATAGCAAAGACTTAGACATGCTCTTTATTGTTGCGTTTCTATGCCGGGGCCGACAAAAACGGAGCGTTGCCCTATTTCTTCCTTGCTCTTGCGAGAGCGTAAACGAGTGTTATCCCCCTTAAGGATGAAAATCATCCGCGCTGCTGTTTGAACACCTATTTCACTTGTATAATTCATTGTGTGCTGAGAGCTGAATAGAAGTGAAATCTGTCAACAGGAGCATCACGCAGACAAGGACAAAACTTCGACCGGCTCGCTGTTTGAACTTCCTGTTCATCATCGTTCACGCCTCAGATCCACTTTGCCGCAACTCTTCTTGGCAATTCAGCTACCCGGACGAAAAGAGCGCTCAGACTGGCGCAGCACTCCCGTCAAGCTCCTCTAGTAGACGTTAGCATACCACCAGGAGGTAGCGATCATGCAGAGACAAGCGGTAGAGAGTAGAGCTGCCTTTCAACCGATATCAGTGGCGGGTCGCAACCTCGTAGTTGATGTGGCTACCTGTCAAGCTTTCGAACTGGACGCTATTGCATCGGAGGCTCTGCAGACTCTCGTAAACATGCCGGACCAGGAAGTAGTCGAGGAACTTTGCAGCCGAAGTCCGGCGATGAAAAAAGCCACCCGAGAAGTGGAAGGCTTGATGTCTCGCGGGTTTTTTCAACCGGACAAGACGTCGTCTGTACCGCCGCCTTTGCCACTCGTGGCGCGGCTTCGCGAGCTAAACCTGGCGCTTACTTATCGCTGCACACTGCGCTGCCGATATTGCTATACAGATTCCGAGCAGGAGCTGGCGAATCGTCAGGTCAAACCGGACATGTCCGAGGAGGTTATTGATGTCACCCTCAAATGGGCCTCGGAGCACTGCGCGAAAGGCGCAGAACCGCTTAACATATGGGCCGGAGCCGTGGGGGAGGCCTTGTTACGCAAGGACATTCTCTCCTATCTTGCTGCACGAGCCTGGGAATACACGAATGCAACGGGGAAGACTTTCTCCCCTGCAGTCTACACCACAAACCTTACTCTCGCAGGTGACCCCGCGGCGTACGACTGCTTGGCCGACACCAGGTTCAAGTGGAGGGTCAGCATTGATGGACCGAAACATATTCACGATGCTATGCGCAAGTTCCCCGACGGCCGAGGATCTTACGAAATAGTCGCGCGCTCCGCTGCTCAATTAGTCCAACTGAAGCCGGCGGAGAAGCTGGGGGCGGCCGCCACAATAACCGGCGCACATCCGCACATAACGGAGATCTTTCTACATCTCTATGAGATGGGCTTCAGAAATATTACCCTAAAGCCGGTTCGCGTCAATGCTGAAGAACCCTTCGCCGTGAACCGTCAGACCCTCGGCGGGGTCAAGCAGGGATATTCCGATTTCATTGAGTTTCTCCTGCGACAGGATGACCAAGATCTCTTGGAGTATCTCAAAACAATATGGCACCAGGATGACTTTTTTGGTCGCTTCATATTGCGAGTGCTGGGGCATGGAAAGATGGTATATCGCTGCGGCGCCGGCAAATGGGCAGTCGGCGTAGACACTAATGGAGATATCTATCCCTGTCCGCCCATGATAGGCCTATCGCAAGCTCGAATTGGATCGGTGTTTACGGGAATCTCGGAGGAGGCGCAGCGCCTCTATTGCGAAGACCTGCTGATAACTCGAAAGCAGATGTGCAAGGACTGCTGGGCGCGTTATTTCTGCGGCGGGGGCTGCTACCATGCCGCCCTCCTCATAAACGAAAGAGTTGATTTGCCCGAGGCTTGCGACTGTGAATTGACACGCCACCTCATCGAACTCGCCGTATATACGGCGGCGCGCCTCCGCGAAGAACACCCAACCGTCCTTGATGCGCTTACCGCTCATCATCGCACTTCACACAGCCATTCTTGACGAGGCGCTGCAGCATGGTCTTCACGGTACTATGACTCCAACCTCTCTCTTGAGGAGATTCTATCGGTCACCCATGAAAGTGGCAGAACACTACCTAGAGGCAGACGGTCAACGCTCTCCCAATGCCTTCTGCAGAGTCCCACACAGCCAGGCTTCTTTGGCCTGTACTGATATTTGGCTGGTGACGCGTTCGATGAGGGTGTAGGCGCAGTCCGCGTTTTCGTCCGGCTGCAGATGCCGCCATTCGAAAAGATCGCTGCCGAAACTGATGCGCCCCGCGAACTCCTCCAACAGCGGCACCCAGACAGCCAGCCAGTCCTCCACAAGGTTCTTCTCGGCGTGGTCGAGCGCGGCAAAGTGCAGACCTGTGCCGATATCACAAATCACATTCGGATAACCGCCCAGCAGGCGGCGGACGCTGTTGATGT
>WVXJ01000039.1:4323-4956 GCA_011773575.1 Armatimonadota bacterium | reverse complement strand
ACTTCGCCGAAATGAGGGTCCAGCGGGCCGTTGGCCGGAACCGGATAGCGAAACTCTCCCGTTTTGCCGTCACTCATCTGGTATGTCATGACCGGGTCGTTTGTCGTGACAAAGATCTCCCCAAGCCCTCGCCAATCACCCTCGGAGAGCCGCTCATCCAGCCGTTCCGCCATTTGGGGATCTTCTGTATCCAGTTCGCAAGTGAACGGAGTGAAGCGATCGGGCCACCGTTTGTGGGCTGACAGAGCCAGCGAATCCGCAGCATCAGTGTCCTCCTGCACAGCAAAGACTATGGCGCGGCCCACACCATTGCGGTCCATCGCGCGCAGCAATGCTTCCACATACTCCTCTGGCTTTTCATCACTCAAATGCACATGTCCGTCGAAAATAGCCATCATACCACTCTGCTTGCCTATTCGGCCTGCGCCTCCCAGAATTCTTTGAGCACGATATTCGGCTTCTCGGAGAGAAGGTCCCGCAAGATGTAGCGATGTTCTGCGCCGGTTATTACTACAATGCGTTTGCCCGGAAATTGCGATGCAATCCGGGCAATATTGTCAGCCATATGGCCATTGCGCTTGTTCCACTCGTCAGCGTGTTCTCGAATATACACGGCGATCTCTTCATAGCCTG
>WVXJ01000039.1:0-4294 GCA_011773575.1 Armatimonadota bacterium | reverse complement strand
TTAATCACCTCGGGGGAACCGTGGATGCCCAGAAGACGCTGCGCCTCAGCCACCTGTTCTTGCAGCCGTGCAATCTTGACCTCGAGACTTTGGGGATTGCTCTTCGACGATTCCCCCAAGAACTGCTCAAAGAGTTCGTTTAGACGCCGGTGATGTTCCCAATATTTCGTCTCTCTCCAGTAATCGTTTCTTTCCTCCCACTCAATGGCGAATAGTCTTATCCCGAGCGTCCGCGCGGCCTGATCTACTACCGGAACTTCCGGAACATTCCTGTCTTTGAGCGCTTGTTCGGTGAGTGTGCCATCATCACCGATGTTCCCCTTGAACATCTCAACACAAATCGCAGCCGGCTTCAGCGCCAGCAGGATCTTACGCAGTTCGTCAACGGTGTATTGTTTCGCCTTATTATGGGTGCCATGCATGGTGCCGATGATTATCACCTCGGTCGGCTTGGCTTTCTCAGTATCAGCCTCCGCGTCACTCTGCGAAGGAGCGGTTTGAGCCGACTCCGCCGCCGAAAGGAATTGCACAGGCAGTGCGAAAATACATAGTGCAATCAGCACCAAGAGAATCAGATGTTTGCTTATCATGTGTCTTGCCTCCCAAAGAAATGTTGTGTCAGAAGATCATGTAGTGCGCGACCTATGATTGGATTGTGCCCGTTGGGCAGGAGCTGGCCTGCCCTGCTCGCCCTGAGCAAAGTCGAAGGGAGCATAGCCCAAGAGGCTCCTGCCACTGACGAAGTTTCAACCTGGCAGAAGCACGGGCTTCAGCCCTACGGACTCGAAGGGCCCTCGCCGATAAGTTGGTTTGTTGTAGAGCGGAGTCTCCGTTCACCTTGAGCATGTCGAATGGGCACCCCGCCGAAAAGCCTGCCGTCCCGTAAAGGGATTCCACCCCCCACCTCAATCCTCCCCCACAAGGGGGTAGGAAACGTAGAATTTCAACCTGTTCGTTGGGCAGGAGCCAGGCTCCTGCCATCTTCTGGCTTGTCCTACGAAGCCTCTTGTCCTACGAAGCCTTCGGCGAAGTAGGATGGCGAAGTAGGGTAGGGCGAGGTCTCCGTTTACCCTGAGGAAATCGAAGGGCGCCCCGCCGAAAAGCAGTTATCTGCAGATTAACGCAGATTGACGCAGATATCGGTTGGGCAGGAGTCCTGATCGCCTTAGCCTCTTGTCCTGCGTAGCCTCCAGCCTTCGCAGCCGAGGCCACTTCGGCGAAGCAGGTTCGGCGAAGCAGGATGGCGACGGCGATTCACCTCCTGCCATTCCCTCTGCGACACGCGTGAATCAGTCTTTCATCGCGCGAGCAGCTGCCTTCTTAGGCGCATAGCAATAGCCCAACTCCTTTTTCCCTGCGAGATCCTTCTTGCAGTGCTCCGATATCCAATCGAAACTCTGATCACTGCCTGCATTCCCAGCACATCCCTCCTTCGAAGTCGATTTTGGTGGGAGTGCTTTACCGACCAGTTGTGCGATGCGGGGGATCGCGTCCTTAAAATCCTCCTCAAAGAGACCATCTGGAATGCCGGTTACTGTGAGAGCCTTACAACCCAATTCCTTCAGACGCTTCGCATAGCATCCGGCATGAGTTGAATTCCGGTTGACTATGAGGAACTTAAGTTCCGAAGCATTCGTATCTCTGCGGCCGACGGCAAGGGAAAGGAAATGCTTGAAATACACATCACTCTCTGGGAAGCTATGCCCCACCACAATGAGAACCTTTGCGCCTCTGAGGTCAACATGCGCGCGTCCCCAAATCCTACGGAGTTCATGTCCATGAGGTTGCCGGAGCCAAGATGGACCGAGAACCAAGGGGGTATGTTTACGAGTCTTGTCTTCACCATGATACGCACAGGCCTGGTCACCCCAGTCGCGGGGGAAATCGCGAAGTCTACCTCCTCCGTGATAATTCACTCCTGAGCCACAAAGTGCATCTTCGCAAATTCCCCAGTTCATTGACCCATGAAGTTTCAAGAGTTTCGGCGGATACTTCGACTTTATTTCTAGCCTGCGACCGAGCCAGTAGCGCAATCGCTCCGTGTGTAAGAGCTCTGGGTGGTGTGGCGGCGAAGGCTCACTTTGCTTGCGAACTAGTCTAGCTCCTTTCCACAACGCGCAATCGAGCGCAGCGTCTTGATTAAAAGTCATGAATGCAATCGAATCATCAGACATTCGCTCTCTGCCGACTGCTTTGAAGAGCGCAGTAATGAGATCATAGTATGCGCAACGGTGCTCTTCCGGCCGAGTTCTCGGCCTCATTGCCTCGCCGACCAGCGTTACGAATTTGCGTCGCTCCTTTTCGACTACACCAGGTACCCCCACCGTGCAGGCCATATCGAGTCGCGACCAGATAGCCTCAAGATTCTCCTCTCGAAGTTTGTCCCCCGGTTTTGAAGACTCCAGTCGAGTATACTCCTCAAAGACTTTCTTTAGAAACGAGCTATTGCCAGCTTTCCCGACGGCTCTCTCTAAGCGATCGCGGTCGAATAGCGACCAGATAGCCTCTAGTTTCTCCTCATCAGGTTCTTCGCTGAATTTCGCATAGTCCACTCGAATCTTGTGAAAAAACTTTTCCAACCATATGCTCGTACCCATCTTCTCAGCAGCCTTCTGCAGCGATTCGCGAAAGTTAGGCATGGTTGGGATGCCTATATCGGCTGACGCACCAGCGCCGAAAAGAAAGACTACTGAGGCAGGCTGCGGCTCCTTCATTCAAATTCCTCCCCGGTTGCATAGATGAGAGCGGTCTTTAATCTACCGATCAATTGTTCGTTGGACAGGAGTTCACCTCCTGCCATTTCCCGTATTTCGCTTGGCAGAAGCAAGTGCTTCTGCACTACGAACTTCTGCTACTCTACCTTGTTGTAATAGCCAAGCATGCGCCACTCCCATTTGGATGGATCGGAATGGGAACGGACGAGGCGCTGGCCGAGTGTAGTGCGGCGGGGTCTGCCAAAGGAGTCCTTGTAGGTGATCTCAACGAACAGGTGAAGTGGTCGCGTGTCGTTCTTAATGACGCGCACTTCTTCCGGGGTCAACGGGCGATCGTACTCGGCGCAGAACTCCAGCTCCTCGCCTGGAAACAGGGTGCTGCTACTCGGCTCTATGGGGTCAGTTATCTTGTACTGCGGTTCGGGGTGTTGTCCTTCCGCAAACACGGCGTAGGTAGACTTTTTCTGGAGGTTTGTGGCGGGGGTCTTGCCGTGGTTCGTGACCTTCCCGTCGACTCTAGGCACCACGCCTTGCTCAATCACTGGCACGTTAGTGATTACCGGCTTGACCCAGGCGCGCTGGTCGTTGATCGACATCTCAATGGTTTTCTCCAGGATGGTGGCCTGTTGTCTCAGAATGCTAGATTGTCGCCACAGAACGACGACCTGGAGTAGGGCTGCGAAAGCGATCACAGCAGTCAGTTTGACGATGGGCTCATACCGCTTTGTTCTCTTGGGAAACGATGTCATGATTGGCTACTCCTCCTGGGCTGAGTTACTCCCGCAGGGTTAGATTCTTCTTCGACATAGATGGGGCCTTACTGCTTCGGTAAGTCCTTGTTCGTCGAGCAACCTCTCACCTCCTGCCATCCTCCGCCTCGCTCCCTGCAGGTTCGCATCAGATCTTGGAATGGGTAGACTCTGGGAATCATTTTGATGGCTATTGTCCAATCTGCTGGGGGCGGGGTTCGTTGAACCCCGCCAAGCGGGCTTTGCGAAGCCCGCTCCCAACCCTTCCATCCGTTGGGCAGAAGCTTGTCTCCTGCCAGTTCTCCGTTATCCTCTGGCCGAATAAGGTAGGTTGCCGGGTTTACCAACACCCTCAATTGTGGTATAATCTGCAAGAATTAGCGGATAAAGAGGGTTGCGGATATGAGACGGGCTGATGAGCGTATTTGTCACCTGCAGGCTGCGATGTGCAAGGCACTCGGCCATCCGGCTCGCATCAAACTCCTGGAGTTGCTGCGGGGCGGTGAAGAGTGTGTCTGCCGGCTCGCCCCACAGGTGGGAGTCACGGAGTCCAACCTCTCTCAGATTCTCGCGGTGCTGCGCCGCGCGGGTTTGGTGGAAACCCGGCGTGAAGGTCATGCTATTTTCTATCGCATCCGTGACCCGCGCATCTTCAAGGCCCTTGATCTAATGCGCTCCGTCCTCGCCGACCAACTCGACCATGTGAGTGACCTCTCCGCGGCCTTGCGGGACTGAAACATGAACACTCGCCTCAAGAAATTCCTCTTGCTGCTGGCGGTGTTTCTCGCCGCTTATTTCTTGCCGGTGCGCAGCATTCGCGTACAAGGCGCG
>WVXJ01000061.1:740-1044 GCA_011773575.1 Armatimonadota bacterium | reverse complement strand
ATTTGAGGCGAACTTTACTCCAGCACGGTCTTTTTGGTTACTCTCGGGGCGAGATCAAAGGGTTGAGTGAGGCAGAGATTCTCCACGACCTTGAGCATCCGGCTGCTCGGTGCGGTGGTCTGCTGCAGCTTGAGCGAATCAGTCTTTACAGCCGACAGATCAAGGATCTTGAGGAGATGATTCTCGCCACTGTGGCCGAGGAGCCTTTGTTCGATCTGCTTCAGACGATCCCCGGGGTGGGCAAGATCCTGGCTTTGACGATCTACTATGAGGTCGGAGATATCGATCGTTTTGAAGGCCCAAA
>WVXJ01000061.1:0-719 GCA_011773575.1 Armatimonadota bacterium | reverse complement strand
TCAGACGGGGCAGAGGCTCAAAGCAGGGTAATGGTTACCTCAAATGGGCGTTTTCTCAGGCCGCAGGCCTAGCGGTTAGATTTCACCCTCGGGTCAGGAAATTCAGACAAAAGCATCTAGCCAGAAGACGATCCAAGGCCAGAAAGCTCATCTCTCTGAGCATCGTGGCCCACAAGTTAGCGACCGGTGCCTTTTACGTCTTACGGGATCAGGTGGCTTTTGACGAGGAGTGGATGTTTCGCTCCTAGGTGCAATGGGGGAAAGCGGCAATCCCCGTCGAATACTGGTGCGATACCCTCATCTTGATTGGGAGCCGCTTCCTCCTGCCATCATCTTTGAGCTTATCCGCCCTGGCCGTCAACTCCGGAATCACTGGTGCCTGAGGAGCCCGTCATATGCAACTTGAATGAGAGCGGTCAGGAACCGATAATTTTCTGGTGCCTTTGCTCTGTTTTGAGGAAACACGATCAACCCCTATCGTTGATCGTGAAGAGCCCGTATGGATGTATGGTGCGGATAGCTTTTCCGTACCGCCCGTGAAGGATCGAGTCGGATCGGCAAGGATGATGGCGGCTAAAACACAATCTCTGCCAACAAATCCCTACCAAAAGGGAAGAGGAGGAGTGTATTCGCTTGACAGGCCGCCTTTAATGGATATATTAGAAACCCACACCAAGGAAAAACAGACCAGTACGCCCCTCCTCGAAAGTATTAGCTTG
>WVXJ01000006.1:10732-16359 GCA_011773575.1 Armatimonadota bacterium | reverse complement strand
GGCGCTCTGTCCTGCGTGAAGGGGATCGGGTGAAAGAGGGCCAAGTGATAGCAGCAATCGAGGCAATGAAGGTACCCAATGAACTCCGGTGCCCGACAAGTGGGACAATAGGCCGTGTTCTAGTAGAGGATGGCGATGGCGTTGAATACGGCCAGACCCTGTTCTTGATACAGCCTGACGAAGGCTCACCCTGATGGGGCGCGGAGGATAGGATGAAAAGGCTTCGGCGTGGTGAAGAAGGATGGGTGACTCTGGTGGGGATGCTGATAACCATAGTCATAATCGGCGTCCTCGCCGTCTATCTGCTTAAAGGCCCGGGGGCCTTCAGCAAAGACGGTGAGGCCGGCCCCGGTACAGTCGTGGCAGCCAAGGATGAAGCGAAAGAAGTCGCTTGTCGAGCCAATCTTCAGCAGATTCGCATGGCTCTTCAGATGCCACAGATGGGACAGGAAGGCAACCCGGCTTCCCTGGAGCAACTCCTGCAGGTCACTCCGGGGCTTCAGTTGAAATGCCCGGTTGGAGGAGAGCCCTATGACTATGATTCCGCAACCGGCAGCGCCCGTTGTGTACATCCGGGCCATGAGCGCTTCTAGCGCACTCTGGGACATACGGATCTAGACTCCCAAATGCCTCTATTCAAGAAGATTCTCGTTGCCAACCGAGGTGAGATCGCAGTGCGGATTATCCGTGCCTGCCGGGATCTGCGGATTCCGGTGGTGGCGGTCTATTCCCAGGCGGACAAGGATTCTCTGCACGTGCGGCTGGCTGATCAAGCGATGTGCATCGGCCCCCCGCCGAACAGAGATTCCTATCTCAATATTCCCAATATCATCTCCGCCGCGCTCATTACCAGCTGTGACGCCATTCATCCCGGCTACGGCAATCTTTCGGAGATGGCCTCTTTCGCGGAGAACTGTGAACTGTGCAACATGAAATTCATCGGCCCGCCTGCCGCTGTAATAGAAAAGATGCAGGACAAAGCCCAAGCCCGCCGGCTGGCAAGAGAGGCGGGAGTCAGAGTGGTGCCCGGTTCGGAGAATTCACTGGAGCGCGAAGCCGAAGCAATCAGCCTGGCGAATAAACTGGGCTACCCGGTAATGATAAAAGCCTCTTTCGGGGGCGGCGGCAAGGGAATCCGCATGGTGCAGAGTGAAGAAGACCTCGTGCGGGTGATGGCCCAAGCCAAGAGCGAAGTCGAAGGCGCCTTCAACCGCTCTGAAGTCTATCTTGAGAAGGTGCTGGAGGAGCCGAAGCATGTTGAGTTCCAGATTCTCGGGGACAAACACGGCGCTGCCGTCCATCTGGGGGAAAGAGACTGTTCCATTCAGACCGTCAAACACCAGAAACTGCTTGAGGAATCGCCCTGCATATCATTAAAGCCGAAGTTGCGGGACCGCATGGGAGAGGCGGCCTTGAAGGTTGCCAGGGCCATCGGTTACGAAAACGCGGGAACGGTGGAATTTCTGGTGGACAAGGCGAACAAGTTCTACTTCCTGGAGTGCAATACACGCATCCAGGTGGAACATCCGGTAACCGAGATGGTGACCGGCATTGACCTGGTAAAAGAGCAAATCCGCATCGCCGCCGGTGAGCGGCTTGGATACGCAGGTCGAGACCTGCGCTTCAGGGGCCATGCCATTGAATGCCGCATAACCGCGGAAGACCCGGACAATCGTTTCTTGCCCTGCGCGGGAAAGGTCAATTCCCTCATCTTGCCCGGCGGGCCGGGGGTGCGTGTGGACACCCATCTCTTTCCGGGCTATGCTGTCCCCCCATTTTATGATTCCCTCTTGGCCAAACTGATAGTGTGGGGAAGGGATCGCCAGGAGGCCATCGCCAGAGCCAATCGCGCTTTGGCCGAATTCCACATCGGGGAACTCAAAACTACCCTGCCCCTGCACAGGCAGATCCTAGCCAATGCCTTCTTCCGCAAAGGCGAAGTCTATACCAACTTCATCTATCGTAGAATGAAAATGGAGTGACGGTGGCGGATATTCTCATCGGCTGCGGAACCATGTTCGAGCGCCACCGCCAATCCAGTCCACTGGAGCAGTAGATGGGGAAGCGTCGCGCGGGCCGAGAATTGGCGCTCAAAGTACTCTTCCAGAACGACGTCGCCGCCATTCCTTACGAAGAAGCACTGGAGGCGGCCTCCGAAGCCACAGATTGCGCCGAAGATACCCTTGCCTTTGCCCGCCGGCTGGTTTTGGCGACCCTGGAGCACATGAAAGAGATAGACTTGCTGCTTGCCCGCTATGCAAAAGAATGGCCCCTTGACAGGATGGCGAATGTGGATCGCAGCCTGCTGCGCCTGGCAACCTGTGAGATAATGTACTGCCCCGATATACCCAATAGTGTATCCGTGGATGAGGCCGTGGAACTGGCGAAGAAGTACTCTACCGCCGACTCAGGCAAGTTCATAAACGGCATCCTGGGCAGTCTGCTGCGGGATGTGCCTTCAGAAAGCCCTGCTTGATCGCTATTGCAACACTCCGCTTGGTCGGCTTGCAGAAGTTTGCCCAAAGTTCCGCCTGAAAATAGTCTGTGGGCGATTTTTCGCACAAAGAGCATCGAATTCTTCTCCAAATCCCTTGACTAGTTTTCTCTGGTTGATTAATATTGCACATTGTATTTGCGCTTGCAAAATAATCAGCTTCCGGCCGTTTAAGGCACGCCGCGTCATTTTCAGGTTTATTACTAGAAAGGCACGCAGCAAAGGAGGTCGTGCAATGGCAGGAGGCGAGACAAGGCGCACTGGTTGGTTCCCTTTGCGGGGCTCCTGGGAGGAGTCTGTGTTGAGCTGGAACGAGCAGGTTGATTCGGCCCTGCGCCATCGCAGCAGACTCGGTCCACGCTCGCAGCAGGGCAATCTGGCACTGCAGCGCTCCCCGGAGGACATCTCTGACGATTCTGTGACTGCGAAACAGGAGGCAAGCCAAGAACCGCTGGCATCCTAAGCTTTGGAAGTGGACTGCACCGCAATACTGCTGAGGTAACTAAGCAGGCCTGAGCCGGCACGACCGCAATGGGGATTCTTTTTGAATCCCCGGACTTAAGTAGAACTGAAATAATAGCAGGTTGATGTGAGGGTCGCCTTACCAAAGAAGGCGACCCTCATTCTTCTTCCGGATTCCATTAGCCCCACTCAGAGGCCCATAATTTGCCTCTGGACACCCAAGTTACTCGATGGCCTCAACGTAAACGACCCCAACTGTAACCGGGACACCCGTTGCACATCTGATCTGGACCTCCATATCGTCTATCTGATCCTGTGTCCAGCCTCCGGTCCATTCCACTGAGGCCCATCGGTTGGCTTGACCTCTGTAGATCGGAAACTTCTTAAAAGCTGGCCAGACTCCTCCGTCAATCCTCACACGTCCGTAGATCGGCATGCTGGTCCAATGTTTTCTGTGACCGAAAATCCACAGTTTTACTTTGGTAATATTGTTCCCGGATCTCTGCTCCCCTCCGACATACTCCATTCTGTATGTGTCTACGAAAGGATCTTCCCCGGTCTGGACGGCAGTAATGTTACCGTCGTGATCCCCGTTCCCGTCAGGATAACGTTCATCATGATCCGCTCCGTCATCCACGCAGTCATAGTTATAGTCGCAGGAAAGACCATACCACTCCAATGGCGTCAAATCCGCGACCGGGTCGAGATAGAAACCCGCGCCCAGACACGCTCCAGCGCTCAGCACGCAAGCGAGAACTACTCCCAACATCACTGCAAATACAGACATTCTATTCATCTTTGTTCTCCTTGAGGTAAGTTGGCGGCGGCGTATCCGCCGCTTACTGCTTTCCTTCAGGCTTTCATCATGTCAACTGCTTGTCACACCTTCGGACCTACCTGAAACTGCAGACTTACTTTACCTCCTGCTTAGGCCGGGAGTACTGCCCTGGACCCGGTCCGGATGACTCATTTTGCCTTATGCGTCACCTCCTTTCCTGTACATTTCCAAGGGTGCGAGGATCTCCGCACTTAAGGCCACAATTTGTCGCACTCCTCCAATCACCTGCCTCAAATATCTGTTGTTTATTAGTCTAGTGAACACTGCATACTTACTAGATATATCGTTTGATTACTTAGGGGCGTGCAACACCGACAATTTGAGGTTCTTCAGGGAGAATTGGCCGGTCGAAGGCCCCTCACCAGCGGAAGATTTCGCCGCCGGTGATGAGGATGTCGGTGCCGGTGATGTGTTTGGCGCGGTCGGAGGAAAGGAAACAGATGAGGTTGGCGATATCTTCCGGCTGTGCAATCCGCCCCAGCGGAATCTTCGCCTCAAACTCACGCAACTTCTTCGCGTCGCTTAACAACTTCTCCCTGTTCATATCCGTGGCCGCGGTGCCTGGAGAGATGCTCACCACATTGATATTGAAAGGAGCCAGTTCGCTCGCCACCTCAATCGTGAGAGCCAAGGCCGCCGCCTTGGAAATGTCATAAGGGCTGGAGTAGCGGGTGGCATAGGCGCGGAATGATATCACGTTTATGATCTTGCCATAACGGCGGCTTTTCATATGGGGCGTGACAGCCTGGATGCAGTTGAGCATTCCACTCACATTCACGGCCATACATTTTTCAATATCCTCAGCGCCAAAGCCGTCAATCCGGCCGGTATGAGTAGTGATGCCGGCATTATTCACCAGAATATCTATCTGCTTGTATTCATCCAGCACCGCCCCAACCATGGCCTGCACCTGGTCCGCCTTTGACACATCCGCCTGGAAAAGGCTAGCTCGCCCTCCATTGCCGCGGATACTCTCCACCACCTTCTGAGCCTCTGATTCACTGGTCAGGTAGTTGATCGCCACAGAAGCACCTTCCTGAGCCAGCGCAAGTGCAGCAGCGGCACCTATACCCCTGCTGGCGCCGGTTATCAGGGCCGCCTTGCCTGTGAGTTCGAGATCCATTGACTTCTCCGCGGAAGGTGATGGAGAGATCCTACAATGTCATTACATTCAAGAGCAGAAGGGGGAAGAGATTGAAGAGCCCATGAGCGATTGCTGCGGGTACGAGAGAGCCGGTACGCTCTACCGACCAGGCCAGTCCCAATGAGAAGATAAACAGCGGCAAGGCGGCGAAAATATCCATGTGGCCGACCGCAAAGATGGCGGAGGAGACAACCACGCCCGCGAACAATCCCCAGCGGCCGCGAATCCCCCTGAAGAGCAGCCCTCGAAAGACTGTCTCCTCGGTCACCGGAACGATTACACACGCCGACAGAAGTAAGAGGATGCGCAGAAGAAGAGAGCCTCCGCCGGCGACCAACAACACAGAGGGTTCGCGGAAATCCCGGTCAAAATAGTACTGCAACAGCCTCGCTATCCCCATGCCAATCGGGCTGAGAAGGAAGATTGCAAACCCGACGCGAAGATGCAGTCCGAAAGGATTCATTCTCCAGCCCACGGAAAGACCGCTCCCAACCTTTCCACGCAGCCAGACAACCGCGAGAATCGCAGCAATGAAGGAAGTAATCATCATCGCCGGTGGGTTGAATCTGGTTAGACCCAGGCGGAAGAGCACTTCCAGTATCAACGCTGTAAGTAGAAAACTCAGTACGAGCCACATGAGGAATCCGCCTGACGCCTGCCCCAGAGAGATGCCTGTCACGCCTCGTTGG
>WVXJ01000006.1:9295-10724 GCA_011773575.1 Armatimonadota bacterium | reverse complement strand
CTGCGGATAATAGTCACTGCACAGATGAGACCGATGAGAGGCGCCAGCCCCCACCATACGGCCAGGATGACTAGAGAAGCGATGGCATACGGCGCGGATTCCAGATAGCCCAGACGCCACTGTTCTTTTGCCTGCTCGTCTTTATCGAGACGGGAATAGATGGATGCAAGCCACAAGCGCCTTGCAGGATTGCGGTCGATGAAAGCAGCCACCATAGACTGCTGAAGGAGCTCGGGGTCTGGTGTCGGATCGAGAACAAGGGCCTTAAGTGCCTGGTATTCGTCATTTCTCTGTTGACCCGGAGGCGCTGCCAAAATGGTCGTGATTGCACCTTCTCTGTCGAACTCCATCTGACAAACGGCCAGCGCAAAGCGCACTTCCACATCGTCCGGACGCGTGTAAAGCACTCTGCCCCAATTGTCGCTCGCCTGGGCCAGAAACCCTTCGAGCGTCCCATCACCATCATCCGCGGCCGAGCCGTCCGATACCAGCGGCTTCAGAAACATGAAGGTGCGAAGCAAGAGCCGTGCCTCGGCCTCATCCAGTCTCGCCCAACCGGCTTCTTTGGCAGGGTCTTGCTCGTATAAGTACCATGTCATTAAAACCATGGCTGCATATGCGGCCATGGCAAGCAGAAATAGCAGTATGCCGCGGTTTCCCTTGTGTTTCATTGCTTGGTTTTCATCGGTCTTGCGGGAACCTCAGAAAGCCCTGAGAATGAGTTCCCGCAGGATATCCAATAAAATCAACGCGAAAAGCGGCGAAAAGTCAAGGCCTCCAGTCTTCCAGGGGGGGAGCAGCCGCCGCAAAGGCTTGAGAAAGGGGTCAACAGTCTGCACGAGCCAGCGGCCGACGGCATGGTAGCGGAGTTTGGGGATCCAGGAGACAATCACCCGCGCAATTATCAAGAATTGCGCGGCACGGAAGAGAACAAAGATGAGATTCTTGATTTCCATGTGATTAGTGATGAGGTTGGACTTCCTCGGTAAACGGATTCCTATTTGGAAAGTTCCCGGGAGCGCTCCGCTGCGCGCACCACAGCCTGGATAAGGCTGGCGCGGAAGTCTCCCGCCTCCAGAACCGCAAGTCCGGCGACGGTCGTCCCTCCCGGCGAAGCGACCATGTCCTTGGCTGCTGATGGATGCTGTCCCGTCTCTTTTAGCAGGGCGGCGGCACCCAATACGGTTTGAATGGCGAGCCTCTGGGCGACATCACGAGAGAGCCCTGCTTCCACTCCCCCATCGGCGAGGGCCTCGATCATTAAAAATGCGAAAGCGGGCCCGCTGCCGGAAAGCCCTGTAACCGCGTCCATGAGTTTCTCTTCAACTTCTATCACCTCGCCGACGGCTCCTAGAAGCCGCACTATGCGTTCCCGCACCTGTTTCGGTACACTTGGTTCGAAGGCAATCCCCGACATCCCCTGACCCAC
>WVXJ01000006.1:8120-9209 GCA_011773575.1 Armatimonadota bacterium | reverse complement strand
GTTTCTGCGCGTTGTGCCACATCGAGGTTGGAAGCGGCTTGAACGATACCTAACTCTTCAGCAAGCGCGTCGGACTTGGCGGGGTCAGCGTCACTGGCGATGATATTAGAGGGTTGAGTGAGTTGGGCCGTGAGGAGCCCGCGAATAAGCGCGCTTCCCATTGCCCCCGTGCCGATGAAGCCAATAGTATCAGGTTTTCTCATCTATGATGAGAAATGGCTGGCTGTTTGATGAGAACCGCTGGCCTAGTTAACCCCTGCTTCAGTGCCATCTACTCTTGCCAGAAGGCTATCTCTTCAGGCTCCAGAGGAGAATTGCCTTCGGCTTCCGCGGTTATGTCGACTTCTCTGGGGGTCAACAGGAAGATGCCCTCTCCGACTGCCTCCATCTGCCCGTCGATAGCATAGACAACACCCGCCAGGAAATCGAACACTCTTAGCGCCGTCTCAGTGTCCAAAGCTTTCAGGTTCATAACCACCGGACAACGGGCGCGGAGACAGTCTGCACAGACCGGCGCATCGTCCCTTGAGCGAGGCCGACGGATAAAGATTTCTTCACCCCGAGGGCTATGTAGAGAAAGCAGCGAGGGTTTCCGCTTCTTGGGAGCGGGCTGAGGATCAGCGGTCGCGACCGGATTCTCCTCTCCGTCTTCGAAAAGCCACCCCTTTACCCGGTCTAGCATTCCAGCCATACCTGTTACCTCCTGTATTGCGATGTAAGATGTAGTCCCTGCTGTAATCGGCGCGACCGTACCGAGTTCTATTCTGTTTTATAACTTATTATAACTTAACTTATAAGTCGAACTCTATTCGGAGCGAGGACCGAAGATACCTCTTCCAATCCGTACCAGGTTCGCTCCCTCTTCTATCGCTACTTCGAAATCATGCGTCATGCCCATGGAAAGCCAACGCATCTTCACTGACGGTAAATCCAGTTCGGCAAGCTTGCGAAAAATACCTGCCAACTGCCTGAACTCTTTTCTTGCCGCCTCCGGCTCCGGCTCGAATCGGCCGATGGTCATTAAACCCTGTACTCGTAATCCCGGGAGAGGCGATATGGTTTCTGCAAGACTCAGCGTCTCTTCCGGTT
>WVXJ01000006.1:7356-8074 GCA_011773575.1 Armatimonadota bacterium | reverse complement strand
TGCGCCAGAGCCAAGCTGTCCACACTCTGTATTAGATCGAAGGCATTCAAAGCCGGCTTTACTTTGTTGCGCTGCAGGTGACCGATAAAATGCCATCTCGCTTGACCGGTAACTTCCGGCTGCTTGAGCAATGCCTCCTGAAGATAGTTCTCCCCCAGGTCAGTTACGCCTTCATCAAGCGCCTGTTGGATCCGCTCCGGCTCCACCTCCTTGGTGACTGCCACCAAAAGGATCTCTTCAGCCTTTCGGGCCGCTCGGACCGCGGCGGCGGAAATCCGCTCACGCACCCGCTCAAGGTTATCAGCGATATCTGGGCTTTCTGCCATTCTCGTAGGCAGCCGACAAGAAGATATACCACATGGCCGCCCTAGTGAATAATCTTTTCAGAATTCGGTTAGATCTTCCTGCTTTTGGCGGCCGAATGCTGCCCTGCGCGCGCTCCGCCGGCCGGCACCAAGCGGCCGGTAAGGTCGTACTCTGAGGCCGCGGTGATTTCCGCGATGATGAACTCACCAGGCAGCGGATAAGCGCCTTTGGGCGGCTTCTCCAGGGTTACCCGCCCGTCTATCTCCGGCGCATCTCTGAACGAACGCCCCACCGGGGCTTCCTTTTCTGCACTCTCCACCAGAACTTCCTGCCTCTTGCCCACCCAGGCGAGATTGCGCTGTCGACAGATGTCCTGTTGGGCCACCATCAGCCGATGATAACGTTCCTCGGC
>WVXJ01000006.1:7028-7212 GCA_011773575.1 Armatimonadota bacterium | reverse complement strand
AGATAGTGGCAAATCTTGTCTGAGGAGGCCATCACCTCAAGCAGGCTGTCCGATATCTCTCCAGGGAAAGCGTACATCAGGCGGATCCAGTGAAGGCCTTCGATCTTCGCTAGAAGCCTCAACAGAGTTGGAAGATCTGTCCCGATATCACGTCCATAGGCAGTGGTATCCTGCGCGATGAGGA
>WVXJ01000006.1:5635-6932 GCA_011773575.1 Armatimonadota bacterium | reverse complement strand
ATACTCGGAATCGTGCAGAAGGAACAGGCATGAAGACAGCCCTCGGCGATCTTAACATAGGCCGTCCAGGGAGGCGTAGAAACCAATCGCGGAGAGGTGTCATCATAGAGATAAGTCGGCAGCCGCGTTTCGGCCGAAGCCGGGCGCTCGGTTTCGAGAAGTCGGCATACCCATTCACCTATGTGAGGGATTTCGTCAATACCCATGAACAAATCAACTTCGGGGAACTCTTCAGTAAGCGCCCTCCCTTCTCTTTGAGGAAGACAGCCTGCGCAGATGAGAATGCGACAGGTCCCCGCTGTCTTCAGCCTGGCCATCTCCCGCAGGGACTGTTTCGCCTCTTCCACAGCCGGAGCGATGAAAGAGCAGGTATTTACTATGAGCACATCCGCTTTTTCCGGGTCATCGGTGAACCCGAACCCGGCCTCGCTCAAGTAGCCGGCCATCACCTCGGAATCCACCAGGTTCTTGGGGCAGCCGAGGGACACTATCCCCACCGTGGGTGGGGATAGTGTGGCTTTCTTCTTGCCGGATTTAGGAGAAGGATTTCTCATATACCAGGTAACTGCCGAATTTAGCCGAGAAGACCGGAGCGAAAGGCGGAAAGATAATTGGCGCAGAATTCGTCTTCACCCAACAGCGCCTCTCCCGCGCGCAATGCGGCCATCATCTGATTATCGGTCGGATTGATAATAGCGGAATCCAAGCCGCAGGCCATCGCCATCGCCAGCAAAGTGCGGTTCATAAGTGACCTGGCGGGAAGGCCGAAGGAGATATTGCTCAGCCCATAGACGATATGAGAGGAGGGAAACTTCTCCCTGATGAGGCGGGTCGCCTCCAGCAGGGCGCGGCCCTGCTCCGGCTCTGTTGCGACAGAGCGCACCAGAGGGTCAATATACATGTTTTCAACGGGGATACCGG
The DNA here is from genome assembly GCA_011773575.1 of Armatimonadota bacterium. GTDB lineage: Bacteria > Armatimonadota > Hebobacteria > Hebobacterales > WVXJ01 > WVXJ01. The sequence goes on along the minus strand of WVXJ01000006.1, from coordinate 6,011 downwards.
CCCCTTTCGCCTCTTCGATAATATGAGAAGCGATTTCGACGCGCGCCTCCGCGGTTGAGGGCATCCCCGCATCTTCAATGGTAAGGCCGATGAGCAAGCAGTTGTGTTCGGCCGCAAGGGGAATCATCTCCTGCGCGCGTTCCGTCTCCGCGGTGGTGGAATTGAGCATGGTTTGTGGTTTCGTCAGTTCCAGCCCGGCGCGAAGCGCGGCCGGGTTTGGCGAATCCAGGCAGAGCGGAGTTTCGGTGGCCTCTTGGATAGTGTCCACCAGCCAGCACATATCCTCCACTTCGCGATCCGGCGGAGTACCCGCATTCACATCCAGCCGGTTGGCGCCGGCCTTCACCTGCGCCAGAGCCAAGTCCTGGATAAACTT
>WVXJ01000006.1:0-5595 GCA_011773575.1 Armatimonadota bacterium | reverse complement strand
ACTACTCGAGCACTTGCCGCAAGTAGTTCTCTTCCAAACCGCGAATCAGCGCAGTCAACGCAGTATTGAGTGGTGCACTTTTGGCGGCTTTTGCTACTGCGCCGTTGAGTTGGTTAATCTCGGTGGGCCGGTGATTCAGCACATCGGCCAGCATGGAGTTGATATTCTCGGCGGTTCGGGTGCAGACCTTCTTAGCCTCTTCTGACGGATTGGCGTATGGTAACTCGATACCGAGCGCCTGCGCCACCTGGGCCGCCTCGACAGCCACCTTGCCCAGCAGGTCGCTCAACGCGGCTTCTCGCAGCAAATCCCCATTTTTCAGACAGGTCAGCGCCGCCAGAGGATTTATGGCGCAGTTGATGACCACCTTGCCCCAGACTGCACCGGCCAGATTTGTGGTGATTGTGGTGGATATGCCCGCCTTGTCCAAAAGTGCCTTTATCTTCTCCAGGCGCGGGGTATGCTCTCCGCTCTGCTCTCCGATTACAGTGTCCCCTGTGCCGGTGTGAACCACTTCGCCGATTCCCTGCAGAGTCGCTCCATGGCCTGTGACTCCACCGATAACGCGGCCCTTGCCGAATACTTCTGAAAGGCTCTCTATGTTCCCCAGACCGTTCTGAAGAGTAAGAAGCGTGGTGTCTTTCCCAACACAGGGCGCGGCATGTTCTGCCGCAGTCGAGGTCTGAAAAGCCTTGACACAGACCAGCGCCAAATCAGCGGCGCCGATTTCTGCGGCATCGGCGGAGGCCTTCACCGGGACCGCGAATTTACCCGCCGCGGTCTTGAGCGAGAGACCGGCATTGGCTATCTTCGCGGCCCGTTCCGGGCGGTAATCCAGGAGTGTAACATCCTCTCCCGCGCGGGCCAAAAGCCCGCCTATCAGACATCCCATTGCACCGGGGCCAACGATTACGATTCTCATGATCTTGAAAGAAGGGGCTCAGCGGGGCTTTTCCCACTTAAGCAGTTCAGCCAGGGAAGCGAGAGACCCACCCGCCCGGATCTCCGCGCGCAGGCGGTTTTCCCGCTCTAACACATCCATGCCGCGGTTGGCCCATTCGACCGCCTGTTGGCGCGGGATATGGACAATGCCATCATCATCCCCCAGCAGCCAATCCCCAGGAGAGACCGTCACCCCGGAAATCTTGATCGGTACACCGATTTCGCCAAGCCCGCGTGGCTCGCCGGCATTGGGCATGGTGAGGCGGGCGAAGGCGGGGAACTCCATGGCGCGAATTTCGGGCGTATCCCGAACCGCCCCATCAATAACAACACCGGCCAGATCTTTCACCTTACAGGAATTTGTGGCGAGTTCTCCCCACACTGCAGGGCCCACGCCTCCGGCATCAATGACAATCACATCTCCCGGGCTGGCCAAATCAATCGCTTCCACCGGTTTTGCCCAATCCCCCGGCGCGGTGCGGACACAAAAGGCAGGGCCTATCAGACGCAGGCCGGGTGTCACGGACTTGATCCCTTCCAGCACGCCACCCCGATGCATTGCATCGGAAAGATTGGGAGTCGATATCTTGGAGAGGATTTCTCGAATCTGCTCTTCACCGCCGCGGCGGTAGAGTTGGGTGGGTATGCGCGCTTTTTCCGTGATTGCCCGCTTCATCTCCACAGTCGCCTGGCGGGCATCCTTTGCTTTTGTGATGGCCCCGCCGACAATAACGATGCTCGCTCCCGCCTCCACTGCATCGGCCGCGGTCTCGGAGTTTATGCCTCCCGCCGCGGCTACCGGAATCTCCACCGCCTTGCACACATCTCTGAGCAGGGCGAAGGCATCGGCTCCCTGCATCTGGCGGTCAATAGGTGTGTGGAGGCCGATGGCATCTACGCCCAGTTCCTGCAGCCGCTTTGCGCGGCCGACGGGATCCGCCACCTCCATCAAATCCGCGATAATGCGGACACCGTATTCCTGCCCCGCGGCGACACACTCCGCTATGGTTGAATCGGAGGCTGCGGCGAGAATGCCCACGACATGCGCGCCGGCCTTGGCGGCATATTCCACCTCCACACGGCCCGCGTCCATGGTCTTCATGTCTGCGACGATGGTATGTTTGGGAAATGATTTCCGCAGCGCTCTGACTGATTCCAGCCCCACGCTTTTGATGAGCGGAGTTCCCGCCTCCAGCCAGTCCGCCCCACCGGCAGCGGCTTCTTCCGCCACCTTCATCGCCCGATCGAGTTCGACAAAATCGAGCGCTATCTGGAGTAATGGCCCTTTCTGTTCAGCCACTTCTTACTCTCCCCTTCTCTCCACCAGCGCTTTGGCGTCCTTCGAGGCGGGCAGATTGCGCCTGGAGTGGAATCGAGTTGATTGTTCGAAGGCATGGGCTGCGCGCAGCAAGGTCTCCTCATCCAGCGTCCGACCGACTATCTGTAAGCCCACCGGCAGTCCGTCAGAGAATCCGCAGGGAACCGAAATCGCCGGCAAGCCCGCCAGGTTCATCGGAATGGTACAGACATCGGAGAGATACATTGCCAGTGGATCTGCCGTCCTCTCTCCCAGACGGAAGGCAACCGTCGGGCTGGTCGGCCCCATAAGCACATCGTACTTCTCAAAAGCGCGCTGGAAATCCTGCACCATGAGTGTCCTCACCTGCTGGGCTTTCTGATAATACGCGTCATAATAGCCCGCGCTTAAGGCATAAGTCCCCAGCATGATGCGCCGCTTCACCTCCGCGCCGAAACCCTGGTCCCTGGTCTTGCGATACATGTCAACAATATCTTCACCGGGGGCGCGGAAACCATACTGAACTCCATCATAGCGGGCGAGGTTGGAGGAGGCCTCCGCCGGTGCGATGAGATAATAAGTGGCAACACAGTAGGAAAGGCTGGGCAGAGAAGTCTCCTCTATTTCCGCACCCAGGCTTTCAAATATCTTCAGGGCGGCGCGAATTGGTGCTTGGACCTCCTCCCCTACTTCCTTGCCTTCATATTCGAAGAATTCCTTCGGAAGGCCTATCTTGAGCCCCTTTATCTCCTTGCCCAGAGCCTGTGCGAAGTCCGGCACAGGTATGTCAACAGAAGTCGAATCGAGCGGATCGTGGCCGCAAATAACGTTCAGGAGATGGGCGCAGTCAGTCACATCTTTTGTGATGGGACCAATCTGGTCCAAACTGGAGGCAAAAGCAACAAGTCCCTGGCGGGAGACACGCCCATAGGTCGGCTTCATGCCCACCACTCCGCAAAGAGCGGCCGGCTGGCGAATGGAGCCACCCGTGTCACTGCCCAAGGCCATGATCGCCTCATTTGCCGCTGTGGCAGAGGCAGACCCCCCACTTGAACCGCCGGGCACTCGCTCGATATCCCAGGGGTTATGTGTGGGCCCGAAAGCGGAGTTCTCAGTGGATGACCCCATGGCGAATTCATCCATATTCGTTTTGCCCACCAACACCATCCCCTGCTCGTAACAGCGGGTGACTATGGTTGCATCATAGGGTGGGATGAAATCCTCCAGTATCTTGGAGCCGCAGGTGGTGATCAATCCCTTCGTACACATGATGTCTTTGAGTGCCAGCGGAATCCCGCCCAATGGAGGCAGAGATTCTCCGCGGGCAAGGCGCTGATCGATCTCGTCCGCCTGTGCCAGCGCGATTTCCGGGGTCAACCGGATATATGAATGTGCAAGAGGCTCGACCTGTTCCGCCCGCGCCAGAACGGCCTCGGTCACTTCCCGGCAAGAGACCTGGCCGCCCGTCAGCAATTCATGCACTTCATGAGCAGTGAGTTCAGTCAGTTCCACAAGCCAGCCTCACTCGATTACGCGCGGCACCAAGAAACAATCCTGCCGCTGCTCTGGAGCATTGGCGAGAGCCTCTTCCTGGGGCAGAGACTTGGCGGAAGTGTCTTCTCGCAAGACATTCTGGAGGGGAACGACGTGAGAGGTAGGAGGCACCCCGGTGGTGTCCAACTCACGCAACTGCTGAAAGTAATCCAGGATCGCCGAGAGTTGACTGGTAAACAGACTCCGTTCTTCGTCGGTCAATTCCAGCCGGGCTAATAAGGCGACATGGTCAACTTCTTCCGGGGTAAGGGGCACTTCTGCTTCCTCCTGTTCAGCGGGCCGATTATAACATCCCCCGGAGGGCGAATACAACTGAATCAGGCAGAGGGAGAATAGGAAGCGTTCTCTTGGGGCGTGAGGACGAGCGAAAAGCAACGCCCGTCGCTGCCATTGGAGAGAGTCCTCAAACGATCTTGCCGAAGGGAACTCTAGCGGGTTTGAGAATTCCGCACCTGACGCTTGGAGCCAGTCTCAGGTCTACCGTTCTGATCGCTCAAGCGATGGCTGCGGAGCTCGCGCTCATGCGCGCCTCTGTCTTCCCGGCTTGTATGGCGAAAGCGCGTGGAGTGCGTATATTGCTGTCCGAACACACTGTGGGTATGCAAACGAGCCATAATGGTCCAACTTATATGTCAATCACGCTTATCTATATTTTTCCCGAAGACAGCCACTGGTGTGCGGCTAATTTCGTCTTCTTGCGAAGGGCAGCTCACAAATTCCGTCCTAATTGTCGCAGAACCGGCCAAATTCGACCGGTTGCGAATGCGTAATACCAACTCAGCGCTGATTACGAAAAATCCCAATATAAGACCAACCACCAGCGAAATATCCGCCATCCACCATCCGATAAGCATTTCCACCTCCTGTGCGAATATTCCATAAGAGAAGGTGGATTTCATGTTGATTGGGCCGATATGTTGTCATAAGAGGCATCAAAGAACCATACTTCAGGATGAAACGGGGATAAGAAACCCAATGGAAGCCGCTGTGTCGGCTCACAAGAAACGCATCCGCTTGCTTCAGCTAAGGTTTGTCGTCGCGAAAAGAACGACAGTGACGACGACGTAAAAAACAACTACAGCCGCTATTCCAATTTTAAACGCCTTTTCATCTACGCTTAATTCGAGACTCCTATCCTGAAGCACCCGTTTGGCAAAGGGCCAGACAGCAAGCACCACGATAAAACCCCGGACGGCCGCAAACAGCAAGATATATGGGATATCAAAGTTAATGCCCTGTGCGTCAAAGAGCACGGATTCGTTGGCGATCATCGGCGCCAGTCGGAAGACCGCCGCAGACCAGAGCCCAAAGGCGAAACATCTGGAGATACCGCGGAGGTCGAAATCCAGCCTTTCGTGAATTGCATATCCCACCGCCACTGCTGTGGCCAGCAAAGCGTCAATCACCAGAACCAGCGGAGTGCGAAGATCGTTACTGTGGTGGTACAAGGAGGCAATGAAGGCCCAGACGAAAACAGCCGCGGCCAGGCCCTCTACCCAGGACAGATCAGGCTTGGTCTGTGAATTGTCAGCCTCCGACTCCCGTTTGTCTGAAGAGAGCCTTACTTTCAATTCCTCACCGCCTCGGCACGCACTTTCATAGGGAGATTCGACGGATCTGGCTGGGCTTCCTCTGCAGCTCGGCAACGCGGGGCTTGGCGGACTGCTGCAGCTTAACAAGAAGTGCCGGGACTAGGTCTGCTTATTCAGAGGTGACATGGCGCGGAGGCGCTCGACTACTGGGGGCAGAACCTCCAGCACGCGGCTGACATGGGCAGTTTTGTTATCTCGCCCGAAGGTGAA
>WVXJ01000151.1 GCA_011773575.1 Armatimonadota bacterium | reverse complement strand
GTAATCGTCCCAACTTGTGTGGTTTTGAGTGATAGAAAAAAGGCCTCTTTGCCGATGTGAAATAAAAACACTCGGCAAGGAGGCTCAAAATGATTCACTATCATGTTCCATCGGTCAGCAACAGCCTAAAACTTGAAAGAACGTGTCCTCACTGTAGCCGGCCTAACGGTAGAATTCACTCGGCTATCACCCAGCGGCATATCAGCGACCCGAAAATAGAGACTGTAACCCAACGCCGGATGATGTGCCCTTTCTGCAAAATCACTTGGACCGTCCGCCTCCAAGGTGTCAGCGACGGACGTCAACGAACCGACCGGCTGATTTGTATCGGCGTGGTCTTGTACATGTTGGGGCTGAGCTACCGTGGGGTCGAACAATTCTTGACGATGTTCGGCTGGCAGGGCTCGAAAAGCACTATTGAGCGGGATTTGGCCCGCTCAGGCCAAAAGGCCAAAGCCCTGCATATCCAGTCGCTGCGTATGGGTGTTAAGGTTCTTGGTGTGGACGGAACCGGCGCCAGGATGGCCGGTCAAAGCCGTGCGGGGATGCTGTTCTTTGTGGATATAGGCAATGGCAAGCTGTTGTTTGCGGTCCGGGCCAATGAGACTGACAGCCGGCAGGTTCGTCGTCACGTGCAGGAGATTGCTGCTATGGTTGGAGCTGAGCAGCTACGAACGGATGAACTGAGTGTATATGAGGGTGCGTCCGAGGGTATTGAACGTACGATTTGTCTGGCTCACTGGCTCAAGAGCAAGTGCAGGCGTTCCTGGGAATTGGCGCGTCAGTTTGCTGCCGAAGGGCTGCTGTACGAGTCGCAGACGATGCTGGAGTTGAAGCGATTGCTGCATGAGAAATGGTCGTCGCCTCAACTGCCAGAGGAGATTGAGCGTTTGGTCCGGCGATTCATAAATTGCCATAGGGGTATTCATGGCAAGGCGAACCAGCTGCTCCAGCACATAGAGCGGACCTGGCCGTATATAGGTCGGGGTCCTGGGGATCCTACAAACAATGTTACAGAACGTTTGATTGGGCTGACATACAAGATCCGCAGCAAGACGATGCGAGGATTTAAGAGTTGGGACAAGGCTTTGGCCCATCCTTACCTGTCGCAGTATTTGCGTGGTGAGAACGGTGTATCCGACTTGCGGAGGGTCATTTGAGGGCTGAATAAAGGGCGGAAAATCCCCAAAAAAATTCCACCACAATCCTTGGGACGATTGC
>WVXJ01000091.1 GCA_011773575.1 Armatimonadota bacterium | reverse complement strand
ACTTGTCCGGTAATCCAGGCGGCCTGCTCTGAACACAGGAAGAGTATGGCATTGGCGATGTCTTCCGCTTGCCCCAGTCTCCTCATGGGAATGGTGGGCACCAGACTTTCTTCAAGTTCTTTGTCTATATACCCAGTCTGGGTGGGGCCGGGGGCAATGGCATTTACCGTGATACCTAACGCGCCAAGCGCGGCGGCTGCAGCCCGCGTGAACGCTTCGATTGCGGCTTTGCTTGATCCATATGTAACCTGAGTGGTGAAGTGCTGTGCAGGCCCGGTGCTGAGGTTGACAATGCGGCCCCATTCTCGCGTGTTCTTCTTATACCTGCGCACATATTCGGCAATCAACAGCAGCGGCGCGCGGGTATTCACAGCATAGGTCTGGTCCATGATTCCTGCTGTGAGGTTTTCTATCGTGTCAGTGTCGGATGCATAACACGCATTATTCACCAGCACATCCACAGGCCCGAACTCTGCTTCAACTCTGTCGAAGAGCAAGGGTATATTCTCCGCGTCGGTCAAATCGGCTTCCCAAGCGGCGGCTCTTCCTCCCTCTTTTCGGATGGCCTCCAGCACCTCCTCCGCTGATTTCATGCGCAGGGCATTATACCGCGCCCATCCCGGCTCAGTCGCCTTCTTCACCTCACTAATCGGAGTGTCCTTCCGCTCCGGCGGCAGCCGCAAATAGGTGAGGAAGACACTGGCGCCTTCCCGCGCGAAGTCTTTGGCAGCCGCCGCGCCAATTCCCAGCGGATTGTTGGCACCGGTTACCAGCACTGCTTTTCCTTTCAAACCCTTGTCTGTCATCCTGCGCTCCTGCTGCTTTCTCTGGAAAGCAGTCCGTCCCTCGCCCATAATCCTCTTCGCCATCCACGGATTCCAGACCTGCTCCGGTCGCTCTAACACGGGATCGAAAGGATTTCATCGTTTGGGCAAGTATTGAAGGGGTAAAACCGCTTAATCCCGCCCCTTCCATATGACAGCGGCAGATGCCGCCGGACTCTTCATTGTGAAGAGATTGTCCAACTTACTGTGTTTGCCGGGTCCTGACAGGCCCGTAAAACAACATGCCCGCGTCGCGCGGGCATGTTGGTCACAGCAATAACGACAACTGCTCTTCGTCTATTTCTTTTTGAAAGGTGTCTCGATGACGACTTTGACTCCCTCAACACCGGCGGCGGCCACACCGGTGACGGCTTTGATCGCAGACTCGCCAATTCCTTGAGCCGCTTCCATGGCCCCCGAGCCGGCCGCAGACGCGGCTTTCTCGGTGTTCACTCCCACGCCTTCGGCCGCCCGAACAGCCGCGACGATGGCATTTCGAGTTACCTCCGCCACATCTCCCCCCACTTCACCGGTGGCCTTGACCAACCCGGAGGCAGAGGCGCGTATGGCTTCAATCACATCACCGCCCACCTGCTGTGTGCCGTGAATGGTGCCCCTGATAGTGCTGCTCGCGGCTGTGGTCAAATCACCTCCCACATCCTTGGTGCCCATTATGGCACCTCGCGCTATGCCCGCGACCGCGTCTTCCAGGCTCACAGCCGTATCCTTTGTCGCGCCCACAACACTTTGCGCCAGGCTCGCGGAAGCATCGGCCACATCTCCGCCCACCTCGCCGGTCCCTTTGATAGCGGCGCGGACAGCATCAGAGATAACACCCACTGTGACGGTGGTGACTTCTCCCACTCCCTTCACCACCCCGATGACAGCCCCTTTCGCGGTTGATCCCACCTCCGCGCCGACTTGCGCCGCGGCTTGCAGAGCGCCGGTTATCACCTCCGCAACCAAACCGGACGCCGCGCTTCCCGCGTCACCAACACCGCGAAGCGCAGATACAGTCGCCTTTCGGGTTTCCTCAATCGTGGCACCCAAAATATCACCGGCTCCCCGGATGACTCCGACCAAGGAGTCCTTGACTTTCTGCCCGATGTTTTCGAGACCCATTTCAAGCCCTCCTTTGACCAGTAATCTGCCTTATATGCTAGGCCTCGGTTACAGCTAAGTCAAACGATTATGTTCGATACTGCAACAAAACCCTGCAGCAACAATCGCCGCTCGTGCTCATGTTGACACATAAGAGGGCTTCTTGTAGCCTTCACGAGGCTGTTGAAACGCTTCCAGAACGCGTCCGGAAGCACTCTCCCAAAGCGGATTTGAGCGAGGATCGAAGGATGAGGGAAGAGAATCAAGGCAACGAACCGAGAATTGCAAAGCCCTTGGCAGGAATAACATCATCTGCGGCGAGTTTCACGCGGCGCAGTTTCCTGAAGGAGAGCCTGCGGGCGGCTGCGCTGGCAACTCTTGCGCCGAGCGCGCTCTCATTATTGGCAAGTGGTTGTGCCCGCCGACAGACCGGCCTCAGCCGCGCCCTGGTGCAAGGTTCACTTCGCGTCGGCTTGGATGCTGATGTAGAGACCCTCGATCCCGCCATGCATCGCTCCCGCACTGTGGAGGCGGTGGTCCGAAATATCTGTGACGGCCTCGTGGCACGTGATCTGCAGATGCAATATGTGCCTCAACTCGCCGTCTCCTGGAGCGTGGAGGGTGACACTCGCTGGATCTTCAAACTGCGGGAAGGTGTGCGCTTCCACACCGGAGAGCCTTTCACCGCGGAAGATGTGAAATTCACCATAGACAGAGTCATCGGCGCAATAGAAGGCCTGGCCCCTTCTCCCAGAAAGGATTTGCTGGGGCCCATCACAGGTGTGGAAGTCATTGATGAGCACACTGTCGCCATCATCACCGACGGGCCTTATCCCATCTTGCACAAGAAACTCGTCTTTCAAGAGATATGTCCGAAAGCCTACTTTGAGCGGGTAGGCGCGGAAGAATTTGCCAGAAAGCCGGTCGGAACAGGGCCCTTCAGCCTGGTGGAATGGCGGCCGGGAGAGCGCATCGTCCTCGAACGCTTCGAGGATTACTACGGCGGATCACCTGACATTCCACCTGTGGGAACCGCAAAGATGCGCGGGGTGCTCTTCAGGCCCTTAGAGGAGGCGGCCACACGCCTTGCCTCCCTGGAGGCAAAAGAGGTTGATGTGGCAGTGAACATTCCGCCCGATCAAGCGGAACATATAGGAAGACTATCTCACGCGCGGCTTTCTGTTGCACAGGGCACCAGAACCCATTTCATCGGCCTGAACTGCACCCGAAAACCTTTCTCGGACAGGCGCGTACGTGAGGCGATGTGCTTTGCCATTGACCCCAAACCCATAGTGGAGCAGTACCTGCTGGGTCGAGCGCAAGCGCTTCCGGGGATACTGGTGCCGATGGCCTTCGGCTATGATGATTCTCTGCCCCAGCCAAGACAAGACCTCGCCCGCGCCAAAGGCCTGCTCAAAGAGGCGGGCTATCCACAGGGCTTTGATATCACACTGGATTGTGAAGCAACAGATAAGCGAATCGCGGAGGCCATCACCGGTTCTATGCGGGCGGCCGGTGTGCGCGCCGAAGTGCGGGTGTGGAAGAAGGACAACCTGTTGAATCAAATGCGCCAACAGCAGCGGGATATGTTTCTCACTTCATGGGGCAACTCCAGCCTGGACCCCTCCGGCATCTTGCCTGTTCTCTTCCGGTCTGAAGGATACTCCAATTACTTCGGCTTCCAGAATGCTGAGTTGGACCGCCTGCTGGAAGAGGCGGACCGCTCCATGGAGGCGGAGACCAGGCGTCAGAAGTACATTGAAGTACAGCGTATCCTGCACCGGGAAGCTCCCACCTGCTTCCACTTCGCGCTGGAGGAACTCTACGGAGTCTCCGACCGCGTGGAGAACTTCGAAGCCCGCCCCGATGGTATGCTGCCCATGCACGATGTCTCTCTGCGCACCTGATTTGAGGGTGGGAGGATGTGGGGACGATTCATCACTCAGCGGCTCTTGCAGCTCATTCCGGTTCTCATCGGAGTGAGTTTCATCGTATTCTTCACCATGCACCTGACCCCAGGTGATCCCATCGAGCATATGTTGGGCCAGGCGGGCCGCATAACCCAGGAGCAGATAGAGGATCTCCGCGCCCACTATGGACTTGACCGGCCTCTTCTCCTTCAATACGGGCTCTTTCTTCGCCATGCCGCGGTGGGGGATTTCGGCTCCTCCTACAGCCACCAGGGAAGAGCCGTCAGCACGGTTGTGGCGGAACGGCTGCCCGCCACCCTTGAATTGACATTCTTCGCCTTCGCCATAGCCCTCATCTTCGCCATTCCCGCCGGTGTCATTGCATCACTGCGCCCTCAGGGCCCCTTCGACCGGTCCGCAACTGTCGCCGCTCTCTTGGGAATCTCCATCCCCGGTTTTTGGCTGGGTATCGTCCTCATGATCATCTTCGGGCTTCGCCTCCACTGGCTGCCTATCTCCGGGCGGATAGATTTAGGGCTGGTGCCACAATCCATCACCGGCATGAACACCATTGACGCCTTAATCACAGGAGATGGGGCGGCCTTCTGGAGTGCCTTCAAACACCTTCTTCTCCCCGGTATAGCCATGGCGGCGCCGATGGCGGCGATGGTGATGCGGATGGTGCGCTCCTCCATGAT
>WVXJ01000100.1 GCA_011773575.1 Armatimonadota bacterium | reverse complement strand
CTGAAGGGAGCCAAAGCGGAACTTGCTGGCCTGCCCGAAAATCAAGAGGCGGTGAATCGAGGGCTGGAACGCATTGGGCGCCGTTATCGCGGCAAGGGTGATGTGGTTCACCTTCTAGACGTTCTCTACAAAGATATCGGGCCTGCGGCTTTACAGGAACGCATCAAATATTCACTTGCCGGATTACGAATCGCGGTGCATTACGGATGCCACCTGTTGCAGCCCAGCTCCGACTTGCAGTTCGATGATCCCTTCCGGCCCAAGAAGTTCGAGGAACTGTTGGAGGGGCTGGGGGCTACTTCCGTCGAGTATGAAACAAAGATGCAGTGCTGTGGCAACTTGCTGCTGCGGGCGGGAGAGGAAGATGCTTCACACGCCATGGCGCGAAGCAAACTCATGGACCTGGAGCGGCAGGAGGTGGATGCCATAACTCTCGTCTGCCCCTCCTGCATGATGCAGTTCGACAACACGCAATTCCTTCTGCAACGCCGGGGGGAACGATTTAGTCTTCCCACCATATACTTCTTCGAACTAGTGGGTTTGGCGCTTGGGTTCGAGCCGGAGGAGTTGGGGATATCCGACCACCGTGTAGACGCGACTCCCTTCCTGAACAAATGGAGAAGCCTGCAGCGCAGATTGGATGCGGTGCGAGAACACTGGGATCATGCGCTGGTCGCCAATTGTGCTGAATGTGGGGCTTGCAATCAGGACTGTCCGGTATCGAAGAATGATCCGGGGTTTGATCCCAACGCGCTGGTTCGCCAACTGGCAGAAGGAGAGTTGGAGGCGGTATTGAGTTCTTCTCGGCTTTGGAAGTGCATCGAGTGTTATACCTGCAGTGAGTTGTGCTGGCAGCGATATGGGATGGTCGAGATCTTCAGAAGAGCGAAACAGCTGGCGATTGAGCGCGGAATGGTTCCAAAGGCGATCGCCGAGGGAATTGGTGACTTCCACTCCAGGGGTCGGCTCGTTGAAGGCTCGACTGCAAAGAGAAGGCGAATGGGGCTACCGGCGATACCCTCGGCTCCGGTTGAGGAGTTGAACCGTCTTCTTGCCGAGAGAGAAAAGGCAGAGGAATAGATGGAGACATTCCGACAAACAAGAAGGTCTCATACGCGGTATGACCGCGGCGCGCGCAACATTTCCGGCTGCGGTCTCGCGGGCATGATGAGCCTGAGCGGGGAACGAACCGATGGGCGGCTGATTCGGGAGGCTATCGGGTTATTGCACGACCGGTCGAATGGATTGGGAGGAGGATTTGCCGGGTATGGCATTTACCCGGAATGGCCGGATCACTTTGCCCTGCATATGATGTACTACTCGCTGGAGGCGCAGGAGGACGCGGAGAAGGCGCTGCGGCACAATTGCGAAGTCGCCCGAGAGGAAAAGATTCCCACTCGGCCCATTCCGACAATCGTGGACCCTCCCTTGCTGTGGCGCTATTTCGTGCGGCCCAAGGGTGACCTCCTTGTTGAGCGGCAGGCCCCGAGTGAAGATGATTTCATCCTCGATCTGGTGATGACAATAAACCGCTCGGTGGAGGGGGCTTATGTCTTCTCCAGCGGGAAAAACATGGGGACCTTCAAGGGAGTCGGTTTCGCGGAAGACATCGGTGAGTTCTATCGAGTGGAGGAATATCAGGCTCACATATGGGTCGCTCACGGCCGCTTCCCGACCAATACTCCGGGCTGGTGGGCCGGTGCCCATCCTTTCACTCTGCTCGACTGGTCGGTCGTCCATAATGGCGAGATTTCCTCTTACGGAATCAACAAACGCTATCTTGAACAGTTCGGTTACTGCTGCAGTATGCGAACTGACACCGAGGTAATGGCTTATCTGCTCGATTTGCTGGTTCGCCGTCACAAACTACCGGTCCCTATCGCCTGCCGGGTCCTGGCGGCGCCCTTCTGGCGCGATATTCAGCAAATGGAGGAGCCTGAGCGAAGACTCCACAAGACCCTGCGTCAGGTCTATGCCGGGGCCCTGGTCAACGGCCCCTTTGCCATAGTCTTTGCCCATAAGGAGGGAATGGTGGGTTTGAATGACCGCATCAAACTGCGGCCATTGGTGGCCGCGCGCAAAGATGACCTTCTCTTATTGGCGAGCGAGGAGGCGGCGATCCGGACGATGTGCCCGAATCCTGATGTTGTGTGGGCGCCGCGCGGTGGTGAACCCGTGATAGGGACGCTTGGCTCCATGGAAGTTGAGGGCGAACCAAAGCGAAGACTTGAAGAGGCTTCGGCCTAAGGATTACCGGCCGGAGAAGGAAAATGATGATGAAAGAACGAGATTTGCTCCTGGAAGAGCCGCAAACAGAAGAGGCGGAGGAACCACTGCACGAAGTGCGAGTGGCAACGACACCGGTCTATTACCCGCCCGAGTTTCGCTGGACGAACGATCAGGAACGCTGCGCTCGCTGCAAGCGCTGTATCCACCAGTGCGGCTGGAAGGCTCTGCGCTGGGAGGGAAGAGTCGTGGCAGATGACAGCAAGTGCGTGGGCTGCCATCGCTGCGAGGCCTTCTGCCCGGAGCGGTGTATCACAATTTTGCCCAACCCTCAGGCATTCAAAGAGCACGGGCTGTGGAGTGTTGGGCATCGCCGCAACTTGTGGAAGCAGGCGGAGACAGGGGGCGTCCTGCTCGCCGGAATGGGCAATGATCTGCCCTACCAGGTGCTGTGGGATCACCTCGTTCTGGACGCCTGCCAGGTGACAAATCCCTCCATTGATCCGGCGAGAGAACCGATGGAACTGCGCACACATCTCGGCCGCAAACCGGAAGCGGTGGAAGTCCGGCAGAATGGAGATGGATTCGAACTGGTGACCGCGCTGGAGCCGGGTATCGAATTGTCAACCCCCATCGTCTTCGCGGCGATGTCATATGGTTCAATCAGCCTGCCGGCGCAGAAGTCAATCGCCATGGCCGCCTGTGAACTGGGCACACTCTGGAACACCGGAGAGGGCGGGCTGCATGATGAAGTCCGGCCCTTTGCCAATCGAGCAATAGTGCAGTGCGCTTCCGGTCGTTTTGGAGTTGATGTCGATTATCTCAACAGCGGCGCGGGAGTTGAGATAAAGATAGGCCAGGGGGCGAAGCCGGGGATCGGCGGGCATCTGCCTGGAGAGAAAGTTTCTCAAGATGTCTCCGAAACTCGCATGATTCCTGTGGGCAGTGATGCGCTCTCACCCGCGCCCCAACACGATATCTACTCGATTGAGGATTTGCGGCAACTCATCTTCGCCATCAAAGAGGCGACCAATTACGAGAAGCCGGTGAGTGTGAAGATCGCCGCGGTTCACAATGTGGCGGCCATTGCCAGCGGCATGGTTCGGGCCGGTGCCGACATCCTCTATCTGGATGGTTTCCGGGGAGGCACTGGCGCCGCCCCCACAACCATCCGCGACCATTTCGGAATTCCTATTGAGATTGCCATAGCCGTGGTGGACCAGCGGCTCCGCGATGAAGGGATTCGCAACCAGGCCTCCATCATTGCCGCAGGAGGAATTCGTTCAAGTGCTGATGTCGCCAAAGCGATTACATTAGGCGCGGATGCGGTTGCCATCGGCACCGCCGCACTCATGGCGCTCGGCTGCACTCTCTGTCAGAAGTGCTACACAGGCCGATGTTCCTGGGGAATTACCACCCAGGACCCACAACTGACTCGAAGGCTGGACCCCAATGTGGGAGCCCAGCGCCTTGTGAACCTGGTGAAAGCGTGGAGCGAGGAACTCGAGGAGATGTTGGGGGCTCTGGGAGTCAACTCCATTGAAAGCCTCAGAGGCAGCCGGGAGCGGCTTCGAGGCATTCAACTCGACCGGACAACCCTGGAAGTGTTGGGCGTCAAGCCCGCGGGGGTGGGAGCATAATGGCGAAGACAATGGCGGCGGTTCAAGCGGCTGAAACAAGAGAGGAGATGGGTATCGTGATTGACGCACAGGGTATGCATTATCGCGACCTGAACCGGCGATTGCGTGAGGCCGCGACAGAAGGCGAAGCCAGGTTTAGGCTTGTGAATGTCAATGGCCAGCGCTATATCGGGACCGGATTGAAAGGTGACCTGCACCTGGAGATCTGCGGTGTGCCGGGCAATGACCTGGGGGCCTTTCTGAGTGGGCCGACGATATTGGTACGCAATAACGCCCAGGACGCCATCGGCAACACGATGGATTCGGGCTCCATCATTGTCAAGGGTGACGCGGGTGATGTGATCGGCTATGGAATGCGCGGTGGCACGATCTTCATAAACGGAAATGTCGGCTATCGCGTCGGTATTCACATGAAGGCCTACAGACAGAAATCCCCCGTGATAGTCATCGGAGGTGCGGCAGGAGATTTCTTGGGCGAGTATATGGCGGGAGGGGTAATCATTCTGCTGGGGCTTTCTGAGCGCAATGGTGATCCTCTCGTGGGCAACTACTGCGCCAGCGGAATGCACGGCGGAGAGATCTATCTGCGCGGGAAAGTTGACCCGCGCCACATCTCACCTCATGCCAAGATTGCTCAAACGAAGCCGACGCAGATCGAACACATTCGGCCTCATATTGCCGAGTTCTGCACACACTTCGGGTATGACGCGGACAAGGTCATGGGTGAACCGTTCTTCCGGCTGACTCCGGTATCTCACAGGCCCTATGGTGCAAAGTATGCGACCTGAAGTGGCAAGCATCGCTTCTACGCGCGGCTCTTCGGTTGGGATGGGACGCTCCGATGCTACTCTGCGAAGTAGCGAGGCCACTTCGCTACGAAGTACGAGTCGGCGGGCTGTGCGGCTTGAGGAGAACCCGATGCCCCTGCGCTTCCTGCTGATTTGCCCGACTCACAGCGATGCAAGCCGCCTGGAGCGTAACCTGGACTGCTTCGGCGGCGATGTCAAACGCATTGCCCCTGAACATCTCGTGGAGCAAGCCGGGGAGTTGCCTTCAGTGGGGTGTATCATTCTGGATGTATCCGGCCGGTGTGGTGATCTTGGGGATCTTTGCGAGATGGTCAAGCGAGTTCGCGCTTGGGCGGAGAAACCGCTGCTCGCCGCGATAGCCGAAAGGGATCTGGCGGCTTTCCGCTGGCCCCCGGAGATTGATGATCTCATTGTTCTGCCCTGCCGCCAGGCGGAACTGGAGGCGAGGCTTAAGCGGGCGCTGCTTTTTCCTGAGGAGCCTTGCTCCGCAAACCTACTTACGGCGGGAGACTTGACGCTTAATCCTGACAGTTATGAAGTTCGAGTGAAAGGCGCTCGTGTTGACCTTACGCTGAAGGAATATGAACTGCTCAAACATCTCATGGCCCGCCCGGAACGAGTATTCACCCGCGAGCAGTTGCTAAACAGTATCTGGGATTATGAGTACTTCGGCGGCACTCGAACCGTGGATGTTCACATCCGCAGACTCCGCTTCAAACTCGGTGAAGCCGGAGAGCGCTACATAGA
>WVXJ01000203.1:24718-24924 GCA_011773575.1 Armatimonadota bacterium | reverse complement strand
CCGTAAATGCAGGAAACGCTGGCGACTACGATTACATCTCTGCGCTCGAAGAGAGATTTGGTGGCGAAATGGCGGAGGCGGTCAATCTCCTCATTGATGGAGGAGTCTTTCTCGATATAGGTGTCACTCTGGGGGATATAGGCCTCCGGCTGGTAGTAATCGTAATAGGAGACGAAATAGGCGACGGCATTATTGGGGAAGAAGAT
>WVXJ01000203.1:16104-24639 GCA_011773575.1 Armatimonadota bacterium | reverse complement strand
TCAATCGCCTCCGGCTGGCCGCCCTCAGGTTCGAAATCCGCGTGAAGCTCAAAAACCGTATCCATAATTTCCCACCAGGGTGATTATACCATCCAGGGATTTGCTGTAGGGCGGGGGTGCCAGCCCCCGCCGAGCCACATTTAACCGCAGATTGACGCAGATGCACGCAGATGAACACAGAGAAGGCGGAGAGCTCTGCCCCGTGGATTATCGCCGCGATGTGCGCTTTGCCCGAGCTCGGACTATGACTACAATGATTACTATGACGAGCGCCAGCAACAGGATGGAGGGGAAAGCTGTAAACCAGGGGACATCGCGAGAGATGGAAGAGACAATATGACAAATGCTCCAGATGAACCAGAGTTCGAACAAGAACCATACTGCTATGACAACTACAATCGCCACGCCGACTGACAGACGATATTTCAGACTCCGCCTCTTCGTGCCAAGCGGTCTGCCCAGAGTCATGTCTGCTCACCCGGTCTTGATGTCTTGGACGAGCGCTTTGCCAGTTGAATTGAATAGGCTGCGGCGGGGTGCAGAGACCCCGCCCTACAGTAACTGCAACTACACCCTGAAATGTTCGGCCATGCTGGCATAGCGGTCGCCGAGGTCGGGGAGGACCACTACCACTCGCTTGCCGGCACCCAGCTCTTTGGCGACCTGGAGGGCGGCCCAGCAGGCGGCTCCAGCGGAGATGCCGACGAAGATTCCTTCCTTTTTGGCGAGTTGCCGGGAGGTGCGAAATGCGTCTTCATCTGCGACGGTGATGATGCGATCAATGACTTCCCGGTTGAGGATTTCGGGGACGAAGTTGGCGCCGATTCCCTGTATCTTATGAGGAGCCGCCTTTCCTTCGCTCAGCAGAGGCGAGGCGGAGGGTTCCACCGCCACTATCATCGTCTTCTTTGATTCCTTGCGCAGCACTTCTCCTACACCGGTAATGGTGCCGCCGGTGCCGATTCCGCCGACAAAGGCATCCAGCTTGCCTTCTGTGGCTTCCAGAATCTCGCGGGCGGTGGCGCGGCGGTGGATTTCGGGGTTGGCGGGATTCTTGAACTGCTGAGGCATAAAAGCTCCCGGCGTGTTCGCCAGGATCTCTTCAGCCTTTACCACCGTTCCATTCATCCCTTCGGAGGCGGGGGTGAGCACAATTTCCGCGCCGAAAGATTCCACCGCGAAGCGGCGTTCCAGGCTCATGCTCTCCGGCATAGTTAGAATACAGCGATAGCCCTTTACCGCGGCCACCATCGCCAGACCGATGCCGGTGTTGCCACTGGTGGGCTCAATGATTGTGCCGCCCGGTTTCAGCAGCCCTTCTTTTTCCGCGGCCTCGATCATGGACAGAGCGATGCGATCCTTCACACTCCAGCCGGGATTGAAAGCCTCGAGTTTTGCAAGCACTTCGGCCGAATCCGAATCAGGCAGATGATTCAGCCTGACCAGTGGGGTGTTCCCCACCAGTTCCAGCACATTGTTCACAATGGTCTGAGTTCCCGCTACCTTGCCAGTGAGCATATTCCTTCTCCCAGAGTAGTTGAGAATCTTAAGGTGGCTGGCCTAGAGTCTAACCGGTGGAGAGGATTCTCTCAACCCTTCCGCCCTGATAAATACAGATTCCGCGCCTTCGTGCCCACAAGGAAGGCTCAATTCGAAGGAAGAATCATTCTTGATAGCCATGCAGAACCCCACATTCTTTCTCTATGACGAAAATACCGCTGAGAGCTTGCGCTCTGAAGAGTTGGCGGAGTTCCTGAAAGGGGCATTTGCGGCTCCGGTTGAGGTGCGGGAGGAATTCGTGGGTCGGCATTTGGGGCGGTGGGGTGAAGAGGAGCGGAGAGGATGGCTGGAGGAACTTGCGCGGCGGTTCGCTTATCTGCGGGTACGTGATGTCAATCGAGAGAACTCCTTCAGCGATCCGCTGCCGATGGAAGTTGATGTAGAGCGCCGCCGTTTGCTGAATGAGAACCGGGGAAGTTTCGGGATGGCGGTTGACGGCTTTCAGTTTCAGGCGTGTATGCGGGAACTGCTGCCGGTGGAGGAACGCGGACTGCAACATTTGCATATAATCTTTACCAATCGTCTGCTCGCCACCTGGGAGGCGGATGATCGGCGCTATCATCTGCGGACCATCATTCTGGGCCAGCCCGCTGTAATCTCGACTTCGGGGTTGGTGGAGGCGCCGGCAAAACCGCGGGAGTATTATCTTATCCGTCAGCGGCTGCCGGATGATGAACTGGCGCGGGTGAATTTGCTGAGACAGTTCGCGGGGCGGTTTCTGGAACATTCGGATGCGCGCACAAACCAAGTGGTGAAAGGGTATCTCATGCAGGCCGCGTTCTATCTTCTCTTTGGCGAAAGGTTCTGCAAGGACCCCGACTGCCGGCTTTTCAACGCCCACTGGCAGGAGGAGATGCTGCACGCGCAACTGCGCCCGGAGGCGGGGTTGTGTGAGAAGCATGAGGAGATGGTGGAGGAGTTGAGAGCTAAGAGTTGAGAGTTAAGGGAACATTCGGCGCGACGTGGTTCGACATTGCCCACCACAAGTTGACAATGTGCGGCACAGGCTCCTGCCCAACGGATTCAGGATGATTATTCGCCCAGACTTCCCACGAAGTCTTTGTATTGTTCTGCAGTCAGGATCTCGGCGAGCTGTTGAGGTTCATCGGGTTTGATCTTGAATAACCAGGCATCGCCATAAGGATCCTGGTTGAGTTTCTCGGGTTCGGTCTTGAGGAGTTCATTCACCTCTGCCAAGGTGCCGGCGATGGGGGTGTGGTTGTAGGCGACGGCCTTCACCGATTCCACGGAACAAACCTCTGCTCCGGCATCATAATGGCCGCCCGGCTCCGGCAAGTCGGCAAATACTATGTCGGTCAGTTTCTCCTGGGCATAATCGGTGATGCCGATGATGGCGAGGTTTCCTTCCACCCGCATCCATTCATGGTGTTTGGTGTATTTGAGGTCCTCAGGCAGATTCATTGCGCATTTCCTTTCTTTGCGGCGAGCAGGCTCCGAGGTTACTCGCCTTCCCTCTCCCGATTGCCCAGAGTGTAAGAAAAGAACATTCCGGCTGTCAACCGCAGAAAGCCTCCTTCTCCGCACAAAGGCTGAAAAGGGAATTGTAACCTTCCCTCCCGATCCCACATCTAATATCATGGAGGACAGGCAGACGGCAGAGAGCAATACAAAAGTGATGCTTCTGACCATGAACATGGCGGCGACTTATAACGGAGATGACGCTGCCCTGGTTGAGTACGCCCGGCTGGGGAACAGCAGCGCTTTTGACCAACTCTATCTGCGCCACCGGGATCGAGTGTACACTCTTTGCCTGAATCTGTGCGGCAATCACGAGGAGGCGCGCGACCTTCTGCAAGAGACCTTTGTCAATGCCTGGCGGGGTCTTCCCAAATTTGCGGGCCGGTCCGCCTTTTCCACCTGGCTGCACAGTATCGCAGTAAATGTCTGCCGGGCGGCGAGGCGGCGGCGCAAAGTCACTGAGCCGACGCCGGTCACCGTGGATGACAACCCCGTATTGGCTGATTGCGTGCATGATGCGCTGGCACTTCTGCAGCCGAAACACCGTATCCTCCTGGTACTGCGCTATTCCCAGGGTCTCTCTTATCAGGAGATTGGGGAGTGTCTGGATTGGTCTCTTGGGAAGGTGAAGATTACTCTGCACCGGGCAAGACTTGAGTTCAAGGAAGCATACAAGCGCATGAATGAGAGCGAGAAATGAAGTGTGAAGATGTGAGAGAAAGACTCGTTGATTACCTCGATGGCGAAATTTCGCCGGAGGAGCGGGCCGAGATTGGGGCTCATGTGAAGGCCTGCGCGGATTGTGCCAAAGAAGCAAAGGAGCTTTCTTGCGCGGAAGAGGCGCTTCACACATTGAAGAAAGTGGAAACCGCTCCGGACCTTATCGCTGATTTGCACAGGCGTCTGGAGGGAGTGCGCAAACCTCGGCTGGTATGGCGCTGGGCAGGTGTTTCGCTGGCGGCGGCTACTGCCGCGGCCGCAGTCTTGTTGTGGACACATCCGTGGAGTGCCCCTCCCACGCCTTCACAACAACCCCCGCCTGTCGCGATTAAGCCGCAGCCTGAAACAGGGCCGGCCCCCGTTGTGCCGGCGGAGAAGGAGGTTGTGCCACAACCTTCAGAGCCGGCAGGCCGCCGTATTGCACAGCGACCCGCGGTGAAGACTGTCTCAAAGTCAGTCTTACCGAAGGCTACACAGCTGACTGTGGCTGAGCAGCCTGTTCTGGAGGCGACATCACCTGAAATTGACGCTCCACCCGTTGAATTCGCTGAGGCGGAGGAGCCGATCATACGCGACGGTGTTATCGTTCTGCTGGGTGAGCCGGAGGCGCCGGCTCCCTCATCGAGTTATTTTGCGGAGGTTACGCTGCCAAATGGCGGCAAATCGGTAATGGAGCATGTTGTCGAAAGGGATGAGAACGGGCAGCCGCATACGATACGGGTGGCCTATCGGAAAACCCCTCCGCAAGACAAAAATCACAACCAAGGAGGTTGAGATGAAAGGAATATTCTTGATTGTTTGTCTTGTATTGGCGTTTAGTCTGCTGTCTTATGGCGTCAGCACGGCACTTTCGGAAGAGACTGCTGAAACCATCGCCGAGATGGAGGAGTTAGCGGCTACTCTGGCAGCGCTTGATGCCTCAGGCGCAAGCAAAGCGCGGCCGGAGTTTCCGCCCGGCTTCCCGTTTGCAGGGCCAAACGAAGGCAAGAAGGTCACTATCACTCTCAATGACGTGGCTATCAGAGAGGCGCTCAACATGCTGTCCAAAGCCGCGGACATCTCCTTTGCGATCCAGGGCGAGATCCCCAAGGACCTGCGTGTGACGGCAAATCTCCATAATGCCAGCCCCAAGGCTGCGTTTGAATTGATTTGCGAATCGGCGGGACTGGCCTGTGATTATAATTATGTCAACAAGACATTCGTCGTCTCGGTTCGCCCTACGGCTACCATCTCCGGCCGCCGGGTGCCGCTTGTTGGCGCGCAGATGTTCCGAACCGATCCGGAAACCCTGGCGGCATATTTCGGTGAAGGAGAACCGCTGCCTTCATCATTGGGCGTCAGAGAAGAATTGGCCCTCAGGCGGCGCATGCAGCGGATGGGCATCCCCAGGAGGTCTTTCCCCGAAGACGGCGTTCGCGTTGACCTCGAAGTAAAGGACGCTCCCTTCCGAGAGGCCATGGCGAAGCTCGCTAAGGCTGCCAATGTCATCATTGTGGTTGATGAACAGGTGCCAAAAGAGTTGAAGGTAACGGCCATAATCCGCCAGGTGATGTTTGACCAGGCCCTTTTCATGCTCGTCAGCCAGGCGAACTTGACCTATGTGGTAGAGGAAGTGAAAGGGGGCGAAATCGAGAGGAGCAAGATCCGAGTAATGCGGGTACCCGTGATGCACGTATTAGTCACAGGCGTGGAGGACCAGCCAAACTGTCCCAAGTGCGGACATGTAATCCCCTCACCTGACTGGAAATACTGTTGTGAATGCGGGGCCGCGCTGAAACAAGTGAAATAAGTCGGATAGACTGAACGTTCAGGCAGAACTGAGGTTCCTGCGGGCTGTGTGCAGTGATAGTAAGGGCGGCTTATCGGCCGTCCTTACTCGTTTTTCTTCAGCCTTCCGCCCGGCCCAGGCGGTCGAGCCAGCGCAGAGGAGGGATTTTCTCGATAAGGGTAGAGATGGAGCCGATTTCGGCATAGAGATGAATCGCAGCAAGGATGAGGGCGAGGATAATCTTCCCTTCCATTCCCAGCGAAAGGGCCAGCGCCAGGCCCGCCATTGCGCCAAGAATATTTGAGCCTAAATCTCCCATCATCGCCCGGGCGCCTAGATCGAGCGGCGCATAGATGATGGCTGCGGCAAAGATTGGGGCCAAGAGAGTGCCCATCTCCGGATTCAGTATCCAGGCAAGTATGCCCAGAACGAAGAAGCCTTTCAGCGCGCGTCCAGGCTGCAAATCGAGAAGGTTGAGGAAATTGGTGCACAGAGCAATAAGCAGACCGTTCAGGATGGCGATGGGCAAGTTTCCACTACTGATCAACCAACCCGCGAAAAGAGAAATGCCTCCGCCGACAAAGAGTTTTGCCGCTCCACTGGTGAATTTCCCCTTGAGAAGAGCTTTGATATGACCTCTGAAACCCCGCGTCTTTCTTGAAAAAGCCCTGTCGTCCAGCAATCCCAGAATACCCCAGGTCACCATCAGCAGAGCGCCCACTGTTTGCGGTAGACCCATGTGCAGCCAGAATGAAGTCCCCCACCATATGAAGAAGAACAGCACTCCAACGGAGGTAGGTATAAGTAACTCTAGATAGTTTCTTCTCAGGAAGTTTGCGTGGACTAGAACAGCAAGGATGACTGGCAGCGATACGAAGGAAAGGACAAGACTGATTGCAGCAGGACCTGTGACGCGCGCGTACGAGAAGTAAGATGCCGCGAGCAGGCCGGTGATGGCGAACAGCCAGATGAATGTGCGCAGGGCACTCCGCAACCTCCCCAGTGCGGGCCAGCCCAGCCCATAGGCAGCGCCCAGCAAGACTCTCAGGATGTCTATGAATTGACGCCCGCGATGTGCGAAACCGGACAGCGTCCGGCCGGTGGCGGTATGAGTCAGTGACAGGGGAATCTCCTGAATCCGGCCTCCGCGGCGAAAGACCTCCAGGGTGAGGGCCACTTCAACCCCGAAGCCGTCGGCGATCCCCACTCTTTCCAGCAGGGCGCGCGGCAGACAACGCTGCCCGGAGAGAGGCGATTTCATCCGCAGCCCAGTTAAAGCGCGGATACCCCACCGAGCCAGCCCCAGAGCGAACCCGAAGCCGCCGGCACGGCGCGGTGCGCCACTCTTGTCCTCGGACTCCGGTTGGAAATGGGCGATGGTCATTTGGACATCGCCATTGAGGACAGGCTCAACGAGTTGTGAGGTGGGGGCTGCGCTCTTGCCCAAGTCCGCGTCCAGGAGAAGCACCAGTCCTCCCGAGGCCTCTTCCAGTCCCCGCCTGAGGGCGGCACCTTTTCCCCGGTTTCGCTTCAGGCGCAGCACATCCGCACCGGCCCGCTCTGCTTCTGTGGCGGTATAGTCGGAGGAGCCATCATCCACCACGATGATCTGGGATACCTTGGGGATACCCGCTGCGGCGCGGACTGTTTGAGCGATGGTATCTTCGGCGTTGTAAGCCGGAATGATTACGGAGAGGCTTGCCATTCACGCCAGCCTAACTTGTCATTGGAGATCGGGCAGTAAGCGTTCGGCGGTTTCTTTGGTGCCGAAATTGCCGTCTTCTCCGGCCACGGCCAACACCAAGGCGACCTGGCCGGGATAGGTATCAACACAATCAACCGTGGTTAAATCCAGCCTCTGAAAGAACTCCACCGCGGCACCGGAATCCAGGCTGAGTTCACAGCCGACTATGCGCCGGCCCGTTTCTCGGATACCGCCGAGCAGAGGTTCTTCCACCATCTCGATGAATTCCGGCTCCGGAGCCGAACCTCCCACCACCACAACTGCGTGTACCGGCCTGATGAATTCACTTCCCTGGGAGATTCGGATAAGGTTCTCTTTCTCCAGGTAGAAGGGAAGATTGGAGCCGCCTTCGGCAATTCTTTGGCCCAACCGCCGGGCGAGAAAAGAGCGAGGATCAATCTCTGGCGGAGCAGACACGCCGCGGCCGACCAGCATACGCTCAACGTCTTTCTCCTTCAGTTTTCCCAGCCTGGGAAGAAGAGAGACTGTGGCGGTGACTTTGGCGCCAGCGTTTTCAAGCACTTTTTCCAGGCTGGGCGCGGGAGAATCATGCTCCGGACTGTAATCGAGAAGTATGGCGACTCGTTTTCCCTGCAGCCGTTCCTTCAGGGCCAGTGGCAGGAGCACCCGCTCGAAGGCGAGGGAGATCTTCTGTTGTTGGCGCAGAGATTCGAGTTCTGCGCGGTTCTCGTTGCGGGTGCGCTCATTGTCTTTTTTCACTTCCTCCACGAATCGCTTTATCTCACCCGGATCCACTGTGGCGAAACCCACCAGGATTCCCAGCGCCAGAGCCAGGAAAACCGCGAGCAAGGAGATGGCGTGATAGCGAATGTCAATCGGCATGGTTGCAACCTAGCTTTTCGAGTATTGGGAGGAAGACTTCTCCCGCCGTGACGGTTCAGAACAAAGACCGCAGTCGCAGAAGCAGCATCTCCAGCCCCGCGCGGACCTGGGGCGCGAAGGCGGCCAGGAAGATAGCGGCAAGGAGGGCCGCGCCGGAGATGGCGGCGAGATAGCCGAAGGGCAGTGGAGAGGGGTAGAGTCTGCTCAGCCCTTTCGCATCCACCAGCAACTCTCCCACCTTCAGGCGAACCAGGAAGGTGGAGGCCATTCCCCCCCGCGCCTTCTCCAGGAACTCTCTAAGAGAGAAGTGGGTACCCACTGCAACGATAAGGTCCGCGCCCTTCTCATAGGCCAACAACAGGGCGATATCTTCACTGGTGCCCAGAGAAGGGAATACCTTCCCTTCGAGGCTCATCTGCTG
>WVXJ01000203.1:14574-16071 GCA_011773575.1 Armatimonadota bacterium | reverse complement strand
CGAGTCCATGTCTCCTATGATCATGTGCGGAGTAAGCCCCTCCGCCAACAGCAGATCCGCTCCCCCGTCCACCGCGATCAGTGTAGGACGGCGATCACGAATGTAGGAATGGATAGTGCGCAAATCGGCGGCGGCATCTTCTCCTCTGACCACGACGAGCACATGGCGGCCCTCGATTTGTGTGCGGAGGGCGGGGATGTCGGAGGGGTCATAGAGCAGCCGCTGTTCTTCGCTGACATAGGTAAGAGTATTCTGCACGAAGCGGCTGAGTTGTCCCTCCAGATTGGCGCGTGCTTTCTCCAGTTTCGCTTGCAGGGAAGCAGGGCTGAGTCGCTCTCCACGGCCTACCAATGTGGCGGAGGCGAAGACCGCATCCCCTATGATCTCCACCTCTTCACCGTCGGCCACCGCCGTCATTATCTCCGGCCCCACATTTTCCAACAGCGGGATGCCGGCCTCCACAAGCAGGCTGGGGCCCAGGTTGGGGAAGCGGCCCGAAATGGAAGGTTGGGCGTTTATTACCGCCGCCGGCTTGCGAAGGATGAGCGCCTGGGTGCAGGGCAAATCGAGGTCGAGGTGGCTGATAACGGCGATCTCACCGGGGAGAATCCTCAGCGCCAGCCGCTTGGTGCGTTCATCGACGCGGGCGATGCCGCGCAGCCGCGTAGTCTCCTTGGCGAGTGCCTCATTGTAGAGTGCCCCCAGTGACATATCTGTCTCCGCGGCGAAGCCGGCCGATTACTTGGCGAATTCCATTGCCCGCGTCTCGCGGATAACGGTGATCTTCACCTGACCCGGGTATTCGACATCTGACTCTTCAATCTTCTTGGCGATCTCCTTCGCCAACCGAACCGCTCCCAAGTCATCGACTTCTTCCGGCTTGATGATGATGCGCATTTCTCGCCCCGCCTGGATGGCATAGGACTTATCCACGCCGCTGCAGGAATCCGCTATCTCTTCCAGGCGCTGGAGCCGCTTGATATATGACTCCAGGCTCTCCTTCCTGGCTCCGGGGCGAGAAGCGGAAATGGCATCCGCCGCCGCCACCACCACCGCTTCCAGGGAGTTGAACTCTTCATCTTCGTGGTGAGCGGCAATGGCGTGAATGGCCGCGTCGGATTCGCCGTAGCGGCGGGCAAGTTCCACACCGATGGAGGTATGAGTCCCCTCTCGCTCGAAGTCAACCGCCTTTCCGATATCATGCAAGAGTCCCGCCCTTCTGGCGAGGATCTCGCTGGCGCCGATCTCCGCCGCCATCATGCCGGCAAGGTGGGAAACCTCAATGGAATGCTCGAGCGCGTTCTGGCCCAGGGTAGTGCGGAACTGCATCTTCCCAAGCAGACGGAGTAATTCGGGATGGAGGCCGGTTACCCCGGTTTCGAAAGCGGCCCGATCCGCGGCCTGGCTGATCCTCTCCTCCACCACTGCTTTTGCTTTCGCCGCGGTTTCCTCAATGCGCCCGGGATGGATGCGACCATCGCTCACGAGCATCTCCAG
>WVXJ01000203.1:10745-14521 GCA_011773575.1 Armatimonadota bacterium | reverse complement strand
CAGCGGATGTTTCGCCCTTCCCGGCCGATGATGCGCCCTTTCATTTCATCTGAAGGCAGCGCCACCACCGAGACCGTGCTCTCCGAGGCCTGGTCCACGGCGCAGCGCTGGATGGCGAGGGTGACGATCTTTCGCGCCCGGCGTTCGCCTTCACTGCGCGCTTCTTCTTCAATGTCGTGGATTAGTTTGGCGGCTTCCTGGCGGGTCTCATTCTCCACATCGGCCAACAGCAGAGCCTTTGCTTCTTCCGCGCTCAGGTTTGCGAGACGCTCCAGTTCGCTTCGCCTCTGTGCAAGCAGCTCCTCCAACTCTTCCCGTTTCCGGCCCACTGAGGACTGCTGTTCTGAAAGTTCTCGCTCTCGCCGTTCCAGAGTCTCCCCTCTGCGCTCCAGGTTCTCCTCTCGGTTCTGAAGGCGCCGCTGGCTGCGCAGGATCTCGTTTCTCTGGCTGCGATTCTCGTCTTCTATTTGCTGCCGAAACCGGTGTGCTTCCTCCTTGGCTTCGAGCAGGGCCTCCCGCTTTCGATTCTCTACTTCCTGGCGGGCCGACTCTAGAAGTTTCTGTGCTTCCTCCTTCTGTTGAAGGATCTCAGCACGCTGAAAGCGTGCCAGCATAACAGCGAAAAGAAATACCACCAGGGCGCCGGCGACAAGTCCGGCGCCGAACTCGATAACTTGTTCCATCTTTGTCTCCTTTGCCTCTCAGCCGCCGGTGCAAAACCCATTATGGCGGGGCCACCGAAACCGGACGACGAGCGGCGCGAGGCGGGAAAGGCCTTCCACAGACCGGGCCCGCGGGTAAACGAAGTTCGCTCACCCACTTCTTTCAAGGCGAGCCCATCAAGGCCCATCCTCAACCTCCTCTCCACTGAGTTTATTGATAACCTGCCTGACAATCGCGTAAGGGAACCCTCGACCGGCAAGAAACCGGCCCACTCGCTCAAATTCTCTCTTGCTGTATGATTTCGATGATTGCTTTTCAACCCGAATCCGCCTCAACCTGTCTCGTCCAAGTTCCAGGGCGAGACTCAGTTCATCTTCTTCGCCGATGGCATCTTTCACTGCGGCGGCGGCGATTTTCTCACTTACCCCATGGCGCTGCAGTCCCCAGCGTAACGCCGCCGCCCCCGCGGGCTTGGACCGCAGCCGGCTCTCCACCCAGACGCGGGCAAACTCCTTGTCATTCACCAGGCCCATCCGCCTGAGTTCGGCCAGCACGCTCCTGATTGTCCCTGCGGAAAAGCCTTTCTTCTTCAGCCTCTCCTGTAGTTCCGCCCGGCTGCGAGCCCGAATACTGAGCAGCCGGAGACAGGCGGTCTTGGCACGTCCGAAGGCTTCGGTCTCCTTCATCCTCTTCTATTTATTGTCCCGGGGCCGCTTTGGGCCGGGCTCCCGAGTCTGTTCCTTCTCACTTATCGGCACCGGAGGCGGCGACCGCCGGCCGCGCCTTCTCGCGAATCTTCGCCTCCAGTTTATCGGCAATTTCAGGATTAGTCTCTAGTAGTTGGCGAGCGTTCTCCCGGCCCTGGCCCAGGCGCTCTTCCCCGAAGGAGAAGAAAGCGCCGTGTTTGCTGACCAGCCCGAGAGTCAGTCCCAGGTCAAGGAGGCATCCTCCCCGGGAAATACCTTTGCCATAGATGATATCCACCTCCGCCTGGCGGAAAGGAGCCGCCACCTTGTTCTTCGTTATTTTGGCGCGCGTCCTGGCGCCGACGGCTTCGCCTCCTACCTTCAGGTTTTCCACGCGCCGAAGCTCTATTCTCACGGAGGCCCAGAATTTCAGCGCCCGTCCTCCGGGAGTGATCTCAGGATTGCCGAACATCACGCCGACCTTCTCCCGCAACTGGTTTATGAAGACCCCGGCGGTGTTGGAGCCGGAAAGGGAGCCGGCGAGTTTGCGCAGGGCTTTGGACATCAATCTCGCCTGCAAGCCCACAAAGGAATCTCCCATCTCGCCTTCCAGTTCCGCCTTGGGCAAGAGCGCAGCCACCGAGTCCAGCACAAAACAGTCGATGGCGCCGGAACGCACCAGCATGTCTGCAATATCCAGGGCCTGCTCGCCTGTATCCGGCTGGGAGACGAGGAGGTTATCCAGGTCTACCCCGACATTGCGGGCATAGTCGGGATCCATGGCGTGCTCCACATCAATGAAGGCGGCGGTGCCGCCGGCTTTCTGGGTGCTGGCGATGATGTGATAGGCCAGAGTGGTTTTGCCGGAGGCCTCGTTACCGTAAATCTCCACTATCCGGCCCCGCGGTATTCCACCCACTCCCAGGGCGAGGTCGAGTGTTAAGGCGCCGGTGGGAATCACCTCCACAGGCGTCCTCACCGAGCCATCGCCCAGCCTCATTACCGCGCCTTTGCCGAACTGCCGCTCGATCTGGCTCAAGGCTGAATCGAGGGCCCGGCCCCGCTCTTTTTGAGGGTCTTTATCCTTTTTCTGCTCCGACTTGGTCATTTCTTCTCCTGGGCCTGAAGTGGAAGTTTGTGTACCGGCCGATAGATGGGTCCGGCTCTGGTGAGAGTGCTTTGCATTATTGTTATGTGGTCAACCCGCTGGTCTCCGAAATTCCGGCCGGAGAGGCCCTCCAGGCTGGATTTGAGGGCGGCCGCGGAGATAACCCCCCGCGCCCGGCCTAATGTGAGATGGCCGCTGAACGGTCTGTTCTCCGCTTCAAATCCCAGATTCTGGGAGACGGCCTCGACTTTCTGGGCGAGAGCGAAGAGGGGCTGCACTCCCTCGTTCACTCCGACCCAAATCACCCTGGGGCGGCGCTCATTGGGAAAGACCCCCGCCCCAGCGAATCTCAATGGGAAGCCGCAAGTGCTTGCCAACACTCCCCCAAGTTGATTCGCCAGACGGCTCACCATTCCCTGGTCGGTTTCCCCCAGGAACTTCAGTGTCAAGTGGAAATTTTTCGCCTCCACCCACTTTACACCACTGACCGCTTTCATGAGATGCTGCTGTGCCTGGGCAAGCTTCTCTCTGATCTCTTCGTTGATTTCAATGGCTATAAAGATCCGCATCGTGTGTGGCTACTGGGATAATAGGCCGCTTTCCAATACCTTGCGCAAAAGGTTGAAAGCGGCGTTCGCGGTTTGGTGTTTGATCGATTCACGCTCGCCGCGGAAGCGATGCTCTTCGCAAACCTTCTTTGCGACACTTGAAACGGCAATATAAACAAGCCCGACAGGCTTGGCGGGCCTTCCCCCTGTTGGGCCGGCGATTCCCGTGGTGGAGAGGCCGATATCCGCTTTAAGTCTCTTTCTCACTCCTTCCGCCATCTCCAGGGCGACCGCTTCGCTCACCGCGCCGTGAGCCGCAAAGGTCTCCTCTTTCACCCCGAGGAGAGCCGTCTTCGCAGGGTTGCTGTAACAGACAAGCCCGGCGACCAGGTAATCAGATGCGCCGGGGATATTAGTGAGGCGATGGGAGATCAGCCCGCCGCTGCAAGATTCGGCAACTGCCAAGGTGAGACCGCTCTCTCTCAACATATGGCTGACTGTGTTCTCTATTTGTTGAGCATCCGCACCCACGATGAAGTCCCCCAGCCGCCGCCTTATCTCCGCTTCCAGCGGAGAAATGCGGGAATCCGCCTGAGCATCATCTTCGGCCTTTGCCGTGATCCTCAATCTCACTTCTCCGCAGCCGGCCAATGGCGCCAGAGTGGGATTAGCCTGGGTGTGGATGAGATCTCGAACCTTCTCCTCAACAAGGGATTCGCCGATTCCCATTAGATGCAAGACCCGTGACTTGATCACTCCGCCCGCTCCTGA
>WVXJ01000203.1:3931-10713 GCA_011773575.1 Armatimonadota bacterium | reverse complement strand
ATGGCGCGGCTGCCGCGAGGAATCTGCGCCTGTTTCAGATGGGAGGGCAACTGGGGTATGCCGCGTTCGGCGAGTTTCCGCTTGATGGCTCTTACGGAGGCTTTGTCAATGCGGAGGGTAACCTCCAGAGCCTGGGCGACGGCGGCCGCGGTGATGTCATCCTCAGAGGGGCCCAACCCGCCGGTGGCGATGATTATGTCGGAACGCCCCAGAGAGTGCTGGAGCGCCGCGATCAGCCGCCCAGGATTATCCCCCACTGTGGTTTTATGAAGACAATCAATCCCCAGTTGGGAGAGTTTCTGCGCCAGGAAGGCTGCATTGGTATCAATAGTCTGACCCAACAGGAGTTCTGTTCCTACTGAAAATATCTCCGCCCCCATGCGACCTCCCGCAGAGGGCCGCCATCGGCCAGCTAAAATCCACCCTATCAGGCGAACAAGGTCCTTTCCGGGCTAATAACACCCTACATATGCACAAAGACCCTGCTTCGCCCTCAACAAAAGTCGCCGAAATTATAGCGCATTTGTGCGCTCCCGGCAACCGGCCCGAGCTTTCACGGTGTGACTGAGAAAGGTTGTTTTCATGCTCACAACTTGATCGTAACCTCCTAAGGTATTGTAAAGACGAGTGGCCCAAACTGGAGAAAGAAACGGTGCCCGCCGAGGCGGGCTCCGTTCTCAGGCTGCTACATCTCTACTGCTATCGCTGCTGCGCTGTGGGCTTAGGGCGCGGGTCCTATCTCGAAGACGCGCACCACCTCCCGACCATCCAGTTGGATGTTGGAGATGGTGGTGCCATCGAAATTGGAGGACCAATCCGTTGAAGTCCCGTCAAGGTTCCAGAGTGTGCAGTCGTTGGGGTCCCCCGCCGTGGTCAAGGTGGCCTCGCAGGTGACAGTGTTCTTCTTGTCATAGACAACGAGCACTTGGCTGACATCACCGCCGCCCTCATCACGCTTGATCAGCCGCCAGTATTCGTCGCCGAAGTGTCCCGATGTGGCCTCGAGGGTAACCTCATGATTCTCCGGTGTGGTGATGGTCTCGTCATCCAGCAGGCTGACCATCATCTTAACGGCGTTGAAGGCCAGCTTCTTGGTACGGTCGTACTCGCACAGCCCGAGATAGCGCACGTCCTCGGGACCAATGACTGGAGCGTTGGGATCGAGGTCCTTGATCTCATAGGCGCAGTAATGGTCTATCTCACCCAGGCTGTCGTCCGAGGCGAAGAAGTGTGCAATGGCCCGTACAAAGTAGGACCGCTGCATCGCCTCAGTCCTGTCCAGAGTGGAATAGCCATCCTCGTTTATCCAGATGGGTTCGCCCTCACCATTGTTGTTGACGATTGACACAAACTCGCCCCACTCGTAGTCATCAAAGTACTTCTCCACATGATCTCTCCTGGGATCCCGCTCTGCGTAGGCGTGGAAGGGCACAATCTCGTAATACTGTTCGGAAGTGCCCGGAGTAAGGGCGTTAATCGCCACACAATTCGGATAGCTAAGACCTCCCAGGATCATGTCGGGGTCGGTCGCGTACACCGCGGAAATGGCGTCATGGGCATTCAGCAAGAGTGTCTTGTACTGGGCGAAGGTGCCACTCCACCACAACTCGTTATCCCACTCGTTCCAAATCTCGAAGGAGACAACATTGGAGTGGAGCTCCATCTCTTCGGCCAGTTCGTAACAGAACTCGTACCACTCATTGAAGTCATTGGGCGGTGAATTCCAGTCTCCATCTCCCGCCCAATCCGGCGTGTAGCAGATATACGGGCGGAGTTTGATGCCATACGTGGCCGCCAGGCTGCAGAAGCTGTTCAGCCAGGTCCAGTCGAAGTTATCATTGGTAGGTTCATAGTCGTCCCAGCCGATGGACATGCGCAACTCATCAACTCCGAGGTCATTCACCAGGGCGAAGTCCAGAGCGACATCATTCAGGTCATCCCCCTTCTCCCATTCCTCGTTGACGCTCATGGAGATGGTTCGGGTGATAGGGTCCGGTGGCGGTGGCTGTCCCGCTTCAACCAGCGTGCTGAGAGCAAGCATAAGCACACCACAAATCGTCAGACAGAACACAACCCTCACAAGGCTTCTTTTCATTCGATTTCCTCCTTGTCTTGTTTCTTATTAGGTGACCAACCAGCATCCTTGCTGGATCCTTCTTCCAGCCATCGCTTTTTCTCTTCTCACTCACCTCCTTTCTGTGAGCCTCGGGCTCATCTAATATTGGATACGACTGGAAACCCAGCGTTGGTTTTTAAGTTTTGACTGTGCAGTAACGTTCTCTTCCAGCAAAGAAATCAATCGGGCATTGCCCGCGACAGAGGCGTAATGGAACTAAGGGGAAAGCGATATCGGGAAACAAGAGAAGACGCAAGGAGGTTAGCAGCAAATAAAAAGCAGCGAATCGTCGCTTTGCGCGAACGTTTCGCTGCATTACGCGTCGCAGCCAGACCCTGCACCAGCCGCTACCGGCTATTCGGGATCCACCACCTGAGACGCTGTTCATGTCCTGACACTTTCATCAGACGGCTCAATTTGGACACACAACTTCAGTGGGTTTTGACATCGCTGTCAATCACGCGTGTCAAGGACAACTTTTGACCTATTCAGTTTGTGTACGTTTCTGTGGTGTCTGCTGCGAAGTTTCTAAGCCTGACATACCACTACTTCACTACCTCCTACTTAAGATGCGAGAAGAAACATATTGTTCAAAATGAAATACGACATAGTAATTATCATATAGCATAACATCATTGCAGGAGCAAGGCTATCGGTGAAGCGCTTGGCAAGAATATAAACATCTTTCTGGTTTTTCCGACACCTGCCTTGCAGCCACTATTCCTGCGGGTCATGCAGGCTGTAGTTATCCGCAGAAAACTGTGGATAACGGCGATTCTCCGGAAGTGGAAGTGCTTCCAGGGCTTGGGGCGAGGCCAACCTGTTTCCGCGACCCCTGGGATCACAGGTACGAGATCCACAACTAGAAACAGCGAGGCCCGCCGGAGCGGGCCTCGTCGTTAGTCCAGTGGCAGGAGGTGAACTCCTGCCCTACAACCCATCTTGCCGTAGGGTTACGGCATGATCTCGAGGATGGTTGCCTCATTGGCCACGATGGGGATATCGGAGATGATAAGCCCGGTGACATCGAGATGGGAAGTCCAATCCTGTGAAGTGCCATCCTGGTTCCACAGTGTGACCGTCGAGCCAGCAATGGTCAGGGTCGCCTCACAGGTGAGGCTGTTCCTCTTGTCATAGATGGTCAACACTTGGCTGGTGGCGCCACCGCCCTCATCTCGGTAGATGAGATAGTGGTAATTATCACCGAAGCGGCCGCTGGTGGCCTCGAGGGAAACCTCGTCATTCTTCGGCGAGGTGATGGTTTCGTCGTCCATCAGGCCCACCCACATGGCAACCGTGTCGAAGGCCAACTTCTCGGTGCGGTCGAAGTTGCACAGGCCGAGATAGCGTATATCCTCAGGGCCGATGACCGGATCGTTGGGATCGACATCCTTGATCTCATAGGCGTCGAAGTGGTCTACCTCACCCAGGCTCAGGTCATCGCCGAAGAGGTAAGGAACGGCGCGGGCGAAGTAGAAGCGCTGCGCCGCCTCACCCCTGTCCAAGGTGGAGAAACCGACTTCGTTAAACCAGATGGGCTCGCCCTCACCATTGTTGTTCACTGTGGGCACGAACCAGTCTGTCCACTGAGCATCAAAGAAGCCCTCCAGCGGATCCCTCTTGCCATACCACTCTCGATAGCAGTGGACGGCCACGATCTCATAGGCCTGCTCAACAGTGCCCTGGGTGCAGGCGTCAATCGCCTCCCAGTGGGCATAGGTGAGGCCGCCCATGACGATGTCGGCATCGGTGTCCGCTGCCTTCAAGGCGGCGGAGCCGACCTCCAACAAGTCCACATACTCGGTGAAGGTGCCGGCCCACCACTGCTCATCATTCCACTCGTTCCAGATCTCATAGGAGACCACGTTTGCGTGGCCGCTCATGGCGGTGCCTAAGGCACTGCAGAAGTCATTCCATTCATTGTAGTCAGTGGGGGGTGAATTCCAGTCGCCATTGCCCGCCCATTCCGGTGTGTAGCAGATATAGGGGCGGAGCTTGATGCCATAGGTGGCGGCGAGGCTCGCAAACTGCCCCAGCCAAACGAAGTCGTAGTTGCCCTGGGTCGGCTCATAATCATCCCAGCCGATGGACATGATCAACTCATCCACCCCGAGGTCATTCACCAGGGCGAAGTCGAGGGCCACATCATTAAGGTCATCCCCCTTATCCCAATCCTCTCGCGTGCTCATGGAGACGGTCCGGGTGATCGGAGTCGGGGGTGGTGGAGGCGGTGGCTTACCCGCTTCAACCAACGCGTTCAGTGCCACTACCATGAAGGCACAGAACACGATACAGAACACAAACCTCACAAGACTTACTTTCATCGGAACATCCTCCCAAGTTTTGTGTTCACCAATACTGGTAACCGGGAGCAAGGCCTCCTTGCCAGAGCCTTCTTCCGTTCTTGTTTCTTCTCTCATTCACCTCCTTTCTGCGAGTATTGGGTTCGTCTGACATTAGTAGCCAATTCCGATGAGAGCCTGATTCTCCGTTTTCGACCATATGGCGATATCCTTCCAGAGCCGCGGGACGCGGGCGTGTGCACGGCTTCGCCCGCTTCAGGACAGATTAAAGCCTAGGGAAAGGCAATATCGGGGAAGAGAAGAATGC
This sequence comes from Armatimonadota bacterium, assembly GCA_011773575.1. Classification (GTDB taxonomy): domain Bacteria; phylum Armatimonadota; class Hebobacteria; order Hebobacterales; family WVXJ01; genus WVXJ01. The sequence continues at coordinate 5,987 of WVXJ01000203.1, read as the reverse complement.
AGGATAAGAATAGGAGTAAAGAGCGACCAGCGAATCGTCGCTTTGTGAGCGTTTTCCGCTGCACCGTGTGTCGCAGCCTGACCCTGCACCGGCCGCTACCGGCTATTGAGGACCCACCGCCTGAGACGCTGTTCATGCTCTGACGCTTCTAGAGAAGAATAGTAAGGCGAGGGAGCAACCTGGCGGTTTGTGGTGCTGCGATGTGTCGAGGTATATTGACAATTACGCTTCAATATTCAGTTGTCTTGGTTTCTCGAAAGGACTTTCTGGTAACCGTCTAACCCTATTTGGGCGGAATGGAATCGTATATTATAATGAAGAATGGCATCTTGTCAAGACCACAATCAGATTTTTGCTGGCCATACAAACTAAAGCGAGCAATCGCAGTAATACCAAGGGATTCAGCAGCAACTCACCTCTCCGGTCTAACTTACTTAGAATAAGCTACGTTGCATTTACCGTACTCCTGAAAGCGGGGCTCTGGTTCATCCACAGAGAGGCCATCTCCCTAAGGTTAGAAGGGTGAGGCTCGCTGGACCCTTGCGCCACTAATCAGTCCTTTGCTCTCTGCGTGACATAGGAAGGCGAGGCGAGAATAAGTGTTTTCCAAAGCTGCTCGAAAAGTTGGCAATTGACTGGAGATGTGCTATAATTATGGCAACTTCTGTAAGGGAGCACGATCGGCGCAAGACTCGGAGCGGAAGGCGGGACAGCCTGTAACTGAATTCCTCTAGTTCTTCGACTTTTCTCTTGCGGCTGTCTGGAATTGCGGCTAAGACCACGAGAGGTGGCAGAGATGTTAAGGCCTTCCCCTCCACCGACGCTGATTTACGATCACGGCGCAGACAAGGAAGCCTTGTTGCCGGGCCGGCTGGAGAGCCGGTGGCGTGAGGTCGCGCCCCTAAATGTCATCGTCCGGCTTAAGGACGGTACGACGCGTCTCGGCCGGATATGTTATTTCGACACCTCTCGCCTCACGCTGGCCGAGCACGGCCAATTGCACGACTTGATGTACCGGGACATCGCACACATCGTCATGGCAACAGTTTCGCTGTGATCTGAGAAGTGGGCTCGGCTGGGGCATACAGCGGCGAACAGCTGCGTCGTGAATTGACATCTACCCCAGTTTCGTGTTTGTATTCACCAACCTCACCGATCAGCCGAAGGCTCATCAACATTTCCGTGGGAGGCAGACATGAACTCTCTTCGCGCCTTGACCGTGCTTACCCCTGCAGAGAGCAAACGCCTCATCGCCAAAGGTGTGGCGGCTATGCCGGAGGTAAGAAACGCCCTTGATAAGGGCCGCCTCATCATCTCCAATGGAACAACCAATGCCTTTGTGGCGGAGGAATTGCTGGGGATAGAAGTCCCCAAGGTGAAGTTTGCCGCGGGCATAGTGGCGGAGGGGCGACTTGGGGTTACGGATAATGATGAGCGATTGCCGCCTTTTGTTACTGTGAAGGGCAAGCGAGTGGATACCTCCTGGCAGGAGGTACTGCGAGAGTTCGAGGCCCCTGATGTGTTCATAAAGGGGGCAAACGCGGTTGACCCGGAAGGGGTGGCCGGAGTGCTGGTGGCGAGCCCGGAGGGGGGGACTGTAGGCGCTTCGCTGGGTATTCTGGGGGCGCGGGGCTGTCACTTGATCGCGCCGGTGGGTTTGGAGAGACTCGTGCCCTCGGTGATGGAGGCGACCCGGCACATGGGCATAGGCCGCATACATAAGGCGATGGGTTTTCCGTGCGGACTTGTGCCTCTTCCTGCGGCTCAGGTGATCACTGAAGTTCAAGCTCTGCAGGAATTGGCGGAGGTGGAGGTCTGGCATGTAGCCTCCGGGGGCATCGCCGGCGCGGAGGGGGCGGTAGTCCTCGTCCTGGAGGGCGATGAGAAAGAAGTTGAGAAGGCCTTTTCGCTGATAGAGTCCGTGAAGGGGGAGCCGCCGGTAAAGGCATCATAAAGAGAAGGGCAAACTGGATCCCGCTCTACACTCGGATGGGCCGAGGAGGTGCGTTCTCCACGCGTGATATGAGCCGCGCAAGTGCGGGCGGCAATTCTGTTG
>WVXJ01000203.1:0-3890 GCA_011773575.1 Armatimonadota bacterium | reverse complement strand
CCGAAAGAGTAGTGCCACCATTCCTCATAGCAGTTGCTGAACCCAGCCTCGATCATCACCGAGTAGAGCAACGCGCGATTGTTGCGCGCTTCCGCCGTGAGATGAGGGCAAAAGGTGGGCCAGGTCTTTTCCTGCGGCCGTTCAGATGAAATCATGTCAAGCATGCGGCCATTGCCATAGGCGAGCCCCACATCCACCGACCCGCCGGTGCAGTGGCCCGGAGGTGAGACGGAGTCCATTGGATGTAAGAAACGGTTTGCCTCTCTTCTCAATACACTGAGGGGCCAGGCCGGATGTTGGCGGCGCAGCATACGAGAGTATCGGCGATAAGCCCTCTCCTGCATCTTCACGGAACGCAGGCCAGTGGTGACAACCAAGAAGAGGCCTTTCGGCAGACTGGAGGCGGCCTCGGCTACCATCTCCGCCACTCTCTTGCGCAGCCAGGGAACCGGGGCCTTCAAGCGAACCCGCGGCGAAATCCCTTTTAGTGGGACCAGCGGCTCGCCGCACTCTCTTATGGGGATCCGGTCCAGACAGCGAATAGCGGGCTCTCTGAGTCGTCGAAGTGCGTCACGCTCATAAGGGGTCATCGGGTTGCCTTCATTGCTTGGCGAATCCTATCTTGAGAAATATGCCTCATCTTTCTTTAATGTCTTCCACGGGCAAGGGCGGTTTCATAGGCCGCGGCCATGTGTTCGACCGGTGTTCCCGGGGCGACATTGTTCCCCTCACAGAAAATGAAGCGCCTTCCTTCTTTGACACCACTGTTCATAATCTCCGCGGTTTTCTCTTTGATAAGGGAAACGGGGCCCTCGCGCAATATCTGGGGATGGAGGTTGCCGGTCAAGAGTGCCCTGGGGCCGAGTACTTTGCGCGCCTCGCCGAGATTAACGGAGAAACCGAGTTCGAAGTTCTGGATATTCAGTTCTTTCTGGAGAATAGGCAAATGGCGCTGGACATTGCCGCAGATGTGGATGGAATTGGGGCCGCCTTTGGAGAAAACGGAAAGCAGCCGCTGGTGACAGGGGAGTATGAATTCACGGTACTGCGCTTCAGACACCAATTCAATGCAGTCATCCGCGAAACACCATTCCTGCATGGGATACGCGGTCTTGTTGAAGTCCAGAACCGATTTCACGCGGACGATGATGGCTTCGGTCACGAAATCAAGCAGTTCCCGCGCGAACTTCGGGTCTTCATACAGGTCAAGACACATTTCCGTGGCCCCGCGCAGGTTGCAGGCTGTGGTAAAGGGGCCGTCGGTGGTAACCGCGTAGAGTGAAGAAGGGCCCACCGGCCGGCCCGCAAACTCCTCTTGGGCGCGGCGGGCTTCGAAATATTCGTAGAACTCCACCGCGCGCCCATCCAGACCGTCTTTCAGTGGAGTGGGGATGTTCATTGAGGCGAGGCCGCGCTTGTCCTCTTGCAGCCGGGGGAGCGCAGCCGGCACCTCTCCTTCGAGAAACTCGACTTTGCAGCCCAGCCAGGCCGCCTCATACACATTCTGAAAATCCGCCGCCAAGCCGGGCCACTCGCTCGGCAAACCCCGCTCCATATCCTGCGGGATATTCTCCCGAATCCATTTTTTCAGAGCGAGTTGCACCTCCCACTGCACCGCCGGGTCTTCGAAATACTGCTGGAAGGAATAGCCTTGATCATTTAGCCAGGGGGTCAACAGATAGAAGCGAGATGCGAGATTGAACATCACCGGCACCCGTTCCGGCCTGCCGGCTTTGAAATCATCCCACAACTTCGCGACCATTCGGTTGTGCTCTGTGAAATCAGGTGACTGTGGTTGCATCTGTTCCGGCCAGTACCTATCGCATTGTAAGCAAGGAGAGGGGAAAGGGGAAGAGGAATTAGCAAGAGGCGAGCCTCCTGCCCTGCGACTTCTTACTCGGCGAAACCGAAGTAGTAGCCTTCTCCTCTCTCGAGGATCTCCTTATCTCCGGCTTGGGCGCGATGGCTTATCTCGACTCTTATGATTCCCGGCTTCCAGTTCTCTCTCGCTATGCAGACTATGTAGCCCGGCCGGGAGACCGCCTTTCCATTGTGTTCGCCCAGGAAGTCATCATATTCATTGAAGGTAGACGTGATAACCTCGTCATCATTGATGAAGACTTTCACATCCTCCTTGCCCAGGTGAGGCCATGCCTCCGGATAAGCGACCACTTCCGTTCCGCTTACCCCTTGTTTCATCAGTTCCGAGATTCTTGTAAGAGACATGGGGAGAAAATGCAGATAGACTCCGGTGTGTGCCAGCCAGGCGTCCAGTTCATACACTTCCAGTTTGTCAATCCTGACGGCCAGTTCTACATCTCCGCGCAAGTCAACATCATTCAGCCAGCACTCAAGCGTGGCGGCTGAGTAATCCTTGTCAAAGATCCCTATGCTTCTCTCTCTTCCATACAGGAAGATCTCGAAATTACCCTTCTCATCTCCAACTGCAACCATCCGGCTGAATGTGGTGATAACAGGACGCGGCACAACTGTGTTGTCGAAATGCTTGACGGTACCGTGGAGCCGTCTCAACTCTGTAGGCACTTTTTCCTGAAAATCATCCCCCACTCTGACTTCGATTTCCTTCGGGTCTTTGAGCGGCGCGGACAACTCGGCGGTCTTCACAAAGCCGTGATTAGTAATGTCTATCTCTTCCTCGGCAATCACTTCACCTTTGAATATGAGGGTCAGCCTGTTCTCGCCATCTTCGAAACCCGCGCCTCTCACCGCGATTGAAGGAGTGTTGGACAAGTCCCATCTTTCGCTCTTCGGGATGTTCTCCAACTCGGCACTGCAGTGAGGGTTGTTGTTCAGTCGGAGTTCTACTCGCATATTGGCGCTCTCAGAGGATCTTGCGGAAGACGCGCTGTGTTTTCACATTCTTGTAGCCGATCTTCTTGTAGAAGGCGTGGGCCTCGCGCCGCGTGATATTGGAGCGGATGTTGATTGAGTTGCAACCTTTGGCGCGGGCCCACTCTTCTGCGTGTTGTATGAGCAGTTGCCCAATACCGCTGCGGCGGTGGCTTGCATCAACAATAAGACCGCCAATCTCTGCCTGCGACCCTCTCACCAGCAAATAAGAAGAATAGATGTGGACCCAACCAACAACGTTTTCACCCGATACCTCTGCCACATAGACAGCGTGAGTCTTATCTTCCTCGATAGAATTGAGACGGCGCTGCATCTCCTCGGCAGTCGCAGCATAGCCCAGCTGCTCGGATAGCGCGGCGATTCGTTCGGCGTCACCGGCAGCCGCGGGGCGGACATTGACTTCATCACTGCGTTGCCTCATTGCAATGACCTTAGACACACCTGCAAATCGTTCGGTAGATTCAAAAACCACCTTTCTGCACCCACCCAATATAGGCCGAAGCCTCGGGAAGCGAGCTCTCCAGATTGAGGACAGAGCGCCAATGTGACTGGTAGGCGGCTTGACCCAATTCTCTAATTCTTCGTGCAATATCTTGCAGGGAGCGTGGCTTCATCTTACTCAGTTCATCCGCAGACCATAGCGCGCCGAAGATGTAGTTGAAGCGATAGAGGGGATCGTCTATGTAGAAGCCGTCAAGCGCCCATTCGTGAGGAAATGTCGCTGTGAATCCTGCCTTGTGCATGACATCTTCCCACAATCCATCCAATGACTCCGCGTCGGACTGATAAGCCTCCAACTCGAAGAGCGCGCTGAGAGCCCACTTTCGCTGCTGGGCGGCCTGAAGCAAACGCTCCTGTTTGGAGGCAGATCTAATAATGAAGTGCTCCAGTTCACTCAACGAACAACCGCCCAATTCCAGGAGGCTGGCAATGGTTTCATCGAAGATGTGTGGGGGAGCCAGCAGTTGCCACCCCTTGGGAGCCGGCGCGGTCTCGTGAAGATAATGGCCCAGTTCGTG
>WVXJ01000253.1:603-2663 GCA_011773575.1 Armatimonadota bacterium | reverse complement strand
GATTATAATGTTATGGATTAGGCACCGTCAAGGGCTGGCACAGGCAAAAGCGGACAAGCTATTGATTTGTCGCTGCCTTCCAGTTGGTGTAATGGCCCGGTTCGCGGCATCCCTGAGACCTGGCAGGCAACCTATGGGGCCGTTTTTCATCTATACTAATTGAGCCTATTCTGAAGACGGAGAGGAAGGAGATGCGCTGGCTGCGTTTGGGCGTTGGGATTGCGGTTGTGGTGTGGCTGCTGGCTATGGCGCGGCGAGAGGCACTGCGGCGAGGCCGCAAAGGGCTTGCCGCCGTCTTGCCGTTTATCGGCGGTGCCGTGATCAGTTTCATGCTTGCCGTTTCGCCGATTGATCCGCGAGCCTCCAATTTCTTCCTGCTGATAGCTCTGCTTCTCCTCGCCGTAGCCATCGGGGCAGCGCTGTGGCGGGGATTTCGATGATTCACNNAAGATAGGCGAGGGAGGCATGGCCCTCGCCTGGAAGGGCCGTGATCTGCTATTAGGCCGTACCGTGACCGTGAAGCTGATGCGTGACAGCCTGGCGGCAGACTCGGAGTTCATCACCCGCTTCCGCCGGGAAGCCCAGGCCGCGGCCAACCTTTCCCAGGAACATATCGCCGCAGTGTATGATTTTGGCAAGGATCAGGACACCCATTACATCGTAATGGAATATGTGCACGGCGAGGATCTGCGCCGTCGGCTCAAACGCCAGAGCGCGCTCTCCCCGCTGGAGGCGGTCGAACTCGGTATTCAGGTGGCGGAGGCGCTGGAGGCGGCACATGCGAAGGGCATTGTTCACAGGGATATCAAACCGGCGAATATCCTGATTACCGCGGAGGGGCAGGTGAAAGTGACGGATTTCGGGATCGCCCGCGCTGTCTCCGCCTCTGAAGAGACCTCCACCGATACTTTGCTTGGCTCTGTCCACTATATCTCCCCGGAGCAGGCGCGGGGGGAGGCGGTGGGCCCTCAGGCGGATATCTATTCTCTCGGTACGGTTCTCTTCGAGGCCCTCACAGGCCGGCCGCCTTTTCAGGCCTCCAATCCGGTGGCTGTCATCCACAAACACATCTATGATCCCCCTCCTTCTCTGCACAGCCTGAGGGAGAATCTTCCCATGGAATTGGAGGCTATCCTGCTTCGCTGTCTGTCAAAAGATCTCTCCGGACGCTATGCCACCACCAGAGAACTCTTGAATTACCTGCGCGGGCTGAGAAGCCGGCTGCTGAGCAAGCAGGGCCGGACAACCGCGGCGGAAAGCCCCATAATCCTCGCTCCCGCGCCCAAGCGGAAGGCGAGCAGATGGGTGCGAGTGACCGGTGTCCTGGCTCTGGTTCTCGCCGCCGGTGCAGCCGTCTTTTGGTGGAGCCTTCTCCAGAGCGGAGATGTATCAGAGGTAATTGCCCCCAAGTTGACGGGTATGGATATTGATTCCGCGCAGGCGGTGGTCGAAGTAGTAGGCCTGAAATTGCGAAAGACGGGTGATGTTTATTCCTCTTCCATTCCCGCCGGGCGAATTGTCAGCCAATCTCCCTTGGCGGATGAGAAACTGAACGCCGGAGGGGTAATCGAGATTCAGGTGAGCCTGGGGAAAGAGACCGTGCGGGTGCCGGAGGTTACGGAGATGACCGAGGGGCAAGCACGCCGTCTGTTGGAGAACGCGGGCCTAACTGTTGGAGCGGTGGAAGAAGAGGAGAGCGAGACTCTCCCGCGAGGTATGGTAATTGCCAGCAAGCCTCCGGCCGGAACCGATATGCCGCGGGGCAGCGCGGTGGGGCTGGTGGTCAGCAATAAAGAGGAAATAGTGGTAACCCCTCCCCCAGATGCCGTTCCGCCGCCCGATACCGCCCGCCCCCCACGCGCTGAAACCATCTCCTTCAGGGTGCCGCGTCTCGGGCAAAGGAACAAGGTAGTGGTATTGGTGGAGGCAAGTGATGAGAGCGGCCGCAGGATCCTCTTCCGGGGCACTCTAGGACCCGGCCAATCCACCCCCTCCCTCAAAATCCCCTCCGAGCGGCCTGTGACAGTAAGGATCAAGATGGACGGCCGCGTGGTTGAGGA
>WVXJ01000253.1:0-566 GCA_011773575.1 Armatimonadota bacterium | reverse complement strand
AGAATACTTGGCGGAGATGTGGCCAGCAAGATCGCCGCAGGAGAGGTGATTGAGCGACCCGCTTCAGTCATAAAGGAGTTGGTGGAAAACTCTCTTGACGCCGGCGCGCGGAACATCGAGATAGAAGTCGAAGAAGGAGGCCGGCGGCTGCTGCGAGTGAGAGATGACGGCTGCGGCATGAGCCCCCAGGATGCCGTGCTTGCCCTGCAGCGCCATGCCACCAGCAAGATTACTTGCGCGGAAGATCTCTTTTCTATCTCCAGCCTGGGGTTTCGGGGTGAAGCCCTTCCCTCCATCGCCGCGGTCTCTCACTTAGAAATGCTCACCCGTTCTTCCCACGAGGAAGTCGGCACACGGCTGGTCGCCCACGGCGGCGAAGTCTCGGAAATGGAAGAGGCCGGCGCGCCTGTGGGCACAACGATTTCGGTATCCGGCCTCTTTTACAACACTCCGGCGCGTTTGAAATTCATGCGCAGCCAGACCACCGAATTCGCCCATATCGCGGAACAGGCGAACCGCTTTTCCTTTTCCCATCACAATATCTCTTTCCTGCTCACCCATAACGG
>WVXJ01000194.1:16859-23364 GCA_011773575.1 Armatimonadota bacterium | reverse complement strand
ATTTGGGAACATTGCCGCAAGCGTGGCAGTCTAATGTGGTAAATGAACTCAAATTACTCGGAGGCCTAAGATGGAGAATGAACCTGAACAGCAGGTAGAAGAGAAAAAACCGGGTTGGTTCAGGCGAATGGCACTGTGGAAAAAGGTGCTTCTCGGATTTGCAGTGCTGTTCGCGGTGTTGTTCTTGAATGCGCTTTTCCTTGCAACCAGACCGGGCGGGTTCCGCGGCACCGGCACTACCATGTCAGAACGGATGAAAATGCGTGGAGGCGCACCCGGTCTCGCCGCGCCGACAGAGATGGCAAGGCAGGCCGGTCCTCAATACGAAATGGCGGAGGATCGCGCTGTGGAGGTGAGCGCCCAGACCGCGGGCGGCACACCCATGCTTCCACTGGACACCTGGGGGAGGCAGTTGATTTTGAATGCCTCAATCAAAATTGAGGTGAGTGATGTGCGCGCAGCCTTTGATCACATCCAGACGGTGGCGGCGAGTGAAGGCGCGCTGGTAACATCGGCCAACCTCACCGCCAGGCCTTCTACTTCGGAGAAGGACAGCGACGATTACGGTCATGCCACCCTGGTGCTGAGAATGCCCCAGAGCCGCTTCCATACAGTGCGCCGGCGCCTGCTCGCCGTTGCCGGTGACCTGGATGGCAAGGTCCTGCGAGATGACGTTTCCAGCGAGGATGTAACTGAACAATATGTTGACCTGAAGTCCCGGCTGCGCCACTGGCAGGCTCAAGAGGTACAACTTCTGCGAATCATGGACCGTGCGGACAGTATCTCGGACGTTCTCAACCTGCGCAACCAACTTGCCCCAGTGCAACAGCAGATAGAGCGGATTTCCGGGCAGTTGCGCTTCTTGGAGAACCGAGTCGACCTTTCAACCATAACCATAACAGTCTCAGCAAAGAAGAAAGGGCCCGTTGAGCCCACCTTTGCCAATCTCTTCAAGAAGGCGGGCAAGGATATCGCCGCCGCCTGGACGAAGGCACTGCTGGATGTGGTGGGAATATTCGGCCAGCTCGCGATATGGATAACTTACCTGCTTCCCTTCGCGGTGATTTTGGGCCTGATCTGGCTGCCGATAAGATCCGCACGCAGGAGGGCCCTGCAGAAACCGCCGGCATAAATGAAGAAGGAGATGACGGGCTTTTCGCCAGCCTCCGAAAAAGAACACAGACCATTCGCGACAGAGGACGCGCACAAAGTAGCGAAAAGCCCAGCAGGGGCGGCTTAATCAGCCGCCCCTGTGTTCGTAGTTATGGCAAGTATCGCCTTCCTCTCACTCTGTTCTTCTCAGTTTCTTTTCGGGATTGCCTACTTGACGCAGGGTGGCATCGGTTTGTCAATGCACTCTTAGTAAGAAATGCGCTTGCCAATATTGACAAAAGATGGTAAAATGCAGTTGACGGAAGAAATAATTTCTTCCGTCAACCTCAACGTTGCTCTATCTTGACTAATTGTGGTAAGAATGTATAGTATTTCATGCATGTTTTGTCTATACTATAATCTAGACAAATACATGAGGTTAGCGAAGAATGAAGCCTCCAAGCCCGATACGAAAATGGCGTAAGAGGCATGGAATGTCACGTTCAGAATTGCCCGAAGCCTGTGGAATAGAAGCTTCAGAGGTAGGCAGAATTGAAGCAGGCAAAGAGGGCTTGGCGGGGGGATTGCAGGATTATTTGGCAGAGCAAGTAGAGAATGTTTGCGAGTTGGCGAGCGAGCAGTCTGAATTCCTAAAGAAGCGAGATACTTGATGTCCAAGAAAACGCGAGGACATGTCATAGGTGTGCGACGCGAGATAGATCGCGAAAAGGCGATAGAAGTGCTCCTGTATATCACCAAGAAGGTGCCAGGTATGTATCAGGCACTCAAGGTTATTTACTTTGCCGACAGGTTTCACCTTGAAAATTACGGCCGACTTATATATGGCGACCGATATATTGCGATGTCGCATGGCCCCGTGCCAAGTGTAGCATATGACATTGTCAAGGGAGCTGAGGGATATCCTGGTGAGGCTGCAAAAGTACAAGGTTCTGAGTATTTTTCGATGTCCAATTACAGAATATCGGGCCGGCGACAACCCAACCTAGACTTGCTTAGCCAATCAGATATTGAAGCTATTGATCTTGCAATTGAACGCTACGGCAAGAAAACATTTGCTGCTCTAAAAAGGGCAAGTCACGACAAGGCGTTCCACTCAGCTGACCCAAATGACAACATATCTATTGAGGACCTAGTAAAATCGCTACCAAACGGCGAAAAATTGCTAGAACACATCAGTAACGGATAGTCGCCGTGCCCAGGCTGGGAGATTCCTTCCCCGAATCCTCTCGACGCGCTTTCCTCGCGAACCAATTTGGGCCAGGAAGTGTCGTCCGTCTTTTCTGCAGTTTTACTCGCCCGCACAAGAATAAGTTGCTGGTCGTGGCATCCGTAAACCCACTTCTCGTTTTTGTCATCAATTCGTCGTTAAATCAGTACATCCAAGAAAGACCGTATCTTAGGGCGTGCCAAGTTATACTGAGCAACGCTGATTACACCTTTCTCAGTCGGGATTCATTTCTGGATTGCTCCAAGGTGATAGACAGCCTTCGCGTTGATGACATAATGAACCAATTAATGCCTGATACGGCAAGGATGCTTGGGGTGCTAGACCTTGCAACTGTTCAAGCGATCATCAAGGTCATTCACTCGGCACACTCCATCAGCCCGAAGCATAAACGCGCCATAGAAACGAACCTCGGCTCGGTCTATGACTTGAGTTGCCCCTAGGCTGTCTTCACTCATGCATTATCTAGCGGCGCTAAGAGTTGTCGAAGAGATTGCTGCAGACCTGGTCTGTGACATCCCAGGAGTCGAAGTCACTCGCCCAGCGCTCCATCTGCGTTTCCGTTATTGCCGACGGGTCGTCAATGAATCCGGCAAGGATGCGGGCCTCATGAATCCCCGACCGCCACAGCCTTTGTGCAAGCATATGATCTTTGCCGACTCGTTTGGCAATCTTCCTGAGGGTTGGAATGGATACCCCTAGCGTGTTCTTGGGGTTTATCCCGTAGCGCGCCATCCCCTCAACCGCCCTCGGGTTGGCCAGGGATCTGAGTTCGCGGATGATCTGGGTGTAGGTCATCTTCGGATGGTTTTGTTGGCGAAGAAAGAATCCGGCGGGGGCCGGCACCCCCGCCCTACAAGTTCTTTGCGCTCCCTTCGACGATGCTCAGGACATGCTTCCCACGGCTCTGCGGTGAGAGGTTTTCTCTCAACTCTCAACCCTGAACTCTCAACTACTCTGGCGTTACGCGCATTTGGAGTATCCGCAGGCGCGGCAGGTGAGGCAGCCTTCGGCGATTTCCAAAATGCCGCCGCAGTCAGGACATTCCGGACACAGGCCTATCAGGTTGGAGGAGGAGTGAAGCGCTTTCGGAGCCTCCTGTCCATTTTCCGGGCGCGGCAGGGTGGCGACATGGCGGGCGAGGGCCTTGCCGATGGCGTCCGCGCAGGAGAGGATGGCATCTCCATTGCTCCACTTGGGCAGGGGGCAGCGAATCCCTTTCAGTTGCGCGCAGATCTCCTCCGGCTCGATTCCACTGCGCAAGGCAAGTGAAACCAGCCGCCCTGTCGCCTCTGACTGGGAATGGGTGCAACCTCCGGAGCGGCCCATACGCAGGAAGATCTCGCAAAGCCCCTCTTCATCCCCATTGATGGTGACGAACAGGCTCCCGCAGCCGGTTTCCACTCTTTCCGTAATCCCCTGAGTCGTTGTCGGCCGGGGCCTTGGTGCAATGTATTGTCCGGCCGGCATTATATCTTGCGCGACCTCTCCGGATTTTTCGGCCGCGGGAGCCTCACCTGTACTCAGCACCTGGAAATCGCGGCTGGCGTCTCGATATACGGTTACTCCTTTGCAGCCTAGTTCCCAGGCGAGCATATATACCTTGCGTATATCATCCGGGGTGGCGTCACTGCGGAAGTTGACGGTCTTGGAGACGGCGTTGTCCGTGTGTTTCTGGAATATTCCCTGCATCCGGATATGCCACTCCGGGGAGATATCATAGGAGGTGACAAAGACACGGCGCACATCCGCGGGGATTTCTTCTAGATCAGCGAGGGATTTGTGGTGGCTGATTTCCTCCATGAGTTCTTCGGAGTAAAAACCGCGCGCCTTTGCCACCTCCGCAAAGATCGGGTGCACCTCCAAGAGTTCCTGGCCCTCCAGAATGCGGCGGGTATAGACCATGGCGAAGATCGGCTCCACCCCACTGGAGCAGCCGGCGATGATGGAAAGGGTTCCCGTGGGGGCAATGGTGGTGACGGTCGCATTGCGCAGCCGCGGGCCCTTTTCGGCAAAGATACTCTTATCGAAATTGGGGAACACACCCCGCTCCTGGGCGATCTCGGCGGAGGTCTGCCAGCCTTTCTGATGGATGAAGGCCATTACCTCATCGGCGATGCGCAGGGCATCTTCGCTGTTATAGGACACCTGTAGTTTGGTGAGAAGATCCGCGAAACCCATTACACCCAGGCCGATCTTGCGGTTGGCGCGGGCGAGCTGCTCAATCTGGGGCAGCGGATAACGGTTGACATCAATCACATTGTCCAGGAAGCGAACCGCGCTCTGTACGGTCTTTTCCAGTCTGGGCCAATCGATGGCGATATTCCCATCTTTCTCGGTCACCATCTTGGAGAGATTGATGGAGCCGAGATTGCACGCCTCATAGGCCAAGAGCGGCTGTTCTCCGCACGGATTGGTGCTCTCGATTTCTCCAATAGCGGGAGTGGGGTTGTCATCATTCAGCCGATCCAGGAAGAGGATGCCGGGCTCGCCGTTCTTCCAGGCCCCCTCCACAATCTCATCGAATACCTCCTTCGCGCTCAGTTTCCCCACGGGCTGGCCGGTGCGGGGGTTGATAAGGTCATATTCTTCCTCTTTCTGGAGCGCCTCCATGAAGGTGCGGGTGATGCCAACGGAGATATTGAAGTTATTGAGAGTATCGCTTTCCGCCTTGGAGCGGATGAAGTCCAGAATATCGGGGTGATCCACGCGCAGGATGCCCATGTTGGCGCCGCGGCGGGTGCCGCCCTGTTTCACCGCCTCGGTGGCGGCATTGAAGACCTTCATAAAAGAAACCGGGCCGGAGGCGATTCCGCCGGTGGAAGCCACCCGGTCATTGGCGGGCCGGATACGGGAAAATGAGAAACCGGTTCCGCCGCCGCTCTGATGGATGAGCGCGGTATAAGTGATGGCATTAAAGATTGACTCCATGGAGTCTTCAACCGGAAGCACGAAACAGGCGGAGAGCTGGCCCAGTTCCCGGCCCGCGTTCATCAGGGTGGGGGAGTTGGGCAGAAACTCCATGCGCGCCATCAGACCGTAGAACTCCTCCGCCCGCGCTTGAACATCGGCGAGCGGGTCATAGCGCCGGTCCGCGTCGGCGACTTCCCGCGCCACCCGCCAGAACATTTCCTCCGGAGTCTCGACTACATTTCCGTCGCCATCTTTTTTCAGATAACGTTTCTTCAAAACGGTGAGCGCATTTTCGCTGAGTTGTGGCTTCAACAATTCCGGCATCTTCCTCTCCTCATCTTCTGGTTCGACTGGCTACGATTGCTCATCCGTGGTCGCGGCCGGGACTTCATACGCGTTTCCCAGCCGCAGATCGGCGATTTCCTTCAGGAACGAGTCAGTGTCTCGAAACTCTTTATATACTGAGGCAAAGCGCACGAAGGCCACCGGGTCTATCTCTTTCAACTTCTCCATTACCATCGCCCCGATTTCACTGGTGGGTGGTTCCTCGGCGAGTTCGTCACGCAGGCGGCGCTCGATTTCATCTACAGCCGCCTCCAAAGTCTCTCTGGATACGGGACGTTTCTCACAGGCTTTGCTGAGACCTTGTAGGACCTTGTCGCGGTCGAAAGCTTCTCTGCGGCCATCTTTCTTTACAACGAAGAGGCGAGTCTCGCCGGGGCGTTCATAGGTGGTGAAACGCTTTCCACATTCAGGACATTCTCGCCGCCGCCGCACCGCCGCGCCATCATCACACACGCGGCTGTCAGCGACCCTGCTATCCTCATGTCCACACGCCGGACACTTCATTTCTCGCGGCCTCCATCAGCGCAAGAAACTGGCACTTCAGACCTCGAATTGGGCACAAACCCAGTAATTTCAAGGGTTTGTCGCAGTTTCCCCCTACCGCTGTATATCGTCTCCATATATAAATACCACACTATATATAGTATGTCAACAAACAAATCATATAGAATTTTTGTTTTTGAGAGCAAGCGTTGAGAGTTCAGAGTTTGGGGTCGAGCGTGAACTTCATAGGATTGCTGGCTCCCTCTTGACATATTATCAGAAGTATGGTATATATATCATTGATAACTTATGATAATATTGTGAGGAGTGGAAGATGTCTGCCGCCAAGAACGTGAAGAAGTCTGCGCCGAAACAAGAGCGGGGGGAGGACGTCCTTGATTTCGATGAGGCCGTCGCTTTTTTGAA
>WVXJ01000194.1:12655-16802 GCA_011773575.1 Armatimonadota bacterium | reverse complement strand
GCCATCAAATTGCTCGACAAGCGTATCGCCGGGGCCCGCAAAGCCCACAAGAAAGGAGCCAAAAGATGACCCTGCAAGAACACGCCGCCAGTGAGTCCGTTTTGGGCGCAGAGGAGGAAGCCCTGGTGGAATTGTCCGCCAAGATAATCGAGGCCGCCGCCGCCGATGGAGCGAGTGATATCCACATCAATCCCACCCCCAGAGAAACAACGGTCCGGTTTCGCATTGACGGGGTGCTGCAAGATGTGCTGACTCTGCCCAAGAATGTGCATGACCCATTGCTGACCAGGTTTAAGGCGATGGCTGATTTGGACACCTCAAACCGCCGCACTGTCCAGGATGGACGCATCCTGATGAACCTTCGCGGGCAGGAATATGATTTGCGGGAAAATGTTATACCCTCTGTTTTGGGGGAGAAGGCCACTCTCCGCCTGCTCGACAAAGTGCGCGGTCTTCCTGGGCTTGAGCGGTTGGGGTATCGCGAGGAGGATCGCAAACGCCTGGAGAGCCCCTTGCGGGCACCCTCCGGGGTCATCATCTTCTCCGGGCCCAGCGGCTCTGGCAAAACCACCCATGCCTATGCCGCCTTGCAGCATATCGCCAGGCCGGAGGTGAATATCATGACAATAGAAGACCCGGTGGAATACAGCCTGCCGGGTATGGTCCAGATTGGTGTCAATAAGAAAATGGGCCTGACATTTCCAGTGGGTTTGCGCGGCATCTTGCGCTCCGACCCTGACATCATTTTTGTGGGCGCAATACGAGATTTGGAGACCGCGGAACTATGCTTCCAGGCCGCCATGACAGGCCATCTGGTCATGAGTCAACTCCATGCCACCACCGCGGCGGGAGTGATTGAGCGGCTGCTGGATATGGGGATCGAGCCATTCGTGATTTCCCAGGGCCTGATACTGGCCTCGGCACAGCGCCTGGTAAGAGTGCTTTGCAAAGACTGCCGGGAAAAGGCGAAATACTCCGCCAAGTTCTTGAGCGATTTGCGCAAGCGGGCGGAGGCGGAGGGGCTGATCTGGCCAAATAAGCCGCCTGTCTTCTACCAAGCAAAGGGTTGTGAGAAATGCCGCAAGACCGGCCACTGGAGGCGAATTGCTGTCTTCGAGATGCTGCCCATGGATCACGAAATCGCGTGTATGACAGCCGCCCGCGCGTCGGTGGAAGAGATTCGCCAGGCCGCCATCAAGAAAGGCATGACCACCATGTTCGCGGACGGCATCTACAAAGCCATGACCGGCGAGATTTCGGTGGAGGAAGTCCTGCGGGTGCTGAGCATTTCACTGTAGGAATTTCCGGAGAGCTAACCCGCAAAGGCCCGGCTCCGCACACAGGGAAAAGCCCGAGCCCATATGCAGGAGCCGCGCCTTTGCGCGGATGGCCACTCTCTCATGCGAAACGCCAACATTACGGCAAAAAGACTGATTGCTTGAGGCTTAAGAAAAGCCTATGATAAAAGGCAGGTGACGCGGGGAACTCTTCGGTGATTTGACTCACCGGCTGAATCTTTGCATGCCATCCATCACGGCTGGGCGGGAGGTGCAACTGTGCAGCAGCGCTCTTCCAAAGTCCTCATAGTAGCGGTCATTTTTGCCTGCATACTTTCGGTTCCGCTAGTCCCACCTCTGCGAGAGGCTGCAAGGTTTTTTTCGAGCACGGCCTTCCATGAATTGCAGGACGTTTACCCTACACAGGAAGAACTTGAACGCGCGGCTCAGAAACATCCCCGAAATGTCTATACAGAACTTGCTCTGGCGATAAACGCAATCGATCGTTCAAATAGAGCATCTGGGTACCCGTCAGAGGAGCTGCCCGTGGACCCTTCTCGCCTGCGGGCAGTGGTTTCACAATACCCGGAGGAGCCGGCGGTCCGTTTACGATTGGCCGTGCAGCTCCTCTTAGACAGCGGGGGGCTTAACAGAGAAGAGGAATGGGGCGCACATCGCAGGGGCTTCTTCCCTAAAGAACGAAGCGCGGAGGAAAAGGCGAATCTGGATGAGGCGATTGAACACCTGCGGAGAGCATCCGCCCTGGCTCCGGAGAACTCCGCCCCGGATTTCCTCCTCGCTTACGCCCTCTTTGCCAAGCAAGAAGATTCCGAGGCGGAGAAGGCCTTGCGCACTGCGCTCGCCAAGCCGGGCTGGTCAGTTTATACAGATGAGATCAACCAGGCTATGCTTACTCTCCATGAGGAAAGTGGAGTCCCAGGCGTCTTCTTGTCATTATCCGTACTAAACGTAGATACGAGACAGCGTATTCCGCTGTTCAGCAAAAGCCGCTCAATCGCGCGGCTTCTGACGGGCCTGGGGGAGAAGAGCCGAGCCGCAGGAGATCACGAGCGCGCGGTCTTCTATTATGAATGCAGTACTCATTTGGGCCGTGTAATTCTTGACGGAGCAGAATTTAGCTATGACGGCCTTGTCGCTTCAAGCATCTTTGCTATCACCGGCGGGCCTTTTATCAGCAAGGCAGAAGCCGAGGCCCTCAAGTCTTTCCACCTTCCCAAGGAGCAAGAACGTTACTGGAGAATAGAAACCTACTCGCGAAACTTCCGCGCCTACCTTGTTGCCTGGGGACGAGAAGACCTCTCCGATGCCTACACGCGAGATTCAGAGCGAACGCGCCGCTTCAAGGAGGATGCTGTAGCCGTGAGCCGCAGGATGATGCCGAGAATCCACGGAGCCCTCGGTTCTCGCAGTATGCAGTTCGCGGCTATGTCCTGGCTGCTGCTTCTCTACGTCTTTGCCTTGCTTATCATAACAGGGTTTCTTTCTCTGATATCACGCTCCTGGAAAAAGCAGGGGACAGCACCTCTCTGGCACCGGTGGGAGTGGGCCGTATTGATGGCGGCTGCCTTTGCGCCTATTTATGTGGTTGGCATCCTCTTTTTTTCAACCGATGAAGGGCAGTTGATAAGCCCCACCTCGCAAGGCTATGAAGTGATTTCCGCTGTGGCCGCCATCATAGCGATAGGCGCACCGCTCCTGCTTATCGTCATCCCGATAGTCGGGGGCTTGCGGAAACGCCGCCGCCAACCAGCGGAGGAGCGGCTGGATCGCCTTCAGGCGTGTCTGGCGAGTTTCCGCGCTTTGTTGCCGGCAACCTTCGCGCTTCTGTTGCTGGTGTCATTGGCCCTCACCATCCCCGGCCAACTCAGGATTCAGAGATGGGTTGAAGTGGAGAAGAAGATCATCCAACAGGGTGAAGTTGAATACTGGAACATCGGCGGCGACTCTCAGCCGGCCTTGGCAGATGATGTGACATTAAGCGGGGAAAAGCGGTTGTCGGAGGGGGAGTAAACCCTTATGATGGAAAGCCGGTATGACAGGCCCAGGCCTGGACTCTCTGCAGGATGTCACAAGATAATATGTCTGTTGAAGAAAATACTCTCACACCCCGCCAGCGTGTTGAGCAAATGGTTCATCGTTATGTTGCGCGGGGCCGCTACCGCCTAAATCCGGATGAAGTCACGGTTGAGCATGTACTGCGGGGGCTTACCCGAAACCTCATCAATCATGGGAGATGGTATTGCCCCTGTCGGGAGGTAACCGGCGATCCGGAGAAAGACCGCAAGAATATCTGCCCATGTCCACAGCACCACGCCGATATCGCGCGGGATGGTATATGTGAGTGCGGGATTTTCGTGAGCGAAGAATACGCAGCCGCACATTCGCAGGCGGCGACTACAAGAAACCAGAAGGAGGCATGATGGGGTTCACACTGGAACTGGGAGCAAAGGGACCGGACTTCACCTTGAAAGGTGTTGATGGAAAGATGCACAGCCTTTCAGATTACGCGGGCAAGAAGGCTGTGGTGGTGATTGTCAGCTGCAACCACTGCCCGACTGTGATTGCGAGCGAAGACCGCATGGTTCAGATTCAAAAAGATTACGCGGACAAAGGCGTGCAATTCATCGTCATCAATGGCAATGAGACCGACGGCCATCCGACAGATGATTTCGAGCACATGGAAGAGCGGGCGAAAGAGAAGGGATACAATTTCCCCTATCTCAGAGATGACACCCAGGAGGTGGTGCGCGCTTATGGCGCGGTGCGCACACCGGAAGTATTCCTGCTGGGGCCGGACCGCACCCTCGTCTATCATGGAAGGATTGATGACAGCCCGGATGATGCCTCAC
>WVXJ01000194.1:6420-12631 GCA_011773575.1 Armatimonadota bacterium | reverse complement strand
TGGATGCCGGAGGATTACAGCGGTTGAGAGCCAGGTTGGGCTAGATCTGATAGAAGCACATTGCGTGGGCGGGGTTTTTCGGAAACCCCGCCCGTCTTTTTCTTTCGGGCAGACGATCTCCCAATGAGCCGCATTGTGGGCCTTGGCTGAATCGGTTAGAATGGCCTTATGCGGCTTTCGCGGGAAGAATTTGCCGAACTCGTCACCCAGGCCCTCGAGGGCGTGCCGGATGAGTTCCTGGAGAAGCTCCAGAACGTCTATGTGACCGTTGAGGATAATCCTTCAGCGGAAGATTACGAAAAGGCGCACCTGCCCGCCGGGGTCCAAATCCTGGGGCTTTACCACGGAGTTCCCCTGGGGCGGCGTTCTCCATTTTCTCCTATGTCCATGCCTGACCGCATCACCATCTTTCAGCGCCCCATAGAGGCCCGCTCTCGCTCCCGCGCGGACATTATCAAACAAGTCCGCCGCACCGTCCTCCACGAAATCGCCCACCACTTCGGCATATCCGATAAGCGAATCCGGGAATTGGGGTATTGAGCGGAGGGCCTTCCGACAATTGTTGACTCCTCGCCCGATCTTCAGCGGCGAGAGCAAGCTCTCGTTCAGAAAAGCGGCGGCCCTTCGGACGCGCTCAGGGTAAACAAGCCGCCGCACTCCAAATGGCGGTTGGATATCCCGCCTATAGAATCACATAGGTTTCCTGTAGGGCGGGGGCCCTGTCCCCCGCCGAAGATCGCGGGCGGATAATATCCGCCCCTACTGCTGAGAAACCTCGCCGGTGAATCCCCACATATGGGCGGCTGTGGTGGTCACGGAGATAAGCCCGCCGATGAGGTCCTCCTTGCCGGGGAAGACGACGAGTTTGTTGTTACGCAGCCGGCCCGCCAGTCTTCCGGGATCCTTTTCACTCACACCGTCAACCAACACTTCTCCCTGGCGGCCCACTTGAGACGCATTTGCCTGCAAGGCGGAGGCATTGATCAACTCAATCAGGCGATTCAGGCGAGTGACCTTCGCTTTCTGGGGAACCTGGTCCGGCAGTTTTGTCGCCGGGGTGCCGGGCCGGGGTGAATAGACGAATGTAAAAGCCTGATCAAAGCCTATCTTTTCNNACCATTATATCTGTAGTGATTGATACACCGGGAATCTTCGCCCGGATCTTCTCCACCATCTCCAGATAATAGTCCGTTGTATGTCCCCGTCCCATCGCCTTCAGCAGGCGGTCATGTCCCGCCTGGATGGGAAGGTGTAAGTGTTCACACACCTTTGGCAGACCGGCGACGGCTTCGATCAATCTATCATCCACATCTCTGGGGTGGGCGGTGGTGAAGCGGATGCGCTCGAGCCCCTCCACATCTTGCAGGCTCTCCAGCAAAGAAACGAAATCGGCGTTTACGGGCAAGTCCCGGCCATAGGCGAGAACATTCTGGCCCAGGAGAGTAACCTCTTTGCAGCCGCGTGCGGTAAGTGCCTCTGTCTCAGCTTTTATCTCATGAAGGGGACGGCTCTTCTGGCGGCCTCTGACGGAGGGGACGACACAATAAGTGCAATTATTGTCACAGCCGCGGATAATCGGCACAAAGGCCTTCAAGTTCGCCCCGGTCTTAGTCTGCGCGGCCAATTCATGGCGCGCAATGGAGGGGTCATCCTCAGATCCCAGCACACAGATTCGCCTCCCGCCCTGTTGGCAGGAGTGAATGAACTCCTCTATGCGGTGGAATTGATGAGTCCCGATTACCAGGTCCAGATAGGGAACCCGCTTCAGCAGGGCCTGCCCCTCTTTCTGGGCCATACAGCCGGCAAGGGCGATGATAACCTCCGGGCGGCGCTCTTTGATGGGGCGCAATTCACCCAGGCGGGAATAGACCTTCTGCTCCGGCTTTGCCCGCACACAGCAGGTATTGAGGAGGATGATTGAAGCCTCTTCCGGAGCGTCGGTGGGTTCATAACCCGCCCTTTGCAGGATGCGGGCCATGATCTCCGAATCCGCCTCATTCATCTGGCAGCCATAGGTTTGGATGAAAAAGCGCGACATGCCTGACATATCCCCACGGCTCGTGCTTCGCAGCGGAGTAACATCGCTGCTTCGCAGAGCAGCAAGAGTATGTCATAGGATAGTATTGGAGTCTAGAGTCCAGAGTCTAGAGTCCAGAGTCCAGGGTCTAGAGTCTGGTGTCGAAGCGATTGGGCCGATTTGCCTGACAGGAGGAATCGCAGACCTGCGCTCAGGCTTCTGCGTCCTTCGCGGGGAGGATCCTCTTGACAACTGTGAGCAGTTCTTTGGGGGAGAAGGGCTTTGTGAGATAGAAATCAACGCCCTCGGCCCATCCCTGCGCCATGTCTACATCTCCGGAGCGGGCGGTAAGCATTACCACAGGTATGTCTTTGGTCATGGGGCTGCTCTTGAGGACATGCAGGGCCTGAAAGCCGTTCATTATCGGCATCATTATGTCCATCAGTATCAAATCCGGGGCATCGCTGTTTACCGCTATCACCGCTTCCGCGCCATTGCCGGCTTGGCTGACGGCGTGTCCCGCCTCTTCCAGTGTAGCCTTCACCAGTGCTAGGGTCGGTGGATCATCTTCTACTATGAGTATTTTCGCCATTTGAGCCTCGCGGGTAAGTAGCACAGGGGATTATACCATAGGCTGAGAAGAAACTGAGATTCTGCCTCCTCTTGGTGTGGAACTGCCATGATGATAGGTATCAGCGGGATTTCAGAGTTACTCGGTTGACCGGCGAAGTCCGCTCACCAGCAGATAACAGAAGAAAGGCGCGCCCAACAGAGAAGTAATCACCCCCACCGGCAGCAGTTCCGAGGCGACCCGCGCGAGGGTATCCGCCCACACCAGGAAACTGGCTCCCAGGAGAGCCGAGGCCGGCAGCAGAATGCGATGGTCGGGCCCCCACATCCTGCGCGCCATATGTGGGATTATGAGGCCCACAAAGCCGATTACCCCACTCACCGACACCGCCGCCGCCGTCAGCAGAGCCGCCAGCAGAATTACCACCTTCTTTAATCTCTCAACCTCAACCCCCAACTGTTTGGCCGGCTCCTCTCCCAAGGCAATCAAGTTTAGGTCTCTGCTGAACGCGTACAGCCCCAGAGCGCCGGCCAGCACGACCAGGCCCGCCACCCCTACACTGGTCCATGAAGACACCAGCGTCAGATTTCCCAACAGCCAAGTTACCACCCCGGTCAACTGGCCGCCGTGAGAGGTGGCCATGATGAGGGTTACAAGTGCCCACATGAAAGACCCCACCACGACTCCGGCGAGGATAAAGGATTCCCGGCCCAGCCTTCCGTTTTTGAGAGCAAGCCGATATACGATAAGGAGTGTGATGATGGCGGCGGCGAAAGCGGCGAGGGTGCGCCCCAGCCCCTCGGTGATTTCCGCCAGGCGGCTGAGGATTCGCATGGAAGTGGAGGCATTATCCGAAACCCTGATCGCCACAGAGGCACCCAAGGCAGCCCCCGCGGAAACCCCAATAAGATAGGGATCCGCGAGAGGATTGAGAAGCAGCCCTTGCAGGGCGCCGCCGGCGATTGCGAGCGCCGCCCCCACAATCGCTCCCAGGGCGATGCGCGGCAGCCGCAGCCCCCACAGGATTTGGTCTGTGCCGCCGAGTGCGCTCTCCGCGCCTCCCAGCCGGTTGACGATGGAGTGAAACAGATCCGCGGGCGGAATGCTGACCGCCCCCAGACCCGCCGCCACCGCAACGGTGAAGATCAAGAAAAGACCCAGCCCCAGGAGAATCAGGAGCAGCCGGGCAAGCAGGCTGGGGCCGGCCGGCGGAGATGATTGAGTATCGAATGTCGGCGCGGAAGATTCTACTTGAGCCATTCCAGATCCTCCGCGGCGACGATCCTGGCGATATCGGAGCGCACTTCCATGGCCGAGGCCAGCATCTCGTCAGCCTCCGCCTGTTCACCTCTCCCGCGCAGTATGCCGGCCATTCTGAAATAGCATTTCCCCTTCAGCAAGGCAACCTTATCTTCTATTCCCGGGGCTGCCTCTCCAATGACCCTGCGCTGTTCTGTGAACATCCTGCCCACCCTCTCATACTTCTTCAACAGCCGCACGGCTTCCTGGAGATGTTCCATTGCAGTCTCTTCGCCGCCTTCAATGACACCGTTCGACAACACCACCGCCATGGCGTAGTGGGCTTCCGCGTATTCGATCTTCACCTCATATTCAATCGCCTGGTAACGACCGGCAGGCCCCTGCTGAATCTCGATGATGTGCTGAAATGCTTCTATCGCCTCTTCTCTCCGGCCTAGAGTGAGATTTATCTCAGCAATAGAAATCCAGGCATTCAACTGCTGTGGATTCAGTGCCGTCGTTTCCCGATAGGCACTGAGCGCTCCCTCCAAGTCTCCAGCCTCCTTACGCATCCGCCCAAGGGAAGCGGGATAGACCGGGTACTTGGGTTCCAGGGAGGCTGCTTTTTCAAGTAGGGAAATGCTCTCCTGTGAAGGAGAGAGAGATGCCAGTTTCCAATAGGCGCGACCAAAATCAGGAGCCAGTCTTACGGCCCTTTGAAGATGGCTTCTTGCCTCCAGGAAAAGCCCTTTCCGAGTCGACTCCTGTGCAGCGCGGTACTCTCTATCCGCCCAGCCCAGAGTAACGGCTTTTGCTGCGAGCAGCAGGAAGAATACTACCGCGGTGACTCTCCAGCCAATTCTCATCTTCCCCTTCCCGGCATCTGCGGCGGCGCCGGACCCTGCGGAAATACCCAGCCCGCAGGCAAGAAAGAAAAAGGTCATATTGGCTCCAATATACCAGTCGTAGTCAAGGAAACTATGAAATATCATCACCAGTGATGCACACAGCGCCCCCGCGGCAAGGATCTTCTTTTCACCATTCTGCGCCCGTTTCACTGCACGCCCCAGACCCACGATTCCCGCCGCCAGCAGCCAGACGAAACAGAAGAGGCCGGGCCAGCCGAGCTCAGCCGCTGTCTCCAGATAGTTCTGATGGGCGCGGCGGGTATAACCGGCGATAGCATACTGTCCGAAGCCATATTCGAAGGCGCCCGCTCCCACCCCTGTCCAGGGGTAACCCGCGGCCATCTCGAGGCTTGCTTTCCAGGTGAGATAGCGAAACATGTTGGAGCGGTTTTTCAGGCTTAGGGCCGTCCTCGCCTTTGCCTGCAGACCGGGACGGGCAAATGAGAGACCGACAGGGGCGGCAAACATGACTGCAAGAATAAGGCCGATGAGAACTGCCTTCTTCAGCCGGGAGGTCGAAAGGATCAGAGCCAGCAAGATGAGCCAAACGGCCCCGGCGAGATAGAGGCTCGCCCACGCTCCTTTGGAGTATGTGAACGGAAGGCAAGCAAGAATGAGAATCGCTGTGATAATGGGGAAGAAATGGCTGCGGGCTGCGCCCCGCTTGGCGATTATTGCACATCCAGGCGCACCCAAGGAAAGGAACAGCGCCATCCCCAGAAAACCGGCAAGCGGATTCGGATTATAGAAAGTGGAGAAGACCTGCCAGGTCTCATTACCCACTACAAAGCGCACATTGAGCCATTCATGGATGCCGTACAAAGCGACTATGCCGGTGGCAACGAGCGCAACACTGATTGTATCAATACCGGCGGGTCTTGCCCAGAGATAAGCGAATATCAACAAAGAGCCGACCGCGATAAGCGCCAGCAGCAGCATGACCTGAGCCGGAGTATCGTAGTAAGAAAACCAATCATGCACCACACAGCCCGCCGCCACCAGGATCATGAAGAAGATCGCCGTCAGGGCGGGTTGGAGATTTTTTCTCGTCTGACGGGAAGCGCGCTTCGACTTGCGGGGCCGCGTTGCTGCATTACTCTCAACTCTCACCTCTGAATTTTGAACTTCCCCCTCCGCTCCTGCCCACAGCGCGAGCCAGAAAACCAGCGCCCCCGCCGCCAACCGCACCAGATCCAGACCGCTTGCGAATGTGGAGAGGCTGGAGAAATAGGAGACCAGGGAAACGAGAACGAGCGCAGCAAGGGCGAGGTGGAATGAAGAGAGGGGAAGGCCCGCAGGCAGAAGCCTCTCCGGCTTGGAAATCATGAATCCGATTCCCCCCAGACAGAGACAGGAGAGCACCACCGCCGCTCCCAGGCCGTCGAAGCGCGCCCATACAATCGGAGCCAGAAATACCGCCGCCAGCAGGCCTCCGCGGCAGAGCGCGAGGCCAATCATCTTGCCCGCGTCGAATCT
>WVXJ01000194.1:0-6256 GCA_011773575.1 Armatimonadota bacterium | reverse complement strand
TTGGGGTCATAGGATTCGTTCAAGATGAGCAGGCCGTCAGAGTCTGTGCGTGTGTGAAGAATTATCTCTTCCGGTCTTGGCTCTTCTATCTCTATCTCAGCCTGGACTTCCCCTCTCTCCGTGAGCGCTTTCATGAGAGGCCTGTCAATTATCGCCTCCTCGCGGATTGGAAACATTCGAGATAGCAGCGCGCCGAGTGCCGGTGCATCGGTTTGCCTTACCGTCGCCGCCCCCACCACCCAGGCGCGAGGGAAGGCCTGCGGATTGCGATATAGCCACAGCTCACCTTGCTGGTCTATCAACTCAAGATTCGGCTCCGCTTGACGCAAGATCAGATATTTCGCTCCGAGCAGAGTCGCCAATTCTCGCACGATCGAGACAGAGCCGCGAATGACGCCGGGAAGAGGATCCGTCTCGGTAATATGTATACAGGATTCAATTTCGCGCATCAAAGAGACACCTGCTCCAACGTTGCGCAGATGCCACAAAACGGGCAGATTGGGCCTCAATCGCTCCCAATCGAATTCATAGTTGGAAGTCCCTGAGGCCCACGCGGGATACGCCTCATGCAGCGCTTCAGTCGGCTCCAGGGTGCGCCAGGGCCACACCCGATACCAAGAAGAATCCGCCGCTATTCGGCGCGCGGTCCAGGGCGTTTGTTCATAGAAGGAGCGGGGAACCGTCGGAGCCAACGGAATGGCGAATACAAACAAGTCGGCGAGAATCGCCGCCGCCAAGACCGATCCCGTCAACGCGCGGGGCAATCCCGCGCGAACCGAAGCGAGCAGTATGAAGAAGAGCGCGATACCACTGCCCAGGACCGCCCATTCCCCCAGCAAAACCGCGGGCCGCGAAGAATACGCCGGCGAAATCCAAACCAGGCGATACAATAAAACAAGCCAGCAGGCGAGCAGCACCATCGCAACCAGTGAAAGAAACAGCCCACCTCTCTTCTTTGCCTGGGAAGGCCGCTGTAGAAATATTTCGGCTCCTTCCGCAGCAAGCGCAGCTCCCGCTGCAGTCCACAACAACAGATAGCGCCCCGCAGCCCCGACGGAGTTGAAAGGCGGAATGTATTGCAAGAGGAGATAGACTGGGTTTCCTTTCCCGAAAGAGAGTATCAGTCCAACCGCCCCCAATACTACCAAGGGCCATGACCGCTGCCAACGCTTGATTGTTCCCAGGCCGATGAGGAGAAGGCTTATTATCCCCAGGTAACCGCAAACCTCCCAGAACCATCTCACTCCCACATAGGTGCCGTAGGCGGGAGACCCGAAGGAATTCGGAAAAAGAAATGTCAACAATTGTCCCCACACCAGTCCGTGGGAGGTCATACTGCTGAGTGAAGACTCACTCGAATGAGATGCATAGCCGACAAGCCCCAATATGGGCAGGCTTTGTACGGCAGAGAGAGATGCCCCCACCACCAGAGTGCCAAGAAACAAGAAGGCCGGCTCTCTGATACTCAAGCCCTCCTTGTTCAGCCCGGCAAATCGGCAGAGGAGATATATTGCACCGATGAGCAGAGAGTAGAAGACAACCGCAGGAGAGCCCGCCAGCGCTTGAATGCCGAGCACAATCCCCGCCAATAGCGCGCGGGAGAAAGATTCGCGGCCCGCTAGAGCACGCTGGATGCCGTCCTCCCATAGATAAAGCAGCAGCGGCAACCAGGCGACGGAGGTGACGATATCGAGGTGTTGGAGATGGCTGATCAGGAAGCCGCTCCACTCAAACACACCTGCTCCAACGAAGGAGGCTATGGGAGACAGACCCCGGCGGCGCAAGAACGCGTAGAAGAAGATTCCCGCCAGGGCGAAATGAATGATGACACTGTAGTTGAAAGCGAACGTAATAGGCAGCAGGCCGAAGAGGAGCGCATTGAAGGGATAAAAGGCAGCGATTTGCCCCTCCGCCAACTGCGGATAGCCACACCCGATGTAGGGATTCCACAGCGGGAGCCGGCCCGCGTGCAGGGACTCGGCATAGAAGACTTTTAGGGGGTAGAAGAGGTAATGCAGATCGCCGTGAAAGAAGGTCCAGCGACCGCTGGCGGCTCGCCCGAAGAAGGCCAGGCTGATGACCAGCAGTCCCAACACCGCACCCAGGTCTGTCCTTCGCGTTGTTGCTCCCTCTCCTTTGGCGGCTTCCTTCTTGTCCACGGCTTCATCGCTTCCTTGAAAGGCCCTCTATTGTAGCGTGAAAACGAGAAATATGGAGGATGTAGCCGCCGGCCGGCGTATTCTAGAGGCGTATCTTAGAATGAGCCTGACATCTCTTGAAATGCGAGAAGCGGTATAAGTCGAGGTACCGTTCATGAACATCCTCATCGCGCCGGATTCTTTCAAAGGCAGTCTCTCCGCAGCAGAGGCGGCGGAGGCGATACGCCAGGGAATCCGTGTGGTAATGCCGGAGTCGGAAACAGTAAGCCTTCCCCTGGCCGACGGCGGAGAGGGAACCGTGGAGGCCCTTGTTACCGCCACCCACGGCCGCTTCATAACCACGAAGGTAACCGGCCCCCTGGGTGATCCCGTAGAGGCGCGTTGGGGAGTACTGGGGGATGATATTACCGCGGTAATAGAGATGGCGGCCGCCTCCGGGCTGCCCCTCGTTCCGCCGGAGAAACGCAACCCCCTTATTACCACCACCTATGGTACCGGTGAACTGATTTGCGCGGCGCTGGAGGCGGGCTGCACCAAACTCATCATCGGTATCGGCGGCTCCGCCACAAATGACGGAGGCGCGGGAATGGCGCAGGCACTGGGGGCGGAACTCCTGGATGCGGCTGGAAAGCCCATGGGCCGGGGAGGCGCCGCTCTCGCCAATCTGGATAGGATTCACATTGCGGGAATGGAGGAGAGGCTGGAGCGGCTGGAAGTGAAGGTCGCCTCAGATGTGGGCAACCCGCTCTGCGGGCCGGAGGGGGCTGCGGCCATCTACGGGCCTCAAAAAGGGGCCACTCCGGAAATGGTGAAGGAACTCGATTCGGCCCTGGCGCACTATGCTGAAATCATCGCCCGGGACCTGAAAGTTGACGTAAAAGATCTTCCCGGAGCCGGTGCCGCGGGAGGACTGGGAGCGGGATTGATAGCTTTCTTGAAGGGGAAAATACAGAGCGGAGCGGCCTTAGTGCTGGACACGATCTCCTTTGAGGAGTATCTGGCTGCTGCGGACCTGGTAATCACCGGAGAGGGTAAAATAGACTCCCAGTTGGAGTTCGGCAAGACCCTCGCCGGTGTGGGTGCATTGGCGAGGAGATATCATACCCCTGTGGTGGCAATCGCCGGGGCCGTGGATGTGGATCCGGAGAGACTGACGGAGATGGGTATTTCGGTGGCGATACCATGTGTGAACAGCCCTATGGAAGAGACCGAGTCCGTGGAGCGGGCTGCAGAATTGGTGCAGGAAGCCACTGAGAGAATAATGCGGCTCCTCTTCCTGGGAAGAGAACTTGCCGGGAGCGGGAGGTAAAGATAACAGATGAGCAACACACCGGAGATGAAACGCCTGTCTCTGCGGGCACATCATCTGCTCTGTATGCACGGGTTTCGGGGGCTGGGCTATGACGAGCACTTTGTGGAGAATATGGCCCGGGTTCACGCGCGGGTAAAGAGCGAACCCGACCTGGAGATTCTCGTTACCGACGAGGCTGATGATATCTGCGCACCATGTCCTCGCAACAAGCGAGGGCAATGTGAAAGAGATATTATGGGTGAGCCGGTCAGTGCGCGGGCACTCGATCACAGGGTGCTGCAGCAGTTGGAGATAGACTCGGGGCGGACTTTCTCGAGGGATGATATATTAGAACTGGTGCGGGAGAAGATAACGCCCGAGGATCTCGTCTCCATCTGCGAGGGATGCCAGTGGCTGCCATTCGATTATTGCGTGGAGGGGCTGAGACGGAAGAGCCTGGAATCACACGGTTGAGGATTTTGGATGAAAGAGGAAAATAGAGCGCTGGAAATGTCGCATAAAGCATTATCTGATGTGGCCGCAGAGGCCGACAACAGGGGCATAACCATTCAGCGGGTGGGAGTAAAGGATGTCCACTTGCCCATCCAGGTGCGCCGCAAGACCGCAGGTTTTGTGGGCGCGCTGGCGCGGATAGATCTGGCCGTGGAACTTCCTCATCATTTCCGCGGCACCCATATGAGCCGATTTGTGGAGGTACTTTTCGACTTCGGCCAACACCCCATCGGGCCCGGAGAAATCGCCGAGATGTTGGCCGAGGCGAGAAAGCGTCTGGGAGCGAGGAGGGCGGATCTGCGGCTTGCCTTTAAGTATTTTATCACCAAGAGCGCGCCCGCCACCAGCGCGGAAAGCGCCCTCGACTACGACTGCCTCTTCGAGGGCGAGCAGGATGAATCCGCTTTTGTATTTACTCTGGGTGTGGAGGTGCCTGTCACCCTGTTGTGTCCCTGCAGCAAAGAGATATCCTCCCGCGGTGCCCACAGCCAGCGCGCCACGGTAAGGGTGAAGGTTCGCACCTCTCCTGGTGAAATCATCTGGATCGAGGACCTGGTCAGCCTTATAGAGGCACAGGGATCGAGCGGAGTCTATCCTGTTTTGAAGCGGGAAGATGAGAAATCCGTCACTGAACAGGCCTACGATAACCCCAAATTCGTGGAGGACATTCTGCGGGATGTGGTCTCCGCACTGCGCGGCGATTCCCGCATTACCTGGTTCGAGGTTTCCTGTGAGAGCATGGAATCCATCCACAACCATTCCGTCTTCGCCTATCAGCAGGAGGAGAGAAAGCCTTGATTCAGTGCGCGGCGGCATACTGCCCGATTGGCCCATAGCGGAAAGATTGAAGGTAGAGCAAAATGGAAGAGTAGAGATGAGCGAGATACAGACAACTTTTCCTCCCCCGGTTTCTCTAATAGGTGAGAAAGTAAAATGCCCCTGGGAGGTGCTTTGTGAAGACAACCTCAATACTCTTCAAGATCTTGATCGGGATATGTTTGACCATCCCGGCAGAACTCGGATGCGGCCAGAGCACACCCTCAACCGCAGCCGCCGGAGGCACTGAGGTGCGGCTCCCCCAGCCCAAAGTTGATGGAAACATGCCGGTTGAAGAGGCCCTGGCGCGGCGCCGCTCGGTTCGCAGGTTTACGGCCACGAAGCTGTCGCTGGAACAGGTGGGACAACTCGCCTGGGCCGCGCAAGGCATCACTCACCAGACACGAGGGTTCCGTACCGCACCCTCCGCCGGCGCACTGTACCCTCTGGAAATCTATGTGGTGAAACAAGATGGCATCTTCCACTACATGCCGCAGGGCCACAGAATGCTCCAGATCTCCCAGGAAGACGTACGGAGGCCTCTGGCGCAGGCCGCGCTGGGACAGGCATTCATAGCCGAGGCGCCCGTGGATTTTGTAATCAGCGCGGTGTATGAGCGCACCCGGTCCAAATACGGCAACAGGGCCGAGCGCTATGTCCATATAGAAGCAGGCCACGCGGGACAGAATATCCACCTACAGGCAGTCGCGCTGGGGCTGGGGTCGGTGCCAGTGGGAGCCTTTGACGACAGAGCCGTCTCCAAAGCCCTGGGCTTACCCCCCAATGAACGGCCCCTCTACATCATCCCCGTGGGCCATGCAAGGTGACCCACACCCGACACGGCGGGAGGAGAACTGATGCGCCGATCCTGGTCTGTGCTGAGCCTTCTCGCCATCCTCGTGGTCGCTTTAGGCCTGATCTCCCGACATCGCTCTCCGGGAAATCCGGAGGGCGCGCCCCGAAACACCAACACACTTTCCGTCGCTTCTTTCCCGCAAACGCCGCCGGTTGAAGGAGAACGGGCTATCGTTATCCATAAAGCAGAGCGTGCCTTATGTCTCTACCTCAACGGAGAACTGGCGGCGGCCCTTCCGATCGCGCTCGGACCGACCCCCGAGGGCCACAAGACACGACAGGGAGATGGACGAACGCCCGAGGGAAGGTACTATATCTGCACCCGCAACCCGCATTCCGCTTTCCATCTGTTTTTGGGAATCTCCTATCCAAACACGGATGACGCCAAAGCCGCACTGCAGGGAAACCGAATCTCAGAGCAACAGTATCGCGCCATCCTCGAGGCAACGGCAGCCCGCCGCCAACCGCCGTGGAATACACCCCTCGGTGGAGAGATCGGCATTCACGGAGGCGGAACCCAGTCAGACTGGACGCTCGGCTGTATCGCCCTGGAGGATGAGGCAATTGAGGAATTGTGGCAAACACTGCGCCTTGGCGACCCCGTCATCATCTTGCCGTAACG